>NZ_CP088149.1:4476666-4782083 GCF_002845275.2 Pseudomonas sp. S06B 330 | reverse complement strand
TGTTCTTGAGCAAGGCCAGCGTGACCCGTGCTGGCGGCTCGGTAAAACTCTATAGTCATGAGGAAGGCGGTACGCTCACTGAGCTGCGCCTGCCGCGTGACGCCCGAGGAGATGTGTGATGAGTGATGAAATCCAGGTTGAAGGCGAAGAACTCCCGCACCTGTTGCTGGTAGATGATGACGCCACCTTTACCCGTGTCATGGCCCGGGCCATGAGCCGTCGTGGTTTTCGCGTGAGCACCGCAGGCTCCGCCGAAGAGGGACTGGTGCTGGCCCAGCAGGATGTGCCTGATTACGCCACCCTTGACCTGAAAATGGACGGTGACTCGGGCCTGGTGCTGTTGCCCAAGCTGCTTGAGCTTGACCCGGAAATGCGTGTGGTGATTCTCACCGGTTATTCGAGCATTGCTACCGCTGTGGAAGCCATCAAGCGCGGCGCCTGCAACTACCTGTGCAAACCAGCCGACGCGGATGATGTACTGGCTGCTTTGCTGTCCGAACATGCCGACCTGGACAGTTTGGTTCCGGAAAACCCGATGTCGGTCGACCGCTTGCAGTGGGAGCATATCCAGCGTGTACTGACTGAGCACGAAGGCAACATCTCCGCCACCGCGCGTGCCTTGGGCATGCATCGGCGGACCTTGCAGCGCAAATTGCAGAAGCGCCCGGTTCGACGCTGAGATTATCTCCCGCGGGAAAGTGAATTCGTAGCCGCAGCCGCCAGGCTGCGGCTACGAATCGATAGCGCTCAGGCTGTGTGCGGGGCTGAGCGCAGGCGTATCATTAGCCCCCTAACGACAGCCACCGGGACCGCCCTGCATGCTCGCCCTTTTTCTTCAGACCCTGAACATCACGGCGCCAGTCTTTGCCATGCTGTTCATGGGCGTGCTGCTTAAACGCATCAATGCGATCAACGACGGTTTCATTCATACCGCTTCGGCACTGGTGTTCAACGTTTGTATGCCGGCGCTGCTGTTCCTGGGTATCTACCACGCTGACCTGACAACGGCAGTGCAGCCTGGGCTGCTGCTGTACTTTGCCATCGCCACCCTGATCGGCTTCGCTCTGGCCTGGGGGATCGCGATCTGGCGCTGCCCGCGGCCAGACCGCGGGATCTATACCCAAGGCGCGTTTCGCGGCAACAACGGGGTGATCGGCCTGGCGCTGGCCGCCAGCATGTATGGCGATCAAGGGATCTCCTTGGGTGCGGTCCTCGCCGGGCTGGTGATTTTGCTCTACAACTCGCTGTCAGTGGTGGTGCTGGCCGTTTACAGCCCAAGCGCCAAGTCCGACCCGTGGAGTATCTGCAAGAGCATCCTGCGCAATCCGCTGATCATCAGCGTGCTGCTTGCCGCTGCCTTGGCTTACGGGCACGTGGCCTTGCCGAACTGGCTGCTGACTTCCGGTGATTACCTAGCGCAGATGACCCTGCCACTGGCTCTGATTTGTATCGGCGGCACCTTGTCACTGGCGTCGTTACGCCAAAGCGGTAACCTGGCCGTGAGCGTCAGCCTGCTGAAAATGGTCTGGTTACCCGTGTTGGCTACGCTTGGCGCCTGGCTGGTGGGCTACCGTGGCGCTGAGCTGGGTATCCTCTTCCTCTACTTCGGCAGCCCGACGGCAGCTGCTAGCTATGTGATGGCCAGGTCTACCCATGGCAACCACGAACTGGCCGCGGCAATCATCGTCATTACCACCCTGATGGCTGCCATTACCACCAATATCGGCATCTTTTTCTTGCAGTGGGGCGGCTGGATCTAGATTCTGTAAAAAAACAATTCCAACACTGCCTCTCACCGTCGAGGACATTTCATGCAAGACGAGATCACCCCAGAGCGGTTACACCGCGGTCTGAAGAATCGCCATATCCAGTTGATTGCGCTGGGTGGCGCGATCGGCACCGGTCTGTTTCTCGGCATTGCCCAAACCATCCAGCTGGCTGGGCCTTCGGTATTGTTGGGCTATGCAATTGCTGGCCTGATCGCCTTTTTCATCATGCGCCAACTCGGTGAGATGGTAGTCGAAGAACCGGTTTCGGGTACCTTCAGTCATTTCGCTCACCGCTACTGGAGCGAGTTTGCAGGCTTCATGTCGGGCTGGAACTACTGGGTGCTGTACGTGCTGGTCGGCATGGCCGAGCTGACCGCCGTGGGGATTTATATCCAGTACTGGTGGCCAGGCTTTCCGACGTGGGCTACGGCGGCGATCTTCTTCGTCATCATTAACCTGATCAACTTGAGTCAGGTGAAAGTCTACGGCGAGATGGAGTTCTGGTTTGCCCTGATCAAGGTGGTGGCTATCGTCAGCATGATTGCCTTTGGTGGCTACCTGTTGATCAGTGGCAACGGCGGTCCGGATGCCAGCGTGGCCAACCTGTGGCAGTACGGTGGCTTCTTCCCCAATGGCATCAGCGGCCTGATGATGGCACTGGCAGTGATCATGTTTTCCTTTGGTGGTCTGGAGCTGGTGGGGATTACCGCCGCTGAAGCCGACAATCCCAAGTACAGCATTCCACGGGCGACCAATCAGGTGATCTATCGCATCCTGATTTTCTACATCGGTGCCCTGGCCGTGCTGTTGTCGCTGTACCCGTGGCAAAAAGTAGTGCAGGGCGGCAGCCCCTTCGTGATGATTTTCCATGCCCTGGACAGCAACCTGGTGGCGACCCTGCTCAACCTGGTGGTGTTGACCGCGGCCTTGTCGGTGTACAACAGCTGCGTGTACTGCAACAGCCGCATGCTGTTCGGCCTGGCAATTCAGGGGGATGCGCCTAAGCGCCTGCTCAAGGTCAATGTTCGCGGGGTACCGTTGGCGGCCTTGGGCGTCTCGGCCCTGGCGACCGGATTGTGCGTACTGATCAACTACTTCATGCCAGCTGAAGCCTTTGGTCTGCTGATGGCGCTGGTGGTGTCGTCGCTGGTGATCAACTGGGGCATCATCAGCATCACCCACCTGAAGTTCCGCCGCGCCAAGCAGGCAGCCGGCGAGAGCACGTTCTACCAGAGCTGGGGCTATCCGCTGACCAACTATGTCTGTCTGGCCTTCCTCGCCCTGATCCTGGTGATCATGTATCTGGCGCCCGGTATCCGTATTTCGGTGCTGTTGATTCCGCTGTGGCTGGCGGTATTGGGCGTGGCCTTCTGGTTGAAGAAAAAGGGCCACAAGGCCGCCGTCACTGCCGACTGACGGCCTGCTCTGGAGGGATCGATCAGCCTTGCTGGTAGCTGTCGATCACTTCCTGGGCGGCGCGAAACGCATCGATCGCCGCCGGGACACCGGCGTACACCGCGCAATGCAAGAGCGCTTCGCGAATCTCGTCGACACTGCAGCCGTTGTTCAAGGCGCCACGCACGTGGCCCTTGAGCTCCTGGGGGCACTTGAGTGCGGTTAGCGCTGCGAGAGTGATCAGGCTGCGGGTTTTCAGCGGCAAGCCTTCACGGCTCCAGACACTGCCCCAGGCGTGCTCGTTGACGAAGTCCTGCAGGGGTTGAGTGAACTCGGTGGCATTGCCCAGTGCGCGGTCGACAAAGGCATCACCCATCACTTGGCGGCGAACCTGTTCGCCGGTTTTGTTGCTATCGCCCATCTTGTTTTCCTTAGTGTTGGCGGCGCCAGGCGCGCAGGGTGGTATACAGCAGCAACACCCCAAGCGCTGGCAGTGCATAGAACAGCATCAGTTTTTCCAGGCGGGTAGCCAGCGGCATGCCGGTGGTGAAAGCCACCACGTGCAGACCATAAGCCAGGTACAAGCCTAGAAACACCAGACCTTCGGCGCGGGTTACGCGGTAGCCTGAGTAGAACACCGGCAGACTCAAAACGGCGACGCCAAGCATTACCGGCAGGTCAAAGTCCAAGGCGTTGGGCGAGATCGACAGCGGCTCGGGAGCGATCAGGGCGGTCAGGCCGAGCACAGCGAGCAAGTTGAACAGGTTGCTGCCGATGACGTTACCCACGGCGATCTCGCGTTCACCGCGTAGGGCAGCAATCAGTGAGGTGGCCATTTCCGGCAGTGAGGTACAGACCGCCACCACGGTCAGGCCGATGACCCGTTCAGACAAGCCCAGGTCCAGCGCCACTTCGACAGCGGCCTCCAGCAACAGATGGCCGGCAAGGCTCAACAGGCCGAGGCCGGTGAGCATCAACAGCACACTGGTGACCCAGAACGTGCCACCGCGTTGCGGGCGCGGGCCGGGGCTGGGGTAGGTGCGGGCATAGTGACGCGATTGATGCCAGAGCATCGCCAGATAGCCCAAAAGGCCGGCCAGTAATAGGGCGCCTTCCAGGCGTCCGAGCATTTCATTGAGCGCTAGCAGGTAGACCAGCATGCTGGCGCCGATCATCAGCGGGATGTCCAGGCGCACCAATTGCCGTGAGACGCGCAGCGGAATAATCAAGGCGGCCAGGCCCAGAGTGACCAGGATGTTGAAGATGTTGCTGCCGATCACGCTGCCTACGGCTACGTCCGGTGCACCGGTATAGGCGGCCTGCAGGCTGACCGTCAGTTGTGGTGCACTGCTGCCGAAGGCCACCAGGCTCAAGCCGATGATCAGCGGGCGCACGTGCAGGCTGGCAGCGATGCGCAGGGCCGCGCGTACCAGCAGTTCGGCGCCAGCGATGAGCAGAGTCAGGCCGAAAGCCAGTTGCAGCAGGCTGAAGGTGGGTAATGCGGCCAGGTCGAAAATGGTCGTGCTCCGTAACAGGGTCAGTCGCTGAGACTTTGTACCCGTACGCGTGCGGTTCCGCTACGGATCATGCCGAGTTTTTCTGCTGCGGCCTGTGATAGATCAATCAACCGGCCACGTGTGTGTGGGCCGCGGTCGTTGATGCGCACGACCACGCTGCGTTCGTTGTTCAGGTTGGTGACCTTGACCCGTGTGCCGAAGGGCAGGCTGCGGTGGGCGGCCGTTAGGGCGTTTTTGTTGAAGGGCTCGCCACTGGCGGTGCGTTTGCCGTGGTGACGGGAGCCGTAATAGGAGGCGGTGCCGGATTTGTCGTAACCGCGGGGGTCGATGTCGTGGCTGGCGCAGCCGGCCAACAGGCTAAAAAGCGCGAGTGCGCTGAGGGGACGCCACATCAATTCAGTTGCTCCGAAGTGAAATGATCACCTGTGGGGGCCGACGTTGCCGGCCCCCACAGGGTAATGCGATTACCCTTCGAGCTTGCTCTTGAGCAATTGGTTCACTTGCTGCGGGTTGGCCTTGCCCTTGGAAGCTTTCATGGCCTGACCAACGAAGAAGCCAAACATCTTGCCGCGCTTGGCTTCATCGGCGGCGCGGTACTGCTCGACCTGCTCGGCGTTGGCCGCGAGCATTTCGTCCAGGACCTTCTCGATTGCGCCGCTGTCAGTCACCTGTTTCAGGCCTTCGGCCTCGATGATCTGGTCAGCGTCACCTTCACCGGCGGCCATTTTCTCAAACACCACTTTGGCGATCTTGCCACTGATGGTGTTGTCGAGGATGCGCTTGAGCATGCCGCCCAGTTGCGCGGCAGTCACCGGTGCCTGGTCGATTTCCAGGCCGAGCTTGTTGAGTAGGCTGCCCAATTCGACCATGACCCAGTTGGCGGCCAGCTTGGCGTCACCACATACGGCCACGACCTGTTCGAAGTAGTCGGCTTGCTCACGGCTCGAAGCCAGTACGTTGGCGTCGTAGGCCGACAGGCCGAACTGGCTCTGGAAGCGCTCGCGTTTTTGCGGTGGCAGTTCCGGCAGGGTGGTGCGAATGCTGTCGAGGTAGGCGCCCTCGATGACCACGGGCAGCAGGTCTGGGTCGGGGAAGTAACGGTAGTCGTTGGCTTCCTCTTTGCTGCGCATCGAACGCGTTTCGTCTTTGTTCGGGTCGTACAGGCGGGTTTCCTGGATGACCTTGCCACCGTCTTCGATCAGTTCGATCTGGCGCTGCACTTCGCTGTTGATCGCCCGCTCGATGAAACGGAACGAGTTGACGTTCTTGATCTCGCAGCGAGTGCCGAACTCGGTCTGGCCTTTCGGGCGAATCGAGACGTTACAGTCACAGCGCAGCGAGCCTTCGGCCATGTTGCCGTCGCAGATGCCCAGGTAACGCACCAGGGCATGGATGGCCTTGACGTAGGCTACGGCTTCCTTGGCGCTGCGCATTTCCGGTTCGGAAACGATTTCCAGCAGCGGGGTGCCAGCACGGTTCAGGTCGATCCCGGTGGAGCCGCTGAAGTCTTCGTGCAGGCTCTTGCCGGCGTCTTCTTCAAGGTGCGCACGGGTGATGCCGATGCGCTTGACTGTACCGTCTTCCAGAGCGATGTCCAGGTGGCCCTTGCCGACGATCGGCAGCTCCATCTGGCTGATCTGATAACCTTTGGGCAGGTCGGGGTAGAAGTAGTTCTTGCGCGCGAAAACGTTGTGATGACCGATCTCGGCGTCAATCGCCAGACCGAACATGCAGGCCATACGCACCGCTTCCTGGTTGAGCACCGGCAGTACGCCGGGCATGCCCAGGTCGATCAGGCTGGCCTGGGTGTTCGGCTCGGAACCGAAGGTGGTGGCGCTGCCGGAGAAAATCTTCGACTGGGTGGCGAGCTGGGTGTGAATCTCCAGCCCAATGACAACTTCCCATTGCATGTGGTGATCCCTCAGAAGCCGTTAGGTGCGCGAGTGTGCCAATCAGTAACTTGCTGATAGCGGTGCGCGACGTTGAGCAGGCGGCCTTCCTGGAAATACGGGGCCAGCAGTTGCACGCCAACCGGCAGACCGTCGACAAAACCGGCCGGCATCGACAGGCCTGGCAAGCCAGCGAGGTTGGCGGTAATGGTGTACACGTCTTCCAGGTACGCAGCGACCGGGTCGTTGTTCTTGGCGCCGATCTTCCAGGCCAGGTTTGGCGTGGTTGGGCCGAGAATCACGTCGACGTCGTTGAACGCTGCCATGAAGTCATTCTTGATCAGGCGACGGATCTTCTGCGCTTGCAGGTAGTAGGCGTCGTAGTAACCGGCCGAGAGGGCGTAGGCACCGACCATGATGCGACGCTGTACTTCAGCACCGAAGCCTTCGCCACGGGAGCGCTTGTACAGGTCGGTGAGGTCCACCGGGTTCTCGCAACGGTAGCCGAAACGCACGCCGTCGAAACGCGACAGGTTGGACGAGGCTTCCGCCGGGGCGATGACGTAGTAGGCTGGAATGGCGTGCTGCATGTTCGGCAGGCTGATTTCCTTGACCACCGCACCGAGCTTTTCCAGCTCTTTGACGCTGGCCTGGACCAGGTCGGCAATGCGTGGGTCCAGGCCGGCACCGAAGTATTCCTTCGGCAGGCCGATGCGCAGGCCTTCGAGCGAACCATTGAGGCTGGCGCTGTAATCCGGGACTGGCTCATCGATGCAGGTGGAGTCTTTGGCGTCGAAACCGGCCATACCTTGCAGCAGCAGCGCGCAGTCTTCTGCAGTGCGCGCCAGTGGGCCGCCCTGGTCGAGGCTCGAGGCGTAGGCAATCATGCCCCAGCGCGAAACACGACCGTACGTCGGTTTCAGGCCGGTGAGGTTGGTCAGCGCCGCCGGCTGGCGGATCGAACCGCCAGTGTCGGTGCCGGTGGTCGCCGGCAGCAGGCGCGCGGCCACGGCCGCTGCCGAACCGCCGGACGAGCCGCCGGGTACGTGCTCCAGATTCCACGGGTTCTTCACCGGGCCGTAGTGGCTGGATTCGTTGGCCGAACCCATGGCGAATTCGTCCATGTTGGTCTTGCCCAGGGTCACCGTGCCGGCGTCGGCCAGCTTGCTGACCACGGTCGCGTCGTAAGGCGCCTTGAAGTTGTCGAGCATCTTCGAGCCGCAGCTGGTGCGAATGCCCTGGGTGCAGAACAGGTCCTTGTGGGCGATCGGGGCGCCGAGCAGGGGGCCGCTCTCACCGGCGGCGCGACGGGCGTCTGCGGCGCGGGCCTGGCTGATGGCCAGCTCTTCGGTGACACTGATGAAGCTGTTGAGTTGCGGGTCAAGCTGATTGATCCGCGCCAGCAGGCTGCGGGTCAGCTCTTCGGAGGAGAAGCTCTTGTCGGCGAGTCCGCGGGCGATCTCGGCCAGGGTCAATTGATGCATGGCAGGCTCTATTCCCTTACTCGATGACTTTCGGAACCAGGTACAGGCCGTCTTCCGTCGACGGGGCGATGGCCTGGTAGCTGTCTCGATGGTTACTTTCTGTTACCACATCGGCGCGCAGGCGCTGATTGGCTTCCAGTGGGTGCGCCAGTGGCTCGATGCCAGTGGTGTCGACTGCTTGCATCTGGTCGACCAGTCCCAGAATACTGTTCAAGGCATCGGTAGTGCGTGGCAGATCGGCTTCATTCAGGCCCAGTCGGGCCAAATGAGCGATCTTTTCCACGTCGCAGCGTTCAAGCGCCATGGGGATCTCCTGGGGAAACAAAAACGGATTTGGTCCGCGATGAGGAACATGCTGGCAGAATTACGGTCATAAGGCCGCGATTGTGTGCAGGCTTGCTCGGAAAAACTGCCAATTTAACATATTGGCGCCTTGCCCAAAATCCCCGCCGTTGTTAGAGTTTGCCGCACTTTTTTACCCACGCGTTGCCTAGGGTCACTTTCCCATGTTCAAGAAACTGCGTGGCATGTTTTCCAGCGATCTTTCCATCGACCTGGGCACTGCCAACACCCTTATTTACGTGCGTGAGCGCGGTATCGTCCTGAATGAGCCTTCCGTTGTGGCCATTCGTACTCACGGCAACCAGAAAAGTGTCGTCGCGGTAGGTACCGAAGCCAAGCGCATGCTGGGCCGTACGCCCGGCAACATTGCTGCCATTCGTCCGATGAAAGACGGCGTGATCGCCGACTTCAGCGTTTGCGAAAAAATGCTGCAGTACTTCATCAACAAGGTTCACGAGAACAGCTTCCTGCAGCCAAGCCCGCGGGTACTGATCTGCGTGCCGTGCAAATCGACCCAGGTCGAGCGTCGCGCCATTCGTGAGTCGGCGCTGGGCGCCGGTGCTCGCGAGGTATTCCTGATCGAGGAGCCAATGGCGGCCGCTATCGGTGCCGGTCTGCCGGTCGAGGAAGCCCGTGGTTCGATGGTCGTCGATATCGGTGGTGGTACCACTGAAATCGCGCTGATCTCCCTCAACGGTGTGGTTTATGCCGAATCCGTACGTGTGGGTGGTGACCGCTTCGACGAAGCGATCGTGACCTACGTGCGTCGTAACTACGGCAGCCTGATCGGCGAATCTACCGCTGAGCGCATCAAGCAGGAAATCGGTACCGCCTATCCGGGTGGCGAAGTGCGTGAAGTGGATGTTCGCGGCCGTAACCTGGCCGAGGGCGTGCCACGTGCTTTCACCCTCAACTCCAACGAAGTGCTTGAAGCACTGCAGGAGTCGCTGGCGACCATCGTTCAGGCCGTCAAAAGCGCCCTGGAGCAATCGCCTCCAGAGCTGGCCTCGGACATCGCCGAGCGTGGATTGGTGCTGACCGGTGGTGGCGCCTTGCTGCGCGACCTGGACAAGCTGCTGGCCCAGGAAACCGGCCTGCCGGTCATCGTCGCCGAAGACCCGCTGACCTGTGTTGCCCGTGGTGGCGGTCGCGCCCTGGAAATGATGGACAAACACACCATGGACCTGCTCTCCAGCGAGTAAGCTGGCAGTAGCAAACATGCCGCCCGGTTTACAGGTAGTGCCCACAGTGCTACCTGTATGTACTGGGCTGACGTCCGTGTGGGCGTCATTTTCCGTCAATCCACAAGCAGGCCGGTGCGTTGCCGTATGAATGACCTCTTGAATCGTCGTCCACGAGGAGCGGCCTATTAAACCGCTTTTCGCCAAGGGCCCTTCGCTGGGCGTGCGCCTGCTCGTGCTGGTTGTACTGTCGATCACCCTCATGGTGGTTGATGCGCGCTTTCCCCTGCTCAAACCGGTACGCAGCCAGATGGGGCTGGTGCTGATGGAGTCCTATCAAGTCACCGACTTGCCGCAGAAGCTGTGGCAGGGCATCGCCAGCCAGTTTGGCAGTCGTACCGAGCTGATCGCCGAGAACGAAAAACTCAAGACCGAAGCGTTGCTGATGCAAGGCCGCGTGCAGAAGCTTGCCGCCCTGACCGAGCAAAACGTGCGCCTGCGCGAGCTGCTCAATTCGTCGGCATTGGTCAATGAGAAGGTCGAGGTGGCCGAACTCATCGGTGTTGACCCCAATCCGTTCACCCATCGCATCCTGATCAACAAGGGCGAGCGCGATGGCGTGGTCCTCGGCCAGCCGGTGCTCGATGCCCGCGGCCTGATGGGCCAGGTGGTCGAGTTGATGCCTTACACCGCGCGGGTCTTGTTGCTGACTGACACCACCCACAGCATTCCGGTGCAGGTTAACCGTAACGGCTTGCGGGCGATTGCCAGCGGTACCGGTAATCCCGAGCGCCTGGAACTGCGTCATGTTGCCGATACCGCCGACATCAAGGAAGGCGACCTGTTGGTCAGTTCGGGCCTGGGGCAGCGCTTTCCGGCCGGTTATCCGGTAGCCACGGTAAAAGAAGTGATTCACGACTCCGGTCAGCCGTTTGCTATTGTCCGGGCGATTCCGACGGCCGCACTCAATCGCAGCCGCTACCTGTTGCTGGTGTTTACCGACAGCCGCACGCCCGAGCAACGTGCCACCGATGCGGCCATGGCGCAGGAAGCTGCTGATCGTCAGGGCTTGCCGGGCAGCACTGCTGAGGCGGCTCAGGTGGGTGCACCTGCAGTTGGCCCCACGCCAGCGGCCGGTGCTGCTCCGGTGACACCGCAAAGTCCTGCTCAAGCGCCTGCCGCACCGCCCGCCGCTGCACCGGCTGCCCCCTCGGCGACCCCGGCTGCTGCCGCGCCCCCTTCCCGGGAGAGACACTGATGGTGAGTACTCGCAGCCGAAACGGCTGGGTCGTCTGGCTGACATTCGTGATTGGTCTACTGCTCAGCGTTTCGCCGTTGCCGCAGTTCATGGAAGTATTCCGGCCCATGTGGCTGGCCTTGCTGCTGGCTTTCTGGACCTTGGCCCTGCCGCATAAGATCGGCATGACCACAGCCTTTATCCTCGGCCTTGCCGAGGATGTGCTGTACGGCACATTGCTGGGGCAGAATGCCTTGGTGCTGACGCTGATCACGTTCCTGGTGCTGACCTTGCAGCAGCGCCTGCGGATGTTCCCGATGTGGCAGCAAAGTCTGGTGATTCTGGTGGTCTTCGGTTTGGCACAGTTGGTACAGCTGTGGTTGAGTGCGCTGACCGGTAATCGGCTGCCAACCCTGGCGCTGATCTGGTCGGCCGTCATCAGCGCCTTGCTCTGGCCGTGGATCAGCTTCGCCCTGCGTGGACTGCGTTTGCGTCTGAGCATCAACTAAGCCTGCGTTTCGACGTCGACAGGGAGAAGTCACGATGACCCCGCTGTACCTGGCCTCTGGTTCACCCCGCCGACGGGAATTGCTGACTCAGATCGGCATTCCCTTCACCAGCCTCAGCGCTGCGGTCGACGAAAGCCCGCTGCCCGGTGAGGCCGCACAGGCTTACGTCGAACGCTTGGCACGGGCCAAGGCCAATGCTGGCCTGGCCGCACTCATGCCCATTGATGCGCAGGCCGCCCTGGCGGTGCTGGGCGCCGACACCGCCGTGGTGCTCGATGGGCAAATCCTGGGTAAACCCATTGATCGCGATGATGCCCTGGCCATGCTGGCCGCGCTGTCTGGCCGTGAGCATCAGGTGCTCACGGCCGTTGCCGTCGCTGATCAGCAGCGTTGTGTCAGCGTCTGTGTTGCCAGCCAGGTGCGCTTTCGGCAGATTTCAACCGAGGAAGCTCAAGCCTACTGGGCCAGCGGTGAGCCGCTGGACAAAGCCGGCGCCTATGCCATTCAAGGTTTGGGGGCGGTGTTTGTGGAGCGCATTGAAGGCAGCTACTCCGCAGTGGTTGGCTTGCCGCTAAATGAAACCGCTGAGCTGCTCAAGCAATTTGAAATCCCCTGTTGGCAACCGTTGTCGGCCCGTTGAGCGAGGACAAGACAAGACTGCTGCTAGCCAGTCGCCCGCGCGCGATCCATCATTACTGAAGTCCTTTGACGAGAGCCTGCCATGAGTGAAGAGATTCTGATCAATATCACACCGATGGAATCACGCGTGGCGGTGGTGGAGAACGGTGTTCTTCAGGAAGTGCATGTTGAGCGCACGCAGCGCCGTGGCATTGTCGGCAATATCTACAAGGGCAAGGTGGTTCGCGTGTTGCCAGGGATGCAGGCGGCGTTCGTCGACATCGGCCTGGACCGTGCCGCCTTTATCCATGCTTCGGAAATCTCCCAGCGCGAAGGTTCATCGGTGGAAAGCATCAGCGCGCTGGTGCACGAAGGCCAGAGTCTGGTGGTACAGGTCACCAAGGACCCTATCGGCTCCAAAGGCGCACGGCTGACTACCCAACTCTCGATCCCATCGCGTTACCTGGTGTACATGCCGCGCACCAGCCATGTCGGTATCTCCCTGAAGATCGAAGACGAAGCCGAGCGTGAGCGCTTAAAGCAAGTGGTTACCGACTGCGTCGCCCAGGAAAACATCCAGGATGCCGGTGGTTTCATCCTGCGTACCGCTGCCGAGGGCGCCGGTGCCGACGAAATCCTCATGGACATCCGCTACCTGCGCAGGCTTTGGGATCAGATTGGTGCGCAGATCAAAACGGTTGGCGCCCCAACGGAAATCTACGAGGACCTGGGCCTGGCCTTGCGGACCCTGCGTGATCTGGTCAACCCGAAAATTGAGAAAATCCGCATCGACTCGCGGGAAACCTTCCAGAAAACCACGCAGTTCGTCGGCGAACTGATGCCCGAAATCGCTGACCGCCTTGAGCACTACCCGGGTGAGCGGCCGATTTTCGACCTGTATGGTGTCGAAGACGAGATCCAGCGGGCGCTGGACCGTAAGGTGCCGCTCAAGTCCGGGGGCTACCTGGTGGTTGATCCGGCCGAAGCGATGACCACCATCGACGTCAATACCGGCGCCTTCGTGGGGCATCGCAACCTGGAAGAGACCATCTTCAAGACTAACCTGGAGGCGGCCACCGCCATTGCCCGGCAACTGCGCTTGCGCAATATTGGCGGGATTATCATCATCGACTTCATTGACATGGAGGATGAGGAGCATCAGCGCCAGGTGCTGCGGACTCTGGAAAAGCAGCTTGAGCGCGATCACGCCAAGACCAACATCATCGGCATTACCGAGCTGGGTCTGGTGCAGATGACGCGCAAGCGCACCCGTGAAAGCCTGGAACAGGTGTTGTGTGAACCCTGCCATTGCTGTCAGGGACGAGGCAAGTTGAAGACCCCCGAGACGGTTTGTTACGAGATTTTCCGCGAAATTCTCCGTGAAGCCCGCGCCTACCAAGCCGAAGGCTATAGAGTGTTGGCCAATCAAAAAGTGGTGGACCGCTTACTCGATGAAGAGTCGGGTAATGTCGCTGAGCTTGAGACGTTCATCGGTCGGACCATTCGCTTTCAGGTCGAGTCGATGTATTCCCAGGAACAATACGATGTGGTGCTGCTCTGATCGCTGCATGCACCTGGCCACCGCAAGGGCTGGCAAAGCGCCCGGTAGCGGCCATAGTTAAGGCACGAGTTGGAGGGCCATTGCCATGGAACGTCTGATCCGCGTTCTAGGCGCGATGACTCGCTGGGGCTTGGGAATCTGTGCCTTGCTGGCGGTGCTGGTGGCGCTGTATGTAAGCCTTGGCCGACAACTGGTGCCGCTGGTGGCCGAATACCGCGCCGAAGTCGAAGACAAGGCCGAACAGGCTTTGGGCATGCCTGTGCATATCGGCAGCCTGGAAGGACGCTGGAGCGGTTTGGCACCGGTACTGGTGGTCAACGACATCCAGGTCGGCGAAGGCGCCTCGGCATTGCGCCTGGATGGCGTCAAGGTGGTACCGGATCTGTGGGCCAGCCTCACCGACCGGCAACTGCGCCTGGCTAACCTTGAAGTGGGTGGTCTGCATCTGAGCCTGCATGAAGATGAACGCGGAGCCTGGACCCTCGACGGGCTGCCGAAAACCGATGACCAGCCGCTGGATCCGCAGCAGTTGTTGGAGCGCATGCAGGCGGTGTCGAAAATCACCGTGCTGGATAGCCAGGTTACTCTCGAGCCTTTTCAGCGCGAACCGATGACCCTCAATTACGTCAGCCTTGGCCTGCAGACCGGTAGTGTTCGCCAGCGTCTGGATGTGCGCCTGACCTTGCCCGACGGTCAGCCGGTGGCCATGAATGTGCGTAGCCGTATCCGTCCGGCTCACTGGCGTGAGGGTGAGCTCGACGCCTACCTGAGTCTGCCGCAGAGTGATTGGGCGCGCTGGCTGCCGCCCAAGCTGCTCGGGCAATGGCAGGCAAAGGAGCTCAAGGCCGGTGGCGAGTTCTGGCTGCGCTGGGGCAACGGCCAGTTGCAGAGCACCGCCGTGCGCCTGAACGCACCGCAGTTACGTGGGAACCATGCAGAGCGTGAAGAGGCCAAGGTGGAAAACCTGGCACTCAATGCTTGGTTCCAGCGCCGTGAGCAAGGTTTCGATGTGCAGTTGAACTCTCTGGCCATGAGCCTGGGCAAGACCCGCTGGGAGACGCACTTGCAGCTCAAGCAGGATGCTGCCAGTGAGACGAGCGAAGAAACCTGGAAGGTGCAGGCCGACCGCCTGGACCTGACGCCACTCACGCCGTTGATCGAGTCACTGGCACCCTTGCCGGAAAAGGTCATGGCGGTGGTCGAGGGGCTAAAGGTCAAAGGCAGCCTGCGCAATGTCCAGGTGGATATCCGTCCCAAGGCAACGGGTGACCAACGCCTGAGCTTTGCTGCCAATCTTGAGCGGATCGGCTTCAGTGCCTACCACGGTGCGCCGGCGGCAGGAAATGTCAGCGGCAGCATCAGCGGGGACCTCGGGCATGGCGAGCTGCGTCTGGACACCGAAGCGTTCATGCTTCATCTCTACCCGATCTTCGCTAAACCCTGGAACTACCAGAAAGCCAATGCGCGCCTGACCTGGCGCCTGGACCAAGAGGGTTTCACCCTGGTCGCCCCGTATCTGAAAGTGCTGGGGGAGGAAGGCAAGATTGCCGGGGACTTCCTCATCCGCCTGTTGTTCGATGAAACGCGCGAAGACTACATGGACTTGCGTGTCGGTCTGGTCGAAGGCGACGGTCGCTACACCGCCAAATACCTGCCTGAGGTCTTGAGCCCGGCGCTGGATGAATGGCTGCGCACGGCAATCCTTAAGGGGACGGTCGACGAAGGCTACTTCCAGTATCAGGGCTCGCTCAATCACGGCGCATCTGATCAGGCACGCAGTATCAGCCTATTTTTCAAAGTGCATGATGCCGCGCTCGATTTTCAACCCGGCTGGCCGCAGGTGCAGAAGGTCGATGGTGAAGTGTCTATCGATGATGATGGGGTGCGGATCAATGCACGGCGCGGACAACTGCTCGATACCCAAGTCAGCGACGTGCAGGTCAACATCCCCCACGTCGCCAGTGGCGAGCACAGTCACCTGTTTCTCGATGGTGGCTTCGACGGCAACCTTGGCGATGGCCTGAAAATCCTCCAGGAAGCACCAATCGGTACCGCTGCAATGTTTGCGGGTTGGGAAGGCCAGGGCGGCCTCAAAGGCAAGCTCAAGCTGGATATTCCCCTGGCAAAGGGCCAGCAACCTAAGGTGGTGGTCGATTTCGACACCAGCGATGCACGGCTGAAAATAGCGGCGCCAGTGATTGAACTGCACCAGCTCAAGGGTGCGTTCCGTTTCGACTATGACAAGGGCCTCAGCGGTCAAAACATCAGTGCTCGGGTCTTTGACAAGCCGATCACCGCGCAGATTTTTGCCGAGGGTAAACCCGGTGAGCTCCAAACCCGAGTCGAAGCTAAAGGCCGTGTCGCCCTGAGTGCCCTGAGCCAATGGCTGCAGGTCAAGCAGACCTTGCCGTTATCCGGAGAGCTGCCGTATCAGTTGCAGCTCAACCTGGGGAGTCGTGACAACCAACTCAAGGTCAATTCCAGTCTCAAAGGGCTCGCGATCAACGTGCCAGCGCCGTTCGGCAAGACCGCCGACGAAACCCGCGACAGCCAGTTCGGCATGACCTTGCAAGGGCCGGAGCGACGCTTCAGCCTCAGCTACGCGAATGTGGCTAACATGCTCTATGCCGCGCCCATGGACAAATTGGCGCAAGGGCGTGGCGAGCTGGTATTTGGTGGTGGCAGTGCTCAGTTGCCCAGTAGGCAGGGCGTGCAGGTGCGTGGACGTTTGGCCGAACTGGATTTGCAGCCCTGGCAGCAGCAAGCAGAGGCTTTGGCGGGTAAAGATGCTGGCGGCAGTGCCGCTCAACTGTTGCGCAGTGTCGATTTGAGTATCGGTAAGCTCAAGGGGTTCGGTCTGAACCTGAACCAGGCGGTGGTGCGTCTGGACCGCAACAGCAACAACTGGGCGCTGCGTCTGGACAGCCAAGAGATCATTGGTAACGCTCGGGTGCCTGATGCCAAGGGCGCGCCGCTGGTGGTCAACTTGCAGACAATCCACCTACCGGCTGCGGATCCGGCGGAAGTGGCCTCACCCAACGCGCCTGATCCGATGGCATCAATTGATCCGCGCAAGATTCCCTCGATTGACCTCAATATCGACAAACTGTTTCGCGGCGATGATCTGCTTGGCAGTGCCGCCGTGAAGATCCGTTCGACTGCCAAAGGCATTGCGCTGAATGACCTCGACCTGAGTCTCAAAGGGCTGATGATTGATGGTAACGGTGGCTGGGAGGGCGCCCCAGGGGCCAGCAGCAGCTGGTACAAGGGACGCCTGGAAGGCAAGAACCTGGCTGACGTGTTAAAGGCCTGGAACTTTGCCCCGACGGTCACCAGTCGTGATTTTCGCCTGGATGTCGATGGTCGCTGGCCGGGCTCGCCAGCTTGGGTTGGTCTGAACCGCTACTCCGGGAGTCTTGATGCGGCCTTGCGCAAAGGCCAGTTCGTTGAAGTTGAGGGCGGCGCGCAGGCGCTGCGGGTGTTCGGCTTGCTCAACTTCAACTCCATTGGCCGTCGTCTACGACTGGACTTCTCTGACCTGCTCGACAAAGGGCTGAGCTATGACCGGGTCAAAGGCCTGCTGGTAGCCAGTGAGGGGGTTTACGTGACCCGCGAACCGATCACCCTGACCGGGCCTTCCAGTAACCTTGAACTCGAAGGCACGCTGGATATGGTCCGTGATCGTGTCGATGCGACCCTGCAGGTGACCTTGCCGGTAACCAACAACTTGCCATTGGCCGCGTTGATCGTCGGCGCGCCGGCGGTGGGGGGCGCACTGTTTCTGGTCGATCGTCTGCTCGGCGACCGGGTGGCGCGTTACGCCAGCGTGCATTACCGCATCGAAGGCCCTTGGAAAGAGCCTAAAATGACCTTTATCAAACCTTTCGACAAATAATCCCAGGAGCGCGCATGAAGTCAGCAGTGATCCAGATGGTCAGCCAAAGTGACATTGCGGCCAACCTGGAACAGGCTCGGCGCTTGCTGGAGCAGGCCGCTGCAGGCGGTGCGCGGCTTGCGGTGTTGCCGGAGAACTTCGCTGCCATGGGCCGTCGCGACAGCGCCGCCATCGGGCGCGCGGAAGCCCTGGGACAAGGGCCGATCCTGCCGTGGTTGAAACAAACCGCTCGCGACCTCAAGTTATGGCTGGTGGCCGGTACCCTTCCACTGCCACCCCAAGGGCAGCCTGAGGCCAAGTCCCATGCCTGCTCACTGCTGATCGACGAACACGGACAAACCGTTGCCCGTTACGACAAGCTGCACCTGTTTGATGTCGATGTGGCTGACAACCGCGGTCGTTATCGGGAATCGGATGATTATGCCCATGGCAGTCAGGTGGTCGTGGCAGATACCCCGGTGGGGCGCCTGGGCTTGAGCGTATGCTATGACTTGCGCTTTCCGGAACTGTACAGCGCCTTGCGCGCTGCGGGCGCTGAGTTGATCAGTGCGCCTGCTGCATTCACTGCCGTCACCGGCGCGGCACATTGGGAAGTGCTGATTCGCGCACGGGCGATTGAAACCCAGTGCTATGTCTTGGCCGCCGCTCAGGGCGGTACCCACCCAGGGGCACGGGAAACCTATGGCCATGCGGCGATCGTCGATCCCTGGGGGCGCATAGTCGCCGAACAGGCCAGCGGCGAGGCCGTGCTGCTGAGCGAGCGCGACAGCAGCGAACAAGCGTCCATTCGGGCGCGGATGCCGGTGGCCTTGCACCGGCGCTTTTTCTCGCAGGACGCCTTGCGGCCTGCGCACACCTCGGAGTGACTATGAGCGAGATGTTATCCACTGTCAGCGAGCACCTGCTGGCGCCAGGGGGACTGACCCTCGACAGCCTGCAGTCAGTGCTGGGTGAGTTGGCCGGGCCCGGCATTGATGCCGCCGACCTGTACTTCCAGGGGCAGATATCTGAATCCTGGGCACTTGAAGATGGCATTGTCAAAGAAGGTAGTTTCAACCTTGATCAGGGGGTAGGCGTACGTGCTCAGTCCGGTGAGAAAACCGGTTTCGCCTACAGTAACGCGATCAACCTTGAAGCCCTGACCTCGGCCGCCCGTGCTGCCCGCTCGATTTCCCGTGCTGGGCAACATGGCAGCGTCCAGGCCTTCAAAAGCCAGGTTGTTACCCAGTTGTATGGCGCCGACAATCCTTTGGAAGTGCTCAGCCGGGCCGAGAAAGTCGAATTGCTCAAGCGTGTCGATGCCGCCACCCGTGCGCTGGATCCGCGCATTCAACAAGTCACCGTGAGCATGGCCGGGGTCTGGGAGCGCATCCTGATTGCTGCAGCTGATGGCAGCCTGGCAGCGGATGTGCGCCCGCTGGTGCGCTTCAATGTCAGCGTGATCGTCGAACAGAACGGTCGCCGTGAGCGTGGTGGCCATGGCGGTGGTGGTCGAACCGACTATCGCTATTTCACCGATGAACGGGTCATGGGCTTTGCCCGTGAAGCCCTGCGCCAAGCCTTGGTCAACCTTGAGGCAATCCCGGCACCGGCGGGTACCTTGCCAGTTGTGCTCGGTTCCGGCTGGTCGGGCGTATTGCTGCACGAAGCCGTCGGCCATGGCCTGGAAGGGGATTTCAACCGTAAAGGCAGTTCGGCCTATAGCGGTCACATGGGCGAGAAAGTCGCGTCGAGCCTGTGCACCATCGTTGATGACGGCACCCTCGAAGGTCGTCGCGGCTCTTTGAGCGTCGATGATGAAGGCACCCCGACCGAATGCACCACGCTGATCGAGAACGGCATTCTCAAAGGTTACATGCAGGACAAACTCAACGCCCGATTGATGGGCATGGCGGTCACCGGCAACGGTCGTCGTGAGTCTTATGCGCACCTGCCAATGCCACGGATGACCAACACCTACATGCGTGCTGGCGAAAGCGATCCGGAAGAAATCATCAAATCAGTCAAGCGTGGTATCTATTGCGCCAACCTTGGTGGTGGCCAGGTCGATATCACCAGCGGCAAATTCGTCTTCTCCACCAGTGAGGCTTATCTGATCGAAGACGGCAAGATCACTGCACCGGTCAAGGGCGCGACGTTGATCGGTAATGGTCCGGAAGCCATGAGTCGAGTGTCGATGGTCGGTAACGACCTGTCCCTGGATAGTGGTGTGGGGACCTGCGGCAAGGATGGTCAGTCAGTTCCGGTGGGTGTGGGTCAGCCGACACTGAAGATCGATGCAATTACCGTGGGTGGCACGGGCGCATGAAACTGAAACCGGGCGGGCAGGGTGCCTGCCCGGTTGCGAAGATCAACGCAGGCCGCGTTGGATCTCGTCGAGGTCGCGGATGTACTTGAAGATCTTACGGCTGGCAGTCGGCGTCTTGTTGGTTTTCAGCTCGTGCTGGGCCTGGCGGATCAGTGAGCGCAGTTGCTGGCGATCGGCGTCCGGATACTCCTGGACGAATTTCTCCAGAACTTCGTCGGTGCCGTCGATCAGGCGGTCGCGCCAGCGTTCAAGGTTATGGAAGCGCTCGTTGTACTGGCGCGAGGAGGCGTCGAGCTGGTCAAGAAGCGCAGTGATCGCGTCGATGTCCTGGTCACGCATCAGTTTGCCGATGAACGACCGGTGACGCCTTTTGGCTTCGTTGGCCGTGTGCTTCTTGTGCTCTTCAAGAGCCATGCGCAGTTCGTCGGTCAACGGCAGTTTGGCCAGGGTATCGGGCTTGAGCGTGGTAAGGCGCTCGCCCATATCGACCAGCGCCTGCATCTCGCGCTTGATTTGGGTTTTGCTTTTTTCGCCGTCAAAGGCGGTGTCGTAAGAATCAACCATGGGGGCAGTCCGCTGAGAATCGCCGCCATGATAACCAGTCGGGGGCCGCTTGTCCGGTCCGGTCGTAGATTGACCCGCGCCGAACGCAGAATTTGAGTGGAGAAAACCATGAGTGCAGTCCAGAGCGTAGGTCCACAGGCCCTGCCGGCGTTGCAGGAACAGGTCGAGCAGATTATTGCCGAGGCCAAGCGCCAGGGAGCCAGTGCCTGTGAAGTGGCGGTATCGCTGGAACAGGGGCTGTCGACCTCGGTGCGCCAGCGTGAAGTGGAGACCGTGGAGTTCAATCGCGACCAGGGTTTTGGCATCACCTTGTATGTCGGCCAGCGCAAAGGCTCGGCCAGCACCTCGGCCAGCGGCAGCGAGGCCATTCGCGAGACTGTTGCTGCGGCCTTGGCGATTGCCAAGCACACTTCTGAGGATGACTGTGCCGGGCTTGCAGACCCGGCGTTGATGGCGCGTGAGCTGGCAGATTTCGATCTCTATCACGCCTGGGACATCACCCCGGAGCAGGCTATTGAAAAGGCGCTTGCCTGCGAGGCAGCGGCTTTCGATGCCGATGCGCGAATCAAGAACGCCGACGGCACCACGCTCAATACTCACCAAGGCTGCCGGGTCTATGGCAATAGCCATGGCTTTATCGGTGGTTATGCCTCGACCCGTCACAGCCTGAGCTGCGTGATGATCGCCGAAGCTGAAGGCCAGATGCAGCGTGATTACTGGTACGACGTCAATCGTCAGGGTGAGCTGCTGGCTGATCCGCGCAGCATTGGTCAGCGCGCTGCGCAGCGGGCCGCCAGCCGCCTGGGCGCGCGACCGGTGCCGACCTGCGAAGTGCCGGTGCTATTTTCCGCGGAGCTTGCTGGCGGCCTGTTCGGCAGCTTTCTGTCGGCGATCTCGGGTGGCAACCTGTATCGCAAGTCGTCGTTCCTGGAAGGAACGATGGGCCAGCGCCTGTTTCCGAGCTGGTTGACCCTGGATGAGCGTCCGCACCTTATGCGGGCGCTAGGCAGTGCGGCGTTCGATGGGGACGGCCTGGCCACGTATGCCAAACCGTTCGTCGAAAAAGGTGAGTTGGTGTCCTATGTGCTGGGTACCTATTCCGGGCGCAAGTTGGGCTTGCCGAGCACCGCCAACGCCGGTGGTGTGCATAACCTCTATGTCACGCACGGGGTCGAGGATCAGGCCGCCCTGATTCGGCGTATGGGGCGCGGATTGTTGGTGACCGAGCTGATGGGCCATGGTCTGAACATGGTGACCGGTGATTATTCCCGTGGTGCAGCAGGCTACTGGGTGGAGAACGGCGAGATTCAATTCGCTGTTCAGGAAGTGACCATCGCCGGCAATATGAAAGACATGTTCCAGCAAATTGTCGCGATCGGTAATGATCTTGAAACCCGTAGCAACATTCACACAGGCTCGGTACTGATCGAGCGTATGACCGTCGCCGGCAGTTGACCTGTGGCAGCGGGACTTGCCCGCAATCGACCGCCCGGCGGTCGTAATCCAGGCAGCTCCCTAGTTGCAGGTGCACCGGCCTCATCGGCAGGCCGCTCAAATCGTTGAACCCCACCATCAAGCCCGGCCATGTGTCGGGCTTTTTGCTTTTATTCTTTCACCTTCTTGAACTGATTATGATTATCACTTAATAATGAATATCATTATCTAGGTGATGATGTTCATGAAACCCGTCCTTCACGAATTGCCCTACCTCGAAAACTGGCGCTGGCTCAGCCGCCGTATCCGTTGTGCGATGGAGCCGGATGAACCGCGGCTGATCGAACATTACCTGGCCGAAGGTCGCTACCTGGTGTGCTGCACCGAGACCTCGGCCTGGACCGTCGCCCTGACCTCATTGCGCCTGCTCCTGGATACCGCCTGCGATCGCATGCTGCCCTGGCATTGGCGTTGCCTGTGCCTGGATCAGGCCTGGAAGCCACTGTTGCAGCTGCGCAAGCTCGACGGTGGTGAGCATGGCCAGCGTTGGCAGCCTCTTGCCCTGCAATTGGCGAACTGCACGCTACTGCCTTCGATTTCTTTCGCTGAACTGATGCAAGGACTTGATGATGAGTAATACCCGTATCGAGCGTGACAGCATGGGTGAACTGCAGGTACCGGCAGAAGCCCTGTACGGCGCCCAGACCCAGCGCGCGGTGAACAACTTTCCGATCAGTCAGCAGCGCATGCCGACTCAATTCATTCGTGCGCTGCTGCTGGCCAAGGCCGCTGCGGCCAAGGCCAACATCGAGCTTAAACAGCTGAACGAAGGGCAGGGCCTGGCCATCGTCAAGGCGGTCGAGCAACTGCTGGCTGGCGACTTCATCCAGCATTTTCCGGTGGATATCTACCAAACCGGTTCTGGTACCAGCTCGAACATGAATGCCAACGAGGTGATCGCTACCTTGGCCAGTCGCCTCCTCGGTGACACGGTCAACCCCAATGATCACGTCAATTGCGGCCAAAGCAGCAACGACATCATTCCGACTACTATCCATGTCAGTGCCGCCTTGGCGTTGCACGAACAATTGCTGCCAGCGCTCAACTACTTGGTCCAGGTCATCGAACGCAAGGCCGAAGACGTTCACCCGTTCATCAAGATCGGCCGTACTCACCTGATGGATGCCATGCCGGTGCGCATGAGTCAGGTGCTTGGCGGCTGGGCGGCGCAGATCAGAGCGGCCGTAGGTCATCTGGAGTCGACCTTGCCGGCCCTCCAGGCGCTGGCTCAGGGTGGGACCGCCGTGGGCACGGGCATCAATGCCCACCCCGAGTTTGCCGCACGGTTCAGCCAGCAGCTGAGTGAACTGACCAGCGTGTCGTTCACACCCGGGCAGAATCTGTTTGCCCTGATCGGTTCTCAGGACACCGCCGTGGCCTTGTCTGGCCAGCTCAAGACCACCGCTGTGGCCCTGATGAAAATTGCCAACGACTTGCGCTGGATGAACTCGGGCCCCTTGGCGGGCCTCGGTGAAATCGAGCTGGAAGGTTTGCAGCCGGGCTCTTCGATCATGCCAGGTAAGGTCAACCCGGTGATCCCGGAGGCCACCGCCATGGTTGCCGCCCAGGTCATCGGCAACGACGCGACCATTGCTGTGGCCGGCCAGTCGGGCAACTTCGAACTTAACGTGATGCTGCCGATCATCGCCCAGAACCTGCTGAGTAGCATCGAGTTGATGGCCAATGTCAGCCGCCTGCTGGCCGACAAAGCGATCGCCAGTTTCAAGGTGAACGAACCCAAGCTCAAGGAAGCGCTGGCGCGTAACCCGATCCTGGTGACTGCGCTGAACCCGATCATCGGCTACCAGAAGGCCGCCGAAATTGCCAAGACGGCTTACAAGCAAGGCAGACCGATCATTGAGGTAGCCCTGGAGCACACTGACCTGCCGCGCAGCCAGCTGGAAGTGCTGCTCGACCCGGAAAAGCTCACTGCTGGCGGTATCTGATAGCGCCCTGGAGGTTTGTCATGCAGCACTGGAAACGCACCACCGAGATCGCCAACCGGCTGTTCGACCAAGGCGAATTGGTCGATGCCCGCGAGTTGTATCTGCAGGCCCTGGCCCTGGCCCAGGTGTTGTTCGAGCGCTGGCATGACGCCGATGAGGCGGTGGCTGTGTGTGTCATTGCCCATCACAACCTGGCCGACCTGCATTTGCGCTTGAATCAGCCGCAGGAGAGCGCGGAGTACCTCTGCGCTATCCATCAGCGGCTTTTGCAGGCCATGCAGGACCAGCGCCTGGTGCCAGCGCTGCGCGAAGCGGCGCTGCGTCACAGCGGTAAAACCTACACCGAATTGCTCAACTTCATCAGCGAGTACGGCCAGTACCCGCGAACTGAACGCTTGCTCCATAGCCACGACCCGCAACCGGCAGCACTCGCCGTTAAGGAACGCGCCGGGTCTTCAGCACTTCATTACGGAATCCACTGACTATGCCTTATACCTTGCCTGCATTGCCCTACGCCTACGATGCGCTGGAACCGCACATCGACACCCAGACCATGCAGATTCACCACAGCAAGCACCACCAGACTTACATCAATAACCTCAATGCGGCGGTAGAAGGCACGAAGTTTGCCGAGTGGCCGGTGGAAAAACTGGTCGCCAGCGTCAAGCAACTGCCAGACACACTGCGCAATGCGGTGATCAACCAAGGGGGCGGTCACGCTAACCACTCACTGTTCTGGACAGTGATGTCGCCTAAGGGGGGTGGTCAACCTCAAGGTGCAACTGCCAAGGCAATCGAGGAGCAACTGGGAGGTTTCGAGGTCTTCAAGGATGCTTTCACCAAGGCCGCATTGACGCGTTTTGGCAGCGGCTGGGCCTGGCTGAGTGTGACCCCGGAGAAAAAGCTGATAGTAGAAAGCAGTGGCAACCAGGACAGCCCGCTGATGAACCGCAACACGCCGATTCTAGGTCTGGATGTCTGGGAGCATGCGTACTACTTGTTGTACCAGAATCGCCGTCCTGAATACATCAATGCCTTCTACAACGTGATCGACTGGTCCGAAGTCGAGCGCCGTTATCTAGCCGCCCTGGTGTGAGTCATTTCGGTATGCGCACAGATGTGATGTCCGTAAGTGGCGTACGCCTGTTTCGTCTGGCCCTTGGAACCCTGTTGCTGCTGGTGGGCAGTGCCTTGCTGGTGGCGCAGGGTATCGCCTGGCTGGACCTTGAGCCGCGCATGATGCGCGCGCTCGAAGGCGGTGCTCTGTGTGCATTGGGGACCGCGCTGGGCGCGGTGCCGGTGCTGGTGATCCGCAGCATGCCGGTAGCGTTGGCAGATACATTGCTGGGCTTTGGCGCTGGGGTGATGTTGGCGGCGATGGCCTTTTCTTTGATCATGCCCGGCCTGGATGCTGCGCAGGCCATTGGTTTGGATCAGTGGGGCGCAGGCGCGCTAATCAGCTTCGGCGTGTTGTTCGGGGCGTTCTGTCTGTACCTGGTCGATCTCAAGGTATCGGGTGCTTCGCCCGGAGCCTTGGTGGGCCCTGCCCAGCAACCGGTGATTGCGGCGCGGATATGGGTGTTTGTCATTGCCATCATCGCTCACAACATCCCAGAAGGTATGGCCATCGGGGTGTCGGCGGGTGGCGGTATGCCGGATGCCGACAGCTTGGCCATGGGTATTGCCTTGCAGGATGTACCCGAAGGTCTAGTTATTGCACTGGTGTTGGCCGGGGCAGGGATGGCCCGGTTCAAGGCCTTTGCCATTGGTGCAGCGTCTGGATTGGTCGAGCCGGTGGCGGCAGTGATATGTGCCTGGCTGGTGAGCGTAGCGCAGCTGTTGTTGCCGCTGGGCTTGGCCTGTGCGGCCGGAGCAATGTTGCTGGTAGTGACTCAGGAGATCATTCCCGAATCACGTAGCAACGGCCATCATCGTCTGGCGAGCCTGGGGCTGTGCATTGGCTTCTGTTTGATGATGGTGATGGATACGGCGTTGGCGTGAGGGGAAAGCGGGGGGCGGTCATTCGCCTTCGTCAAAGTAGTTGTTGATCAGTTCGACCAGGGCATCGAGCGCTGCGTCTTCATCTTCGCCTTCGGTCTGCAGGTGTACCTGGGTGCCTTTGCCCGCCGCAAGCATCATCACGGCCATGATGCTCTTGCCGTCGATCAGCCGGTCCGGTGCGCGGCCTATACGTACCGTGCAGGGGAAGCGTCCGGCCACGCCAACGAACTTTGCCGCAGCCCGGGCGTGCAGCCCCAGCTTGTTGATGATGGTGATTTCACGAGCGGGCATCGCGGCGGTGGTCCTGTGGGCTAGAGGTCGCGGTGGCGAACCTGGACATTCTTCAAGGATTGCTGCAGCAACTGGCCCACGCGTTCGGTCAGGTAAACCGAACGGTGGTGTCCACCGGTACAGCCAATGGCAATAGTCACATAGGCGCGGTTGCTGGCGGCAAAGCGTGGCAACCATTTGAGCAGGTAGCTGGAGATGTCCTGGAACATGTCTTCGACATCAGGCTGTGCTGCCAGGTAGTCGATGACCGGTTGCTCCAAACCGGAGTGCTCGCGCAGCTCCGGCTTCCAGTAGGGGTTGGGCAGGCAGCGCACATCGAACACCAAGTCGGCGTCTACGGGCATGCCTCGCTTGAAACCGAAGGACTCAACCAGGAACGCGGTGCCAGGCTCCGGTTGGTTTAGCAGGCGTAGCTTGATCGAATCACGCAACTGATACAGGTTCAGGTTGGTGGTATCGATTTTAAGGTCGGCGAGGTCGGCGATCGGCCCCAACAGCTCAGTCTCGTCCTTGATCGCCTCGGCCAGCGAGCGATTGGCGTTGGTCAGCGGGTGGCGCCGACGGGTTTCCGAAAAGCGCTTGAGCAGGGTCTCTTCATCGGCATCCAGGTACAGCACATCACACTGGATATGACGGCCACGGGCTTCCTCAAGCAACTCCGGGAAGCGGCTGAGGTGGCTGGGCAGGTTGCGTGCATCAATTGATACCGCCACTTTGGGCTGCATCAGCTCGGTATTGATCAGGGCGTTCTCGGCCAGCTGCGGCAGCAACCCGGCAGGCAGGTTGTCGATGCAGTAGTAGCCGTTGTCCTCAAGGACCGCGAGAGCGGTACTTTTACCGGAGCCGGAGCGGCCGCTAACGATGATCAAGCGCATATTCAGTGCCCGTTCTGTGCTTCCAGAACGACCTGGTAGAGCGCGTCGTTGCTGGTGGCCGCACGCAGCTTTTCGCGTACGTCCTGGCGGTCGAGCATGCTGGCGATCTGGCGCAGCAGCTCCAGGTGAGCATCGGTGGCAGCTTCGGGGACCAGTAACACGAACAACAGGTCAACCGGAGCACCGTCGATGGCATCGAAGTCTATGGGGGCGTCAAGATGTAACAGCGCGCTGACCGGATCTTTGCAGCCTTTGAGGCGGCAATGGGGAATGGCGATACCGTTGCCAAAGCCGGTGGAGCCCAGTTTTTCACGGGCAATCAGGGCTTCGAACACGTCCTGGGTTTCCAAGTCGGGTACTTCTTTGCCGATCAGGTTGGCGATCTGTTCGAGTGCGCGCTTTTTACTGCCTCCCGGCACGTTCACCAGGGAACGGCCGGGGGTCAGGATAGTTTCAAGTCGGATCATGGATGAGGGGGATCAGCGGGCCGCTGCACCTTGCAGCAGGCTTTGCTGTTTTTCCTTGTGTTTTTTCAGTTGACGATCGAGCTTGTCAGTCAAGGCATCGATCGCTGCATACATGTCTGTGTGTTCGGCATTTGCAACAACTTCGCCGCCGGGAATAAACAGCGTTGCTTCAATCTTCTGCTGCAGCTTCTCGACCTTCATGATTACCGTCACATTGGTAATCTTGTCGAAGTGCCCCTCCAGACGTTTGAGTTTTTGCTCGACGTATTCGCGCAGCGGCTGGGTGACTTCTACATGCTGTCCACTGATATTGACTTGCATACAGCTTCTCCTTTGTTGCCCGTGCATAAGAGGCAGGTGTTGCGCCTGCCACTGAACTGCGATGGCTATCTCAGGGGCTACATCAGTCGCTTGCGCTCACTCGACGGTGCAATGCCGAGAGACTCGCGGTACTTGGCGACGGTGCGACGGGCTACCTGGATGCCTTGTGCCTCCAGTAAACCAGCGATCTTGCTGTCACTCAATGGCTTTTTCTGATTTTCCGCTGCAACCAGTTTTTTGATGATCGCGCGAATCGCTGTGGACGAGCATTCACCGCCTTCGGAGGTGCTGACGTGGCTGGAGAAAAAGTACTTCAGCTCGTAAATGCCGCGTGGGGTATGCATGTACTTTTGCGTGGTGACCCGAGAAATGGTCGACTCGTGCATGCCTACCGCCTCGGCGATGTCATGCAGGACCAGCGGCTTCATTGCTTCGTCGCCGTGATCGAGGAAGCCGCGCTGATGCTCGACGATCTGGGTGGCGACCTTCATCAAGGTTTCGTTGCGGCTCTGCAGGCTCTTGATGAACCAGCGGGCTTCTTGCAACTGATTGCGCATGAAGGTGTTGTCGGCGCTGGTGTCAGCACGGCGGACAAACCCGGCGTATTGCGGATTGACCCGCAGACGCGGCACAGCCTCTTGGTTGAGCTCGACCAGCCAGCGATCGCTGTCCTTGCGTACGATCACGTCAGGCACCACGTACTCGGCTTCGCTTGACTCAATTTGTGAGCCAGGACGTGGGTTGAGGCTCTGAACCAGTTCGATGACCTGGCGCAGTTCATCTTCCTTGAGCTTCATCCGGCGCATTAGCTGGCTGTAATCGCGGCTACCGAGGAGGTCGATGTAATCGCGTACCAGGCGCTGGGCTTCGGCCATCCACGGGGTACTGGCAGACAGTTGGCGCAGTTGCAATAGCAGGCATTCGCTGAGATTGCGTGCGCCGATGCCGGCAGGTTCGAATTGCTGAATGCGGTGCAGTACGGCTTCGACTTCGTCGAGCTCGATGTCCAGCTCGGGGTCAAAGGATTCGCAGACTTCTTCGAGGGTTTCGTCGAGGTAGCCCTGGTTGTTGATGCAGTCGATCAGGGTGACCGCGATCAGCCGATCGGTGTCGGACATCGGCGCCAGGTTAAGTTGCCAGAGCAAGTGGCTTTGCAGGCTTTCGCCCACCGAGGTGCGGGTGGTGAAGTCCCACTCGTCATCGTCGTTGCTGGGCAGGCTGCTGGCGCTGGTCTGGTAGATGTCTTCCCAGGCGGTGTCGACGGGCAGTTCGTTGGGGATGCGCTCGCTCCATTCGCCGTCCTCCAGGTTGTCCACAGTTTGCGTGGTTTCCTGGAAGGTGGTTTCCTGGACTTCGGCGACCGGCTTGCTTTCGGCGTTGTCGGCCATCGGGTCGCTGTTGTCGAAGTCGTCGCCTTCCTCCTGGCGTTCGAGCATCGGGTTCGATTCCAGCGCTTCCTGGATTTCCTGCTGGAGGTCCAGGGTAGAAAGCTGGAGCAGTCGGATAGCCTGTTGCAACTGCGGGGTCATCGTCAGTTGCTGGCCCATTCTTAGGACGAGCGATGGTTTCATGGCAGGGGCTTTACACCTTTTTTGCCGGCGCACATGCGCCATCCACTACAAGGGCACCGAAGCGCCAACTTTAAGCAAATTATATGCCTGAAATTGGAGCGTTTGCCTAGGGCACTGTAACAATAAAGCCGGATTTCACCGGGTCAGCAGCCCATGGCAAGCGCTGTGTCGCCTCGAACTTACAAGCGGAACTCGTGGCCCAGGTACACCTCTTTCACCAGGTCATTGGCCAGGATGGTCTCTGCGTCGCCTTCGGCAATCAGTTGACCATCGTTGACGATGTAGGCGGTTTCGCAGATATCCAGTGTCTCGCGGACGTTGTGGTCGGTGATCAGTACACCGATGCCTTTGGCCTTGAGGTGATGGATGATCTGCTTGATGTCGCCGACCGAAATCGGGTCGACACCGGCAAAGGGTTCATCGAGCAGGATGAATTTCGGTGCGGTAGCCAGGGCGCGAGCGATTTCCACGCGGCGACGTTCGCCACCGGACAGGCTCATGCCGAGGTTGTCGCGAATGTGGCTGATGTGAAATTCCTGCAGCAGGCTTTCCAGCTCTTTGCGTCGGCCATCGCGATCAAGGTCCTTGCGGGTCTCGAGGATCGCCATGATGTTGTCGGCAACCGACAGCTTGCGAAAGATCGACGCTTCCTGGGGCAGGTAGCCGATACCGGCACGGGCGCGGCCGTGCATCGGCTGGTGGCTGACATCCAGGTCGTCGATCAGGACACGGCCCTGATCGGCCTGGACCAGGCCGACGATCATGTAGAAGCAGGTGGTTTTGCCGGCGCCGTTAGGGCCGAGCAAACCGACGATCTGGCCACTGTCGATGGACAGGCTGACGTCGCGTACCACTTGCCGACTCTTGTAGCTCTTGGCCAGGTGCTGGGCTTTGAGGGTCGCCATTTACTCGGCCTTCTTCTTCGGCTGGATCACCATGTCGATCCGTGGGCGAGGCGTTGACACCGATCCGCCGCGACCGGCAGTCGCAACCTGGGATTGGGTGTTGTAAACGATCTTCTCGCCTTCAGTGGTGTTGCCATCGCTGGTTTCCACCTTGGCCTGATCCGTCAACACCACCAGGTTTTTTTGCGACTGGTACTGGATCTGCTTGCCGTAACCTTTCATTTTGTCCGGTTTGTCGGCGCTTTGCTGCTGCTCGAAATAGGCAAGGTTACCGACCGAGGTCACGACGTCGACATCGCCATTGGCGGCGCGAGTAATGGTCACGGTGTTGCCTTTGATCATCATCGAACCCTGGGTGATGATGACGTCGCCGGTGTAGGTGGCGACCCCTTTCTTGTCATCCAGGTGCGCGTTGTCAGCCTGGATACGGATAGGCTGGTCACGGTCGTTCGGCAGGGCCCAGGCGCTCGCGCTTCCCAGTGCTGCGCTCAGGCTGAGCAAAAAGGGGAGGGTTTTAACGAGCCTCATACTGTCCTCTTACGTTGGACAGCAGGTCCATCCTGCCGTCTTTCAAATACGCTTTCATTCCATTGCCCGTAGTAACGCCACCGGCGCCGTCGATTTTAACGGCTTGTTCGGTTTGCGCATATTGCTTCTGCGGGAATACCGTCATGCGGCTGGTGGTAATGATCATGGTGCGGTTCTTTTCATCGGTGCGGGCAACCCGTACCGAGTCAATCAATTCCACTTCGGAGCCATCTGGGTTGACCTCGCCCTTTTCGCTCTGCACGTGCCACGGGTAGGTGGTGCCGCGATACAGTTGCAGGTCTGGCGTGGTCAACAAGGTCACTTCGCTGACCTTGAGGTGTTCGACCTTATCGGCCGTCATCTCGTACTGCATTTTGCCATCAGGCAGGAACTGCACGCTGTGGGCGTTGGTGGCGTAATAGTCGATGGCCTTCTCGTCGACGCTGGCGACAGGTTTGTCGAGAAAGCTCTCTGGGCTGATGTTCCAGTAGCCGACGGCCACCAGCAAGGCGGCAATCACACTGAACAGCGCAATAGTGCGAATTTTTTTACTGAACATGTGTCGCTCTACAGGTAGTGGGCGTTGGCCGCGTCGAGATTGCCCTGGGCTTGCAGGATCAACTCGCAAAATTCGCGGGCTGCACCTTCACCGCCACGGGCCTTGGTGATTCCATGCGCGTGCTCGCGGACGAAGGCTGCGGCATTGGCTACAGCCATACCCAGCCCCACACGGCGGATCACCGGTAGGTCAGGCAGGTCGTCGCCCAAGTAGGCGACCTGTTCATAGCTTAGGTTGAGCTGGCCGAGAAGTTCGTCCAATACCACTAATTTATCTTCACGCCCCTGATACAGGTGGGGGATGCCAAGATTCTTGGCCCGGCGCTCGACGACCGGGGTCTTGCGTCCGCTGATGATCGCGGTGGTCACACCCGAGGCCATGAGCATCTTGATGCCCTGGCCATCGAGGGTGTTGAAGGTCTTGAATTCGCTGCCATCTTCGAGAAAGTACAAACGACCGTCGGTCAATACACCGTCAACGTCAAACACCGCAAGTTTGATGGCTTTGCCGCGCTGGAACAGGTCCTGGCTCATTTACATCACTCCTGCACGCAACAGATCGTGCATATTCAAGGCGCCAACCGGGCGCTCGTCCTTGTCGATCACTACCAGCGCGCTGATCTTGTGGTCTTCCATGATTTTCAGGGCCTCGGCGGCGAGCATTTCGGCGCGCGCGGTTTTACCATGGGCAGTCATGACTTCTTCAATGAGGGTGGTGTGCACATCGATGTTGCGATCCAGGCTGCGGCGCAAGTCGCCGTCAGTGAAGATCCCGGCCAACCGTCCGTCGGTTTCGAGGACTACGGTCATCCCCAAACCTTTGCGAGACATTTCAAGTAATGCGTCTTTGAGCAGGGTGCCGCGCTGCACCTGAGGCAGCTCTTGGCCGGCGTGCATGACGTTTTCGACCTTCAGCAACAGGCGTCGGCCCAAGGCACCGCCGGGGTGCGAGAAGGCGAAGTCTTCGGCGGTAAAACCGCGGGCTTCAAGCAGGGCAATGGCCAGGGCATCGCCCAGTACCAGGGCGGCAGTGGTCGAGGAGGTCGGTGCCAGGTTCAGCGGACAAGCTTCCTGGGCGACGCGGGCATCAAGGTTGGCCTCAGCGGCTTTAGCCAGCGCTGAATCCGGGTTGCCGGTCAGACTGATCAGTTGGATACCCAGGCGTTTGATCAACGGCAGCAGGGTGACGATCTCGGCGGTCGTTCCGGAATTGGACAGGGCGAGGATAACGTCGTCGCGGGTGATCATGCCCATGTCGCCATGGCTGGCCTCGGCCGGATGCACGAAAAACGCTGGCGTGCCGGTGCTGGCCAGGGTCGCGGCAATCTTGTTGCCGATATGCCCGGACTTGCCCATGCCAACCACCACGACCCGCCCCTTGCTGGCCAGGATAAGCTCGCATGCCTTGACGAAATCGGCGTCGATGTGGGCTAGCAAGCCCTCAACCGCCTCGAGTTCGAAACGGATGGTGCGTTGCGCGGATTGAATCAGGTCGCTGGACTGGCTCATGTCGAAAATCGGGTTGCCTGATGAAAAGGCGGCGATTATAGCGGTTATGCGCAAATCCCTCACCCTGTGATTGTCATACCATCGCTCTGTTACCTTAACCCTTGCTGAACAAGCACTGCAGTGGCCTTGGGGCGTAGCTATCAGCGATGCTATAGTTCGCCCCCTGTTCGGCCCGCTCAGGGCGTGCGTGCCTCCACGAAGGGGGCGCGCGTCTGAGTGAGAAGGCTGCATCGCAAGGAGTCTAGATGAGCGTTGATAACGCCTACGCGGTCGAGTTGAAGGGTGTGTCCTTCAAGCGCGGTTCGCGCAGCATCTTCAGTAATGTTGATATACGCATTCCCCGCGGCAAGGTCACCGGCATCATGGGGCCTTCCGGGTGCGGCAAGACCACATTGTTGCGTCTGATGGGCGCACAGTTGCGTCCGGCCAGTGGCGAAGTCTGGGTGGCCGGGCAAAACCTGCCGACCTTGTCGCGCAGCGATCTGTTCGATGCACGCAAGCAGATGGGGGTACTGTTTCAGAGCGGTGCGCTGTTCACGGACCTCGATGTGTTCGAAAACGTCGCGTTTCCGCTGCGCGTGCATACCCAGCTGACCGATGAAATGATCCGCGACATCGTGCTGATGAAACTGCAGGCCGTGGGCTTGCGCGGTGCCATCGAGCTGATGCCTGACGAGCTGTCCGGCGGCATGAAGCGCCGTGTCGCTTTGGCTCGGGCGATCGCCCTGGATCCGCAGATCCTCATGTACGACGAACCCTTCGTCGGCCAGGACCCAATCGCCATGGGCGTGCTCGTGCGTCTGATCCGCTTGCTCAACGATGCTTTGGGTATCACCAGCATCGTGGTCTCCCACGACCTGGCCGAAACCGCCAGCATTGCCGATTACATTTATGTGGTGGGTGATGGCCAAGTGTTGGGTCAGGGCACGCCGGACGAGCTGATGGGCTCCGATAACCCGCGCATTCGTCAATTTATGAAAGGCGATCCGGACGGTCCGGTGCCCTTTCACTTTCCTGCGCCGGATTACCGCGCCGATCTTCTGGGGAAGCGTTGATGCGCAGAAAATCCTTACTCGAACGAATTCGTCGCTTTGGCCGCTCGGCCATCGACGTGCTGGCTGTGCTCGGGCGCTCCTTTCTGTTTTTGCTGCACTCGCTGGTCGGGCGCAGCGGTACCGGCGGCGGCTTTCAGTTGCTGGTCAAACAGCTGTATTCGGTCGGTGTGCTGTCGCTGGCGATCATTGTCGTCTCCGGTGTGTTTATCGGTATGGTCCTGGCCTTGCAGGGTTTCAGCATCCTGACCAAGTACGGCTCGGAGCAAGCAGTGGGGCAGATGGTTGCCCTGACCTTGCTGCGTGAACTCGGCCCAGTGGTCACAGCATTGCTGTTTGCCGGACGTGCCGGCTCCGCATTGACGGCGGAAATCGGCAACATGAAGTCCACCGAGCAGTTGTCCAGCCTGGAAACGATCGGTGTCGACCCGCTCAAGTACATCATCGCCCCGCGCCTGTGGGCGGGCTTTATCTCGCTGCCGATGCTGGCGCTGATCTTCAGCGTGGTCGGTATCTGGGGTGGGTCTTGGGTCGCGGTGGACTGGCTGGGAGTCTATGAGGGCTCGTTCTGGGCCAACATGCAGAACAGCGTGTCGTTTACCGATGACGTGCTCAATGGCGTAATCAAAAGCGTGGTTTTTGCCTTTGTTGTGACCTGGATTGCCGTATTCCAAGGCTATGACTGTGAGCCCACCTCAGAGGGAATCAGTCGTGCCACTACCAAGACCGTGGTCTATGCCTCATTGGCAGTCCTGGGTCTGGACTTTATTCTGACCGCCTTGATGTTTGGAGATTTCTGATGCAAAACCGCACCCTGGAAATCGGTGTCGGCCTGTTTCTTCTGGCCGGGATCCTGGCACTGATCCTGCTGGCCCTGCGCGTCAGCGGCCTGTCGGCGAGCCCGAGCAGTAGTGATAGCTATAAAGTTTACGCCTACTTCGACAATATCGCCGGTTTGACGGTCAGAGCTAAAGTGACCATGGCCGGTGTGACAATCGGCAAGGTCACCGCCATTGATCTGGACCGTGACACGTACACCGGTCGGGTGACGCTGCAACTGGAAAAACGCGTAGACAACCTGCCTACCGACTCCACTGCATCTATCCTCACCGCTGGCTTGCTCGGCGAGAAGTACATCGGTATCAGCGTCGGCGGCGAAGAGGCGGTGCTCAAGGATGGTGCAACCATTCACGACACCCAATCGGCGCTGGTGCTGGAAGATCTGATTGGCAAGTTCCTGCTCAATACCGTTGGCAAAGAAGCTAAATAAGGAGTTTCCATGATTTCGATCTTGCGACGCGGCTTGCTGGTGTTGCTGGCGGCGCTGCCCTTGGTGGCTGGCGCGGCTGCCGAATCACCCAAACAGGTGATCGAGAAGACCACCACGCAGTTGTTGGCTGACCTTAAGGCCAACAAGGAGCAATACAAGGCCAATCCAAGTGCCTTCTACGATGCCTTGAACGCCAACCTGGGGCCGGTAGTGGATGCCGACGGTATCTCCCGAAGCATCATGACCGTCAAGTACTCGCGCAAGGCCACCCCGGAGCAAATGAAGCGCTTCGAGGAAAACTTCAAGCGCAGTCTCATGCAGTTCTATGGAAATGCCCTGCTCGAATACAACAATCAGGGCATTACCGTTGGGGCCGAGAAGAAGGACGGTCCTGACCGCGCCAGCGTTGACATGACGGTCAAGGGGAACAGCGGTGCCGTGTATCCGGTGCAGTACACCCTGACCAACCTCAATGGCGAATGGAAAGTGCGCAACGTGATCGTCAATGGCATCAACATCGGCAAGCTGTTCCGTGACCAGTTCGCCGACGCCATGAATCGCAATGGCAACAACTTGGACATGACCATTAACAATTGGGCTGGTGAAGTGGCCAAGGCCAAGGAAACCGCTGAGCAAGAGTCCGAGAAGAAAGCGCAATGACCGACAGCACAATCACCCTCAGTGAGGACGGTGTGCTCAGCCTGTCTGGGGTGCTCGACTACCGTACCGGCCCTGCCCTGCGCAAGCACGGCAGTGCGCTGATCGCGGCGAGCAAGAACGCGGCGCTGGTGCTCGATTGCTCGCAGGTCGAGAAGTCCAGCAGTGTCGGCTTGTCCCTGCTGCTGGCATTCATGCGTGATGCCAAGGCAGCCGGCAAGACTGTCGAAGTGCGGGCGATGCCTCAGGACATGCGCGAAATCGCCGGGGTTTATGACCTTGACGAGGTGCTGGCGGGGCAATGACCGCCAGTCGATGAGCAGCCCCTCTGTCAGAGTCCTCGATTACGGGGTTCGCAGGCGAGGGGCTTTTTTGTATGATGGCCGACCCGCGCGCACAGGGCGCCGATTGAGGTTGAGCATGCAGGCCGTAGAAGTTAAGAACTTCCTTGAAGAAAAGTTGCCGGGAACCCGGGTCGAAGTTGAAGGCGAAGGCTGCAACTTCCAGTTGAACGTGATCAGCGACGAATTGGCGGCCCTGAGCCCGGTCAAGCGTCAGCAGCAGATCTATGCTCATCTTAATCCGTGGATCACCGATGGCAGCATCCATGCGGTAACCATGAAATTTTTCAGCAGCGCAGCCTGGGCTGAGCGCAACTGAGCCTAAATTGGCGGCGAGACAGAAATGGACAAACTGATTATTACTGGCGGCGTTCGTCTTGATGGCGAAATCCGCATTTCCGGTGCCAAGAACGCGGCTCTGCCGATTCTGGCCGGTACTCTGCTTTGCGATGGTCCGGTTACGGTCGGCAACTTGCCGCACCTGCACGACATCACCACTATGATCGAGCTGTTTGGTCGCATGGGCATTGAGCCGGTGATCGACGAGAAGCTCTCGGTAGAAATCGATCCACGCACCATCAAGACCCTGGTCGCGCCGTACGAGCTGGTGAAAACCATGCGCGCCTCGATCCTGGTACTGGGCCCGATGGTTGCCCGTTTTGGCGAAGCCGAAGTAGCGTTGCCTGGCGGTTGCGCCATTGGTTCGCGTCCGGTTGACCTGCACATTCGTGGTCTTGAGGCCATGGGTGCAAAAATCGAAGTCGAAGGCGGTTACATCAAGGCCAAAGCCCCTGAAGGCGGTCTGCGTGGCGCGCATTTCTTCTTTGATACCGTCAGTGTGACCGGTACCGAGAACATCATGATGGCCGCAGCCCTGGCCAAGGGCCGTAGCGTGCTGCAGAACGCCGCGCGTGAGCCGGAAGTGGTCGACCTGGCCAACTTCCTGATCGCCATGGGTGCCAAGATCCAGGGCGCCGGTACCGATACCATCACTATCGATGGCGTTGAGCGTCTGGGTTCGGCGACCTATCGCGTGATGCCCGACCGTATCGAAACCGGCACCTACCTGGTCGCCGCTGCTGTTACTGGCGGCCGAGTCAAGGTCAAGGACACCGATCCAACCATCCTCGAAGCCGTCCTGGAAAAACTCAAGGAAGCCGGCGCCGAAGTTACCACCGGTGAAGACTGGATCGAGCTGGACATGCACGGCAAGCGGCCAAAAGCCGTTAACCTGCGTACCGCTCCGTACCCAGCGTTCCCGACTGACATGCAGGCGCAGTTCATCTCGCTCAACGCCATTGCCGAAGGCACCGGTGCAGTGATCGAGACGATCTTCGAAAACCGTTTCATGCACGTGTACGAAATGCACCGCATGGGCGCGTTGATCCAGGTCGAAGGCAACACGGCCATCGTTACCGGTACCAAGGTTCTCAAGGGCGCGCCGGTAATGGCGACCGACCTGCGGGCTTCGGCCAGTCTGGTACTTTCGGCACTGGTTGCCGAAGGCGATACCCTGATCGATCGCATCTACCACATCGACCGTGGTTACGAATGCATCGAGGAAAAACTGCAGATGCTGGGCGCGAAGATCCGTCGCGTACCGGGCTAGTCTGTGACCGGCGCAGGGACGCGCCAGCCAATTGCTGCACCGAATTGAATGCGGTCGGGCCTCATCGGGCCTGACCGGCTGTAGCCGCATAAGGACCGACGTTTCCCATGTTGACCATCGCGCTATCCAAAGGTCGGATTCTCGACGATACCCTGCCGCTGCTGGCGGAGGCCGGTATTGTGCCGACCGAGAACCCGGACAAGAGCCGTAAACTGATCATTCCTACGACCCAGGACGATGTGCGCCTGTTGATCGTACGGGCTACCGACGTGCCGACCTACGTCGAGCATGGCGCCGCCGATCTGGGTGTGGCTGGCAAGGACGTGCTGATGGAGTACGGCGGCCAGGGCCTGTATGAGCCACTGGACCTACAGATTGCCCAGTGCAAGCTGATGACCGCTGGTGCTGTTGGTGCTGCTGAGCCCAAGGGCCGTTTGCGCGTGGCGACCAAGTTCGTCAATGTCGCCAAGCGTTACTATGCTGAACAAGGCCGCCAGGTCGATATCATCAAGTTGTACGGTTCGATGGAGCTGGCGCCGCTGATCGGCCTGGCGGACAAGATCATCGACGTTGTCGACACCGGTAACACCCTGCGTGCCAATGGCCTGGAACCCCAGGAACTGATTGCCACCATCAGCTCCCGGCTGGTGGTCAACAAGGCTTCGATGAAGATGCAGCACGCCCGCATCCAAAGCCTGATCGACACCCTGCGTCAGGCTGTCGAATCGCGACACCGCGGCTGACTTCTGCGCGCGACCTTCGCTGTCGCGCCCGTCTATCCGCGTCATAGCCAATTTTCTCGGGTGCCCGCGCGGATGGACTGGTAGCTTAGGGCGCCTGAGCATTCGCCATTTATTGAGGCCCTCGCTATGACCACGTCCACTGCAATTGCCCGACTCAATGCCGCTGACCCGGATTTCGCCCGACATCTGGATCATCTGTTGAGCTGGGAAAGTGTCTCTGACGACGCGGTCAACCAGCGCGTGCTCGACATCATCAAGGCTGTGCGTGAGCGCGGTGACGCGGCGCTGGTGGAATTCACCCAGCGCTTCGATGGCGTTGAAGCCACGTCGATCGACGACCTGATCCTCGGTCGCGAGCGCCTGGAACTGGCCCTGACGCGCATCACCACCGCCCAGCGCGAAGCCCTGGAGAAGGCTGCCAGCCGTGTGCGCAGCTACCACGAGCGGCAGAAACAGGACTCCTGGAGCTACACCGAAGCTGACGGTACCGTACTCGGGCAGAAAGTCACCCCGCTGGACCGTGCCGGCTTGTATGTCCCGGGCGGCAAGGCGTCGTATCCGTCTTCGGTACTGATGAACGCGATCCCGGCCAAGGTGGCGGGTGTCGGCGAAGTGGTGATGGTGGTGCCAACCCCGCGCGGCGAAGTCAACGAACTGGTACTCGCCGCTGCCTGCATTGCCGGCGTTGACCGGGTGTTCACCATCGGTGGCGCTCAGGCGGTAGCGGCACTGGCCTATGGCACCGAAAGCGTGCCTCAGGTGGATAAGGTGGTGGGCCCTGGCAACATCTATGTCGCCACGGCGAAACGTCATGTGTTTGGTCAGGTCGGCATCGACATGATTGCCGGTCCTTCGGAAATTCTGGTGGTCTGTGATGGTCAGACTGATCCTGATTGGATTGCCATGGACCTGTTCTCTCAGGCCGAGCACGATGAAGATGCCCAGTCGATTCTGGTCAGTCCGGATGCCGATTTCCTCGACAAGGTGGCTGCCAGCATCGATAAATTGCTGCCGACCATGGAGCGTGCCGAGATCATCAAGACCTCGATCAACGCGCGTGGCGCGCTGATTCAGGTGCGTGACATGCAGCAGGCCATGGAGGTCGCCAACCGCATCGCGCCTGAACACTTGGAGCTGTCGGTGGCCGACCCGCAAGCTTGGCTGCCACACATTCGCCACGCCGGCGCGATCTTCATGGGCCGTCACACCAGCGAAGCCCTGGGCGACTACTGTGCAGGTCCCAATCACGTGCTGCCGACCTCGGGCACCGCGCGCTTCTCGTCGCCACTGGGGGTGTATGACTTCCAGAAGCGTTCGTCGATCATCTTTTGTTCCGAGCAGGGCGCTTCGGAACTGGGCCACACCGCCTCCGTACTGGCCCGAGGTGAATCGCTGACCGCCCACGCCCGCAGTGCCGAATACCGCATCCTTGCCGACAAAGAGGGGAACTGAGCATGAGTAAATTCTGGAGCCCCTTCGTCAAGGACTTGGTGCCTTACGTTCCGGGTGAGCAGCCGAAGCTGGCCAAGCTGGTCAAGCTCAACACCAACGAGAACCCCTATGGCCCGTCGCCCAAGGCGCTGGAGGCCATGCGTGGTGAGTTGAACGACAACCTGCGCTTGTACCCAGATCCCAACAGCGACCTGTTAAAGCAGGCGGTGGCGGATTACTACGGGGTCAAGGGCAACCAGGTGTTCCTCGGCAACGGTTCGGACGAAGTGCTGGCACACATTTTCCACGGTCTGTTCCAGCACGGCGCACCGTTGCTGTTCCCGGATATCAGCTACAGCTTCTATCCGGTTTATTGCGGTTTGTATGGAATTCCCTTCGAGACGGTAGCGCTGGACGAACAGTTCCAGATTAGGGTCGAGGATTATGCCAAGCCCAATGGCGGGATCATCTTCCCTAACCCCAATGCCCCGACTGGTTGCCTGTTGGCGCTGGAGGCTATCGAGCAATTGCTCAAGGCCAACCCGCAATCGGTTGTGGTGGTTGACGAGGCCTACATAGACTTCGGTGGCGAGACGGCGATTAGCCTGGTTGATCGTTATGACAACCTGCTGGTAACACAGACCCTCTCTAAGTCGCGCTCGTTGGCGGGCTTGCGGGTGGGCTTGGCGGTTGGTCACCCTGACCTGATTGAAGCCTTGGAGCGGATCAAAAATAGCTTCAACTCCTATCCGCTCGATCGCATGGCAATCGTGGGGGCCGCGGCGGCATTTGAAGACCGTGCCTACTTCGATGAGACCTGCGGCAAGGTGATCGACAGTCGCCAGCGATTGGTGGGCGAACTTTCTACTCGTGGTTTCGAGGTGCTACCCTCAGCGGCTAACTTCATCTTCGCCCGGCACCCGCAGCACGATGCCAGTGAGCTGGCAGCCAAGTTGCGCGAGCAGGGGGTGATCGTGCGTCACTTCAAGCAAGAGCGTATTGCCCAGTTCCTGCGCATCACTATCGGTACACCGGAGCAGAATCAGGCGCTGCTTGATGCGTTGAACTGATACGGCGTTGTCATCATCGCGGGGCAAGCTCGCTCCCACGGGTCCGGCCCGGTGGGAGCGAGCTTGCCCCGCGATTGCATTCCCGGAAAACAAAGCGCTATCCTTCTTCTCCGAATTCATCCGATGATTGGATGTCATGACGTTACTTATTAAACGCTCTTTGGTCGAGCAAGCGGTCGATCAACTGCGCCAGCGGGTCGCCAGCGGCGCTTGGGCCGTGGGTCAGCGCTTGCCTACCGAACCGGAGCTGGCCAGTGAACTGGGCATCAGCCGTAACACCGTACGCGAAGCCATGCGTGTCTTGGCCTTCAGCGGCCTGGTCGAAGTTCGCCAAGGTGATGGCAGCTACTTGCGTACCGCTGTTGATCCGTTACAGGCGGTCCAGGCTTTATCGCGGTGCAGCCTGGAGCAGGCGCGGGAAACCCGGCATATCCTCGAGGCCGAAGCCATTGGCCTGGCCGCATTGCGGCGTACGGAAGAAGACCTGCAAGGGCTGCGCGAAGCGCTTGCCCATAGCAGCGAGCATTTTCATGCTGACCTTGAGCAGTACGTCAGCTGCGACCTGATTTTCCATCAGCGGCTGGTGGATGCTGCACACAACCCGGCCCTGAGTGAACTGTACCGCTACTTTTCCGGGGTGGTTGCCGCAACCTTGCACCACAACCTCAGTCACGCTCCCCGCTGCCAGCAGGTCTTTGACCTGCACGGGCAGATTCTCGATGCCATCGAACATCGCGATTCAGCCAAGGCCAAGGCCCTGAGCCGGACCCTTATCAACGAATCCTGACCTTGCGAGACTGCCATGGCGCATGACGCTACTCGAACCGCTGCGACGGCCAATGGGCCGGAGCTTGAAGAATTGCTGATCGACGCCGAAGTCGATGACGAACAGGTGCAACAACAGCCGGTGCTGCTCAAGCGCCCTTGGCTGTTGCTGGTAGGTCTGGTGCTGGTGGCGCTGAACTTGCGCCCGGCGTTGTCGAGCATGGCGCCGCTGCTTAGCCTGGTTTCTGATAGCTTGGGTTTGAGCGCCGCACAAGCGGGCCTGCTGACCACGTTGCCGGTCCTCTGTCTGGGCCTGTTTGCACCGTTGGCACCGATACTGGCCCGACGTTTTGGCAGTGAGCGAGTGGTCTTCGGCATCCTACTGACCTTGGCAGCGGGCATCGCCGTGCGCAGCGCCTTTGGCACGACCGGTATTTTCGTTGGCAGCATTATGGCCGGGGCGAGTATCGGCGTGATTGGGGTACTGTTGCCGGGCATCGTCAAACGCGACTTTCCCAAGCATGCCGGGACCCTGACCGGGGTCTATACCATGGCTTTGTGCCTGGGTGCGGCGATGGCGGCAGGCGCCACCGTTCCCTTGAGCGAGCGACTGGGGGACAGTTGGTCGTTGGGGCTGGGCGTCTGGTTGATTCCGGCGCTGCTGGCAGCGCTTATCTGGTTGCCTCAGGCCCGGCATGGACATGGCGCCCATCACGTCGCCTACCGCGTACGTGGCCTGCTGCGTGATCCGTTGGCCTGGCAGGTCACGTTGTACATGGGGTTGCAATCATCGTTGGCCTATATCGTCTTTGGCTGGTTGCCTTCGATTCTCATCGGGCGTGGCCTGTCGCCGACCGAGGCGGGCCTGGTGCTCTCCGGCTCGGTGATCGTGCAGTTGATCAGCTCGCTCAGTGCACCGTGGCTGGCAACGCGTGGCAAGGACCAGCGTCTGGCCATTGTCGTGGTGATGTTGCTGGCGTTGGCGGGGTTGTTCGGTTGCCTGTATGCGCCGCTTGATGGTTTGTGGGGCTGGGCCGTGGTGCTTGGGCTGGGGCAGGGCGGTACCTTTGCCTTGGCGCTGACGCTGATTGTGCTGCGCTCCAAGGACGCGCATGTTGCGGCGAACCTGTCGAGTATGGCTCAAGGTGTGGGTTACACCCTGGCGTCGATGGGGCCCTTTGCCGTGGGCTTGGTGCACGATATGACCGGCGGCTGGAATGCCGTGGGCTGGATTTTTGCGGTGTTGGGTGTCGGCGCCATCGGCTTTGGTTTGAAGGCCGGTCGCAACCTGCATGTTCAGGTGGTCAGCGAGCGGGTTTGAGTGAGGTCTGTGGGAGCCGACCTTGCCGGCGATGGGGACGGCGCGGTGTCAGCCAGTGCGTGGTGTCTGCATCGCTGGCAAGGCCAGCTCCCACAACGAAGCAAGTAAACCCGATACGCTCAGGGTGAGTCGATCTGGGTATTGGCCAGGTTAATGCCAATAGCTTTTTGCTGCAGGCGCGACCTATTGTGCGCATCTATCCCATCGCAAACGGACCTGCCCCATGAGCGACACCAACCGTGCTTTGATCACCCGCTTCTATCAGGCCTTCCAGCGCTTGGACGCCGAGGCCATGGTGGCCTGCTACAGCGACGACATCACGTTCAGCGACCCGGCCTTCGGTACCTTGCATGGCCAGGACGCTGGGGACATGTGGCGCATGCTCACCACCCGCGCCAAGGACTTTTCCCTGACCTTCGACACGGTGCGTGCCGATGAGCGCACTGGCAGTGCCCACTGGGTCGCCACTTACCTGTTCAGTCAGACGGGGCGCACGGTGATCAACGACATCCAGGCCCGCTTCGTCTTTCGTGATGGCAAGATTTGCGAGCATCACGACAGCTTTGACCTGTGGGGTTGGTCGCGGCAGGCATTGGGCTTCAAAGGTCTTGTGCTGGGTTGGACGCCTTGGGTGGCGGACAAGGTGCGTGCGCAGGCAACAAAGGGCCTGCGCGCGTTCCAGGCCGGGCGCTGACGCGGTAAGCTGTCGGCTTTGCAGCCTCGCCTCGACTTTGCCTGTGACCGATCTACCAACTGTTCCCAAACCCTGGTTCGTTTACCTGGTACGCGCCGCCAACGGTTCGTTGTACTGCGGTATCAGTGACAACCCGCAACGACGGTTTGCGGCCCACCAGAAGGGCACCGGTGCGCGCTATTTCAAGACCAGCCCAGCGATGGCGCTGGTCTACGTCGAACAATGGCCAGATAAAGGCGAGGCGTTGCGCCAGGAGCGCTTGGTGAAGAAGTTGCGCAAGAGCGCCAAGGAGGCCTTGGTGGCCTCCTGGCAAGGCCTTAGTCCTTGCGACGCTTGAGCTGATCGGTCAGCTGCGTCGGCAGTCCCTTGATGATCAAGGTGCCGTTCTCTTCATCGTATTCGATCTTCGAGCCCAGCAGGTGAGCCTCAAAGCTGATCGACAGGCCTTCGGCGCGACCCGTGAAGCGCCTGAACTGGTTCAGGGTGCGTTTGTCGGCAGGGATTTCCGGCGAAAGGCCGTAGTCTTTATTGCGAATGTGATCATAGAAGGCCCGCGGACGGTCTTCGTCGATCAGGCCTGAAAGCTCCTCGAGCGTTACCGGTTCACCGGCTTTGGTCTGGCTGGTAGCATACTCGACCAGGGTCTGGGTTTTCTCCCGGGCGGCTTCCTCAGGCAAGTCCTCGCTTTCGACAAAGTCACTGAATGCCTTGAGCAGAGTACGGGTTTCGCCGGGGCCGTCGACGCCTTCCTGGCAGCCGATAAAGTCGCGGAAGTACTCCGAGACTTTCTTGCCGTTCTTGCCTTTGATAAACGAGATGTACTGCTTTGACGCCTTGTTGTTCTGCCACTCGGAAATGTTGATGCGGGCAGCCAGGTGCAGTTGGCCCAGGTCCAGGTGGCGCGATGGGGTGACGTCCAGTTCGGCGTTCACGGCCACACCTTCACTGTGGTGCAGCAAGGCAATCGCCAGGTAGTCGGTCATGCCTTGCTGGTAGTGGGCAAACAGTACGTGCCCCCCCACCGACAGGTTGGATTCTTCCATCAGCTTTTGCAGATGCTCGACGGCCACCCGGCTGAAGGCGGTGAAGGTGCTGCCTTCTTCCAGGTACTCTTTGAGCCAGCCGCTGAACGGGTGCGCGCCGGATTCAGCGTGGAAAAAGCCCCAGGCTTTGCCCTGTTTGGCGTTGTAGCTGTCGTTGAGGTCGGCCAGGAGGTTTTCGATGGCGCTGGACTCGGCAAGCTCAGTATCACGTGCGTGCAGCACAGCAGGGCTGCCATCGGGCTTCTTGTCGATCAGGTGGACAATGCAATGACGGATCGGCATGGGATTCTCGGTTGAAAATGGGCGGTGCAGGCCGCGTTGCAAAGTTGCCAAGTGTACCTCAGCACTGAGGTGATTCAGCGGCCAGATGTTGGCAGATATGGCTGTTGTTCGTTTTTTGTTCAGTTTTTTGCGTTTTTTCGCGCAAACCCCCGAAAAACCTGCACATTTAGCCTGTCAGCAGCGGATATTTATCCATTCCTGTGGTAGTTTTGCCCGGTCTTGCGCCCCGTGTGTGGCGCATTGCTGGCAGACCGCTCGCGTCACGTCGAACCAAACGTCAATTTGTGTATCTACATACGCGTTGATGTGGCTGTAACACCGGACCGCCGGATACCCGCAGGTCTGGCTCGATGACTGACGTAGCACTCTGCATACTCACTGAATTTGATAGGGAAGGAACACCACCATGGCATTGACCAAAGACCAACTGATCGCCGATATCGCTGAAGCTATCGACGCGCCAAAAACCACCGCGCGTAACGCTCTGGAGCAACTGGGTCAGATCGTTGCTGATCAACTGGAAAATGGCAGCGAAATCACTCTGCCAGGCATCGGCAAACTGAAAATCACCGAGCGTCCTGCCCGTACCGGCCGTAACCCTTCGACTGGCGCTGCGATCGAAATCGCTGCCAAGAAAGTCGTCAAGTTCGTGCCAGCCAAAGTGCTGACCGACGCTGTAAACAAGTAATTGTAAACAGTTTCGAAAAAGCCGCGTCCGGGTTGCCCGGACGCGGCTTTTTTATGATTCTTCACGGATTATCGGGGAAGATGCTCTTGGGCTTGGGCTTGGGGCTTATCCATTCAATGCGGCGATGCTGCCGGCCCCTTCCGCCCTTACGGCGGCCTACTTTTTTCTTGGAAAAAGTAGGCATGGAACTGTCCCGTGACAACGGACGCCAAGAAGCGATACTTAAATCGCTCTCTTGGAGGTTGCCATGTACCCAAGCACTCGCCGTAACTATACCGATGAGTTCAAGGCTCAAGCCGTCGCATTAGCTGAAAGCGTTGGCAGAACCGAAGCTGCCCGCCAGCTAGAGATGTCCGTGAAAACGCTGGATAACTGGGTTGATGCCACGCGCAGAGGCCAGCCGTTGAGTTCACCTGAACGCAAGCCCATCACCAAGGAAGACAGTGAGCTCGCTCGCCTGCGGGCCGAGATTGCCGAGCTAAAAATGGAGCGTGAAATCCTAAAAAAGGCGGCGGTATTCTTTGCCAAAGAGTCCAGGTGAGATACGCCTTCGTCGCTACTGAGCGGACTCAATACCCCGTACGTGTGTTGTGTCGGGTGATGGATGTCTCGGTTTCAGGTTTCTACGATTACACGCACCGTCAGTCTCGCCCTGACCCTGACGCTCAAATTCGCATTGAGTTGCGTAAGGCCTATGCGGCCAGTCGAAACACCTACGGCCGGCCACGGCTAGTGGCAGCCTTGCGCCAGAAATTGCACGCGGTGGGCCACAAACGGGTTAGGCGGTTGATGCAGGAGGAGCAGATACGGGGCAAGTCCAAAGGCAGTTTCAGGCCCTGCACCACGGACAGCCACCATTACTTGCCGGTTGCAAGTAATGTGCTGGCGCGTCAGTTTTCCATCGATAACCTCACGCCAACCTGGGTCAGTGATATCACCTATCTCCCAACCAAGGAAGGTTGGTTGTATCTGGCCATAGTGTTGAGTATCCAAACCCGCCAGATACTGGGTTACAGCTTGTCTGATCGAATGCCTGACGACTTGGTCGAACGCGCGTTTCTGAACGCCTGGAGCGCCTGCTCTGGCGCCAACGGAGCGGTATTTCACTCCGATCAGGGCCGTCAGTACGCGAGCAGTAAGTTTCGCCTGACACTGGCCAAGAAGGACTTCACACAGAGCATGAGCCGAAGGGGAAACTGTTGGGACAACGCGGTGGCCGAGAGCTTTTTCGCTACGCTGAAAAGAGAGGAGGCTTGCGGGATCTACCCCACGAAAAAACAGGCGCAGTTATCAATCGCCAGTTACATCCATGGGTTTTACAACAGCAGCCGACTGCACTCTGCGCTGGGCTACCGTTCTCCGAACGAATATGCCAAAGGCTTGAGGCAGAGGGCTGGATAACCAGCTTCTTGGCGTCCGCTACCTGGGGGCAGACCCAGCAAAACCGCTGGCTCCTGCATACGGCCCTACGCTACGCTTCGGGTCCCCTCGCTCCGGCACCTTCCGGGGCCACGCGGCCTACGACTTGCTTCGCCAAGTCTACGTCTCGCGTCTTCGGCTACGCCGAAGGTGCTGCGCACTGCCCCTACAGGTACCTCCACTCAGCCTCCTGAAGTCGCAGATTGCGGCGCCTGAATTTACGCGTATGAAGATCAAGATCACAATTGGTCAGCAAGTACCTGCAATGGGGTTCGGCTATCCACTGCAAAACGTGCGTTCGAAGATAACGCCAGCCTAGGCGCCGTCCGTAACTTCGCGACTTCAGGAGGCCGAGTGGAGGTGTCTGGAGGGGGTAGGTGCGCAGCACCCTTCGGCGTAGCCGAAGTCGCGAGACGGAGACTTTGCGAAGCAAGTCGTAGGCCGCGCTCCCCCGGAAGGCACCGGAGCGAGGGGACCCGAAGCGTAGCGTAGGGCCGTATGAATGGAGCGGGCGGTTTTGGTTCCTTTTGCCAAGACAAAAGGGACCCGCCGTAAAGGCGGAAGGGGCCAGTAACGTCGCCACATCGACCGGATAAGTTCACGTTCTAAACACCCAGCACCAGCACCAGCACCAAAAACATCTTCCCGAGATTCCGTGAAGAACCTTTTTTATGCCTTGCTGCTGGTCCAGCGCAGTTGTCGCCAGGCTTGGCGGGCGTTGGCATCCTGAAAGGTCCAGGCGACCATGCGGCTCTGCTTTTGCCCCTGACCCATTTCGCTTACGCGCACATCCGCTGCACCAGCCTTCTTCAGCGCGGCCTGAATGCCGGGCAGGTTGGAGGCCTTGGACACCAGAGAGGTGAACCACAACACCTGTTGGCCGAGGGCCGCGCTTTCTGCCACCAGCTGGCTGACGAAACGGATCTCACCGCCTTCGCACCAGAGTTCGTTGTTTTGTCCGCCAAAGTTCAGCACTGGCAATTTACGCTTGGGATCGGCTTTGCCCAATGCTCGCCATTTGCGTTGGCTGCCGCGCGTGGCTTCCTCCCGTGACGCATGGAAGGGCGGGTTGCACAGGGTCAGGTCGTAGCGCTCGTCGTCTTTGAGCAAACCCTGGAGGATATGTTTGCGGCTCGCTTGCTGGCGCAGACCGATGGCTTTATCCAGGCCGTTGGCCTGGACGATGGCCTTGGCTGCGGCCAGCGCGGTGGTGTCGATGTCGCTGCCGAGAAAGCGCCAGCGGTAATCACTGTGGCCCAGCAGCGGGTAGATGCAGTTGGCACCGACACCGATATCCAAGGCGCGCACTTGGCCGCCGCGAGGAATCTCACCGTTGTTATCGAGGGCCAGCAGGTCGGCGGCGACGTGAATGTAGTCAGCGCGACCAGGAATTGGCGGGCACAGGTAGTCGGCTGGGATATCCCAATGCTGGATGCCGTACTGGGCTTTGAGCAGGGCACGGTTGAATACCCGGACGGCTTCGGGGTTGGCGAAATCGATGCTCGGCTTGCCGTGGGGGTTGGTGATCATGAACTGGCCCAGTTCTGGGCTGCTCTTGATCAGCTCGGGAAAGTTGTAGCGACCCTGATGGCGGTTGCGCGGGTGCAGGGTCGGTTTGTCTGGTGTGGTCATCTTTGTGTCCGGTGGAAAGCATCGCGGGCAACGCCCGCTCCCACAAAGTCATGTGCTGACTTGTGGCAGCGGGTGTTGCCCGCGATAGCATCACTGAAGTCAGCGATCGTTACAGTGCGGCAATCCGCGCATGCTGCTCGGTGAAGTTGGCCAGGGCCTGTTCGGCTTCAGCCAGCTTGGCGCGTTCCTTGTCGATCACGGCCGGTGGGGCCTTGTCGACGAAGGCGGCATTGGACAGCTTGCCACCCACACGCTGGACCTCGCCCTGCAGGCGCTGGATTTCCTTGTTCAGGCGCGCAAGCTCGGCATCCTTGTCGATCAGGCCTGCCATCGGCACCAGCACTTGCAGGTCACCGACCAGCGCGGTAGCGCTCAGCGGTGCTTCTTCCTGCTCACCGAGCACGGTGAAGGACTCGATTTTCGCCAGCTTTTTCAGCAGCGCTTCGTTTTCCTGCAGGCGACGCTGGTCTTCGGCACTGGCGTTCTTGAGGAACAGTTGCAGTGGCTTGCCTGGGCCGATGTTCATCTCGCCGCGGATGTTGCGCACACCGAGCATCAGTTCCTTGAGCCACTCGATATCGCCTTCGGCAGCGGCATCGATGCGGCTTTCGTTGGCCACTGGCCATGGCTGCAGCATGATGGTCTTGCCTTCAGCACCGGCCAACGGCGCAAGGCGCTGCCAGATTTCTTCGGTGATGAACGGCATGAACGGATGGGCCAGACGCAGGGCCACTTCCAGCACGCGGACCAGGGTGCGACGGGTACCGCGGGCGCGTTCGACCGGGGCGTTCTCGTCCCACAGAACCGGCTTGGACAATTCCAGGTACCAGTCGCAATATTGGTTCCAGATGAACTCGTAGAGCGCCTGAGCGGCCAGGTCGAAGCGGAACTGCTCCAACTGGCGGGTCACTTCGGCTTCGGTACGCTGCAGTTGCGAGATGATCCAGCGATCAGCCAGCGACAGCTCGTAGGCTTCGCCGTTCTGGCCGCAGTCTTCGCCCTTGTCCAGCACGTAGCGGGCGGCGTTCCAGATCTTGTTGCAGAAGTTGCGATAGCCTTCGACGCGGCCCATGTCGAACTTGATGTCGCGACCGGTGGACGCCAGCGAGCAGAAGGTAAAGCGCAGGGCGTCGGTGCCGTAGCTGGCGATGCCTTCAGGGAACTCGGCCTTGGTCTGCTTGGCGATCTTTTCGGCCAGCTTTGGCTGCATCATGCCGCTGGTACGTTTTTCCAGCAGCGCGTCGAGGGTGATGCCGTCGACGATGTCCAGCGGGTCAAGAACGTTGCCCTTGGACTTGGACATCTTCTGGCCCAGGCCATCTCGGACCAGACCATGGACGTAGACCGTCTTGAACGGTACCTGCGGGGTACCATCCTCGTTCTTCACCAGGTGCATGGTCAGCATGATCATCCGGGCGACCCAGAAGAAAATGATGTCGAAGCCGGTGACCAGCACGTCGGTGGAGTGGAAGGTCTTGAGGAATTCGGTCTGCTGCGGCCAGCCCAAGGTCGAGAAGGTCCACAGGCCAGAGCTGAACCAAGTGTCGAGAACGTCGTTGTCCTGGTTCAGAACCACGTCGGCGCCGAGCTTGTGCTTGCTGCGAACTTCTTCTTCGCTGCGGCCAACGTAGACCTTGCCGGACTCGTCGTACCAGGCCGGAATACGGTGGCCCCACCACAGCTGACGGCTGATGCACCAGTCCTGGATATCGCGCATCCAGGAGAAGTACATGTTTTCGTATTGCTTGGGCACGAACTGGATGCGGCCATCTTCGACAGCAGCGATCGCCGGCTCAGCCAGCGGCTTGGTCGACACATACCACTGGTCGGTCAGCCACGGCTCGATAACGGTGCCGGAGCGGTCGCCTTTCGGCACTTTCAGGGCGTGATCGTCGACACTGACCAGCAGGCCAGCTGCGTCGAAGTCGGCAACGATCTGCTTGCGTGCAACGAAGCGGTCAAGACCGGCATATTGGGCAGGCAGGGTGGCGTCGACGCTTTCGTTGACGCTACCGTCAAGGTTGAAAACCTGGGCGGCCGGCAAGACGAAGGCGTTTTTGTCGAAGATGTTCAGCAGCGGCAGGTTGTGACGCTTGCCGACTTCGTAGTCGTTGAAATCGTGAGCCGGAGTGATCTTCACACAGCCGGTACCGAATTCAGGGTCGCAATAGTCATCACCGATGATCGGGATGCGACGGCCAACCAGCGGCAGCTCGACGAACTTGCCGATCAATGCCTTGTAGCGCTCGTCTTCAGGGTTCACGGCTACGGCTGCGTCGCCGAGCATGGTTTCCGGACGGGTGGTGGCAACGATCAGGTAGTCTTTGCCGTCGGCCGTTTTGGCGCCGTCAGCCAGCGGATAGCGCAGGTTCCACAGGTGGCCCTTCTCGTCGTGGTTTTCCACTTCGAGGTCGGAGATTGCCGTGTGCAGCTTGGTGTCCCAGTTGACCAGGCGCTTGCCGCGGTAGATCAGGCCGTCTTCATGCAGGCGTACGAAAGCTTCCTTGACCGCTTCGGACAGGCCGTCGTCCATGGTGAAGCGCTCACGGCTCCAATCCACCGAGGAACCCAGGCGGCGAATCTGACGGCTGATGTTGCCACCGGATTGGTCTTTCCATTCCCAGACTTTTTCCAGGAATTTCTCGCGACCCAGGTCGTGGCGGTTCTGGCCTTTGGCTTCGAGTTGACGCTCGACCAGCATCTGCGTGGCGATACCGGCGTGGTCGGTACCTGGCTGCCACAGGGTGTTACGACCCTGCATGCGGCGGAAACGAATCAGGGCATCCATGATCGCGTTGTTGAAGCCATGACCCATGTGCAGGCTGCCGGTAACGTTCGGCGGCGGAATCATGATGGTGTAGGCATCGCCCGCGCCTTGCGGGGCGAAATAATTCTCGGACTCCCAGGTGTTGTACCAGGAAGTTTCAATAGCGTGCGGCTGGTAGGTCTTATCCATGCGCGGCGGGACCCTTAGGCATTTATTCAGGAAAGCCGGAGAGTATAACGAAGCGGCAAGCTTCAAGCGACCAGCTGCAAGCTCAGAACGCCGCACGGCACTTGCAGCTGGTCGTTTGAAGCTTGCTGCTGCTCTTTATTGATTGAGCAGGCGCTCGAGGCGGGCATCAAGACGGCGTTTGATCTCGTTTTCGATATGCGGAGTGAAGTCGTTGATCACGTCTTGCATGATCAATTGTGCCGCCGCGCGTAACTCGGCATCCAGGTGCAATAGGGTTTCCTGGCGTTTGGCCTGCGGGTCGAGTGCCGGCTCGGACGCTGCGACAGGTGCAGGCTCAGGCTCAGCTTCATCGAGCAGCAACGGAATCTGCTCTTCGACAGTGTCGGTCAGCAAAGGCGGTTCAAGGGATTCATCGCCCAGTAGCTGACGGATCGACTCAAGGTCGTCCAGCAGGTGTGCGGATTGCGGCAGGGAAGTGGGTTTGTCCATTGTTTTCAGAGTCGCTGTAAGCGGTGATCCTGCAGAGCATAGCCCTGTTCGCGGTAGAAGCGGAAACTCTCTCGGGCAGCCTGACGAATCGTCGGCTCCTCGACCACGATCTCGGCGATACGGGCAAAGCGTGCGGCGAACGGCGGTACCTTCAGGTCCAGGTTGATCAGCAGGTCATGATGGCTGCCGGGATCGTCACCCAATCCCAGTACCACGTTGCCTTGCGGCTGTTCTTCAGCGCCATTGTGCGGCACAAAAGCCTCACCCTTGAACGCCCACAAACGGGCATCCAGTTCTTCACGCTGGGCGGTATCGGTGCAATGCAGGTAAACCTGATGCCCCATGCGCCAGGCCTTGTCGCAGAGCTTGCAGGCAAAATCCAGGCGCGCCGAGGGCGCGTCGCTGGGCAGAATATAAAAGTCGACTTTGCTCATGATCAGTGGGCCGGCTGCCTACACCCTGGGGCGCAGGCGGCCGGCAGACACTCAGGCGCTGGCGCGATCGAGCAAGTATTGGGTCAGCAGCGGGACCGGACGGCCAGTGGCGCCCTTGTCCTTGCCACCACTGATCCAGGCAGTGCCGGCGATGTCCAGGTGCGCCCAGTTGTAAGCCTTGGCAAAGCGCGACAGGAAGCACCCGGCGGTGATGGTGCCGGCCTTCGGCCCGCCAATGTTGGCGATGTCGGCGAACGGGCTGTCGAGCTGTTCCTGGTATTCATCGAACAGCGGCAGTTGCCAGGCACGGTCGTCGGCACGTTTGCCGGCGTCGAGCAACTGGCTGACCAACTCGTCGTTGTTACCCATCAGGCCCGAGGTTTGGCTACCCAGGGCAACGATACAGGCGCCGGTCAGGGTCGCGATGTCGACCACTGCCTGAGGCTTGAAGCGCTCGGCATAGGTCAGTGTGTCGCACAACACCAGGCGGCCTTCGGCGTCGGTGTTGAGAATCTCGACGGTCTGCCCGCTCATGGTGGTGACGATGTCGCCCGGACGGGTGGCGCCGCCACTTGGCATGTTTTCGGCGCAGGCCAGCAGGCATACCAGGTTAATCGGCAGTTGCAGTTCGAGCACCGCGCGCAGGGTGCCGAACACACTGGCGGCACCGCCCATGTCGTATTTCATCTCATCCATACCGGCACCAGGCTTGAGGCTGATGCCGCCGGTGTCGAAGGTGATGCCCTTGCCGACCAGTACGAACGGTTTCTCGCTCTTCTTGCCGCCTTGGTGGTTGAGCACGATCAGGCGTGGCGGCTGGTCGCTGCCCTGGCCAACGGCGTAGAACGCGCCCATGCCCAGTTCCTTGATTTTTTTCTCGTCGAGGATGTCGACTTTCAGGCCCTTGTAAGCCTTGCCCAGCCCCTTGGCCTGCTCGGCCAGGTAGCTTGGGTGGCAGACGTTGGGTGGCAGGTTGCCAAGATCACGGGCGAAGCGCATGCCAGCGGCAATGGCCGTGGCGTGCTTGACTGCGCGTTCGACATCGGCGGCACCGGCCTTGTCGGCCAGCAGGGTGATTTTCTTCAGCGCGCGCGGTTCGGCCTTCTTACTCTTAAACTGGTCGAAGACATATTCGCCGTCGAGCAGGGTTTCGGTCAGCAGGCGCGATTTGCCATAGAACGCATCGCGGCCAGCGACAGCGACATCGCCCAGGGACAGCACCGCATCGTTACCGTTGAGGCCCTTGAGCACCGCCAGTACGGCGCTAACCACCTTGCGCCAGCTGCGGTCACCCAGCTCGCTGTCCTTGCCAGTGCCGACCAGCAGCACGCGTTCGGCCTTGAGGTTCGGCAGGCTTTGCAGCAGCAGGGTCTGGCCCAGCTTGCCGGTCAGGTCGCCGCGCTTGAGCACCGCACTCAGGGCACCCCCGCAGGCTTCGTCGATTGCCTTGGCGCTGGCGCCGAGTTTACGGCCTTCAGCAACTGGCAGGACCAGTGTGGCGGTTTTCAAGGATGCAGCGGCTACGCTTTTTACAACCAGTTCCATGTCAGGTTCCCCGAATGATCTGTCTTTGCACGCTGTCTTTGCAGGTGCATTAAGCGAGCTGGCCGCGTGGTCGCGTGCCAGTGATAAAGCCGCCAGTTTGAGCCTGCTCGGACCGACCTGACAACCCCGTTGGCGATGCATTGTGCGTCGCCAGTGACAGGCACGGCCAATCACAGGATAATGCGCCAACTTTTGTGCGGGCACGCTATGGCGAGCCAGCAACTATTCTTGGCTGTTATGGATTTTTTGTTTGGCTGTCCGAGCCTGACAACCCAGGAGTGTCTGGTTTGATCGTCTTCCGATATCTGTCCCGCGAGGTCCTGGTGACCTTGAGTGCCGTCAGCGCTGTGCTGCTGGTCATCATTATGAGTGGGCGCTTCATCAAATACCTGGCCCAGGCGGCCCAGGGTGTGCTCGATCCGGGTGTGCTGTTCCTGATTATGGGGTATCGCCTGCCAGGCTTCCTGCAGCTGATTCTGCCCCTGGGCTTGTTCCTGGGCATCCTCCTGGCCTACGGTCGCCTGTACCTGGAAAGCGAGATGACCGTGCTCTCGGCCACTGGCATGAGCCAGCAGCGCCTGCTCGGCATGACCATGGCTCCGGCAGCATTGGTGGCTGTACTGGTTGCCTGGTTGAGCCTGGGCCTGGCGCCACAGGGGGTTACCCAGGTGGCGCAGATCATCAACCAGCAGGATGCCCTGACTGAGTTCGATACCCTGGTGCCAGGGCGTTTCCAGACCTTGCGTGATGGCTCACGGGTTACTTATACCGAGCAGTTGTCCGAAGACCGCGGCAATCTGGCGGGGGTGTTCATTTCCGAAAAGCGCTTCTCTCAGGACAAGACCAAGGAGCGGGCGCCTTCGGTGCTGGTGGCGGAAAAGGGCCGTCAGGAAATCGGTGCCGACGGCAACCGTTACCTGATTCTGGAAAACGGCTACCGCTACGACGGTAACCCTGGGCAAGCCGATTACCGGGCGATCAAGTACGACACCTATGGCGTACTGTTGCCCAAGCCTGAAGTCAGTGAGGAAATCACCGACCGTGAAGCCATTCCGACCTCCGAGCTGATCGGCAGTGATGGGCGTCGCGAGCGCGCCGAGCTGCAATGGCGTCTGTCGCTGCCGCTGCTGGTGTTTGTAGTCACCCTGTTGGCAGTACCGCTGTCACGGGTCAATCCGCGCCAAGGCCGCTTCCTCAAGCTGCTGCCAGCCATTCTTCTGTATATGGCGTACCTGACAATGTTGATTGCCGTACGTGGTGCCCTGGAAAAAGGCAAATTGCCGATCGGCCTGGGTATCTGGTGGGTTCACGGCGTGTTCCTGCTCATTGGCCTTGGGCTGATGTACTGGGAGCCGCTACGCCTCAAGCGTGCCGCACGGCGTGCGGAGGTGGCCCATGGTTAAGCTCGATCGCTACATCGGCAAGAGCGTGCTGCTGGCCATTCTTGCCGTACTCGGGATCATCCTCGGTCTGGCTTCGCTGTTTGCCTTCATCGACGAGATGGGCGATGTCAGCGACACCTACACCCTCATGGATGCCGGCAATTTCGTCTTGCTGACGGCGCCACGACGGCTCTATGACATGTTGCCAATGGCCGCCCTGATCGGCTGTCTGATCGGCCTCGGCAGCTTGGCCAGCAGCAGCGAGCTGACCATCATGCGCGCCGCCGGGGTGTCTATCGGTCGTATCGTCTGGGCGGTAATGAAGCCGATGCTGGTACTGATGCTCGCCGGTATCCTGATCGGCGAGTACCTGGCGCCGGTAACCGAGAACAAGGCTCAGGCTGACCGTTCGTTGGCCCAGGGTAGTGGTGATGCGCAGAGCTCCAAGCGCGGTATGTGGCATCGCCAGGGTGATGAGTTCGTGCACATCAACTCGGTGCAGCCTAATGGCCTGTTGTACGGTGTCACCCGTTACCGTTTCGACAATGAGCGCCATCTGCTCACCTCAAGCTTTGCCCGTCGCGCTCAGTACCAGGAAGATCACTGGCAACTGAGCGACGTGACTACCACGCATTTCCGTGGTGATCACACTGAAGTCATCAAGGCTCCGGTAGAGCGTTGGGATGTTACTGTTACCCCGCAACTGCTCAACACGGTGGTGCTGGCGCCGGAGTCCCTGTCGATCACCGGGCTTTGGGATTACATCCACTACCTGTCCGACCAGGGCTTGAACAACGCCCGTTACTGGTTGGCGTTCTGGACCAAAGTTCTGCAGCCGATGGTGACTGCCGCGTTGGTGCTGATGGCCATCTCGTTCATCTTTGGCCCCTTGCGTTCGGTAACCCTCGGCCAGCGGGTATTCACTGGCGTACTGGTGGGCTTCGTGTTCCGCATCGGTCAGGACTTGCTCGGGCCATCGAGCCAGGTCTTTGGTTTCCCGCCGCTGTTGGCGGTAGTGATTCCGGCGGCGATCTGTGCTGGTGCCGGACTGTGGATGTTGCGACGCGCAGGTTAAGCGTTGCGGGCATAAAAAAGCCGACCCTAGGGTCGGCTTTTTTGTGCCTGCCCCTTGTGGGAGCCGGCTTTGCCGGCGATGGCATCGGCGCGGTGTCAGGTGCTGCGTCGCTGGCAAGGCCAATTCCCACAAAGATCAACTGAGTCGGTTGTTCACGCAGTTGAAACTAGCGCTGCAACGTTATTTGCTGCGCTTGGGGAGCTGCACCACCTGCGTATCAGAATACATGTCATGCCAGGTGCGCTTGCGCTTGTCGATCAGCGACCAGATGAAACCCAAGCCCAGGCACAGCCAGGAGGCGATAGCGACGACAAAGCGCAACAGGGCCTGCCACAGGCTGATCGCGCTGCCATCGGCGTTCTGTACGCGAATGCGCCATACCTGCATGCCCAGCGTCTGTCCACCATGGGTCCAGAACTTGGCGAAGAAGCCGAACAAGACGAACAACAGGACAGTGGACAACAACGGATCGCCGTCCAGCGCGCCCGCTTCAGTCAGCGCTCGCATCCTAGTCTCACCGATAATCGCCATCTGAATCATCTTGTACACGCCGGCAGTCACGATCAGCAGCGCGGTACACAAAAGAAAATCGTAGAACATGGCGGCCAGGCGCCGACCCAGGCCGACGACTGGGAAATCGCCCTGGGGCTGCAACAACTGCTTGGGCATACACGGGCCCTCCTTGGGCAAAACGCACATTCTACGGAATTGCACGCACAAAAAAGCCCCTGCTGTTGCCAGCAGGGGCTTCTTTGTTGATGAAGATCAGCCTTCGGCTTGAACTTCGTCAGCCTGCATGCCTTTCTGGCCTTGCACGGCGATGAAGGTGACTTTCTGGCCTTCTTTCAGGCTCTTGAAGCCATTACCCTGGATAGCGCGGAAATGTACGAACAGATCCGGACCGCTTTCTGGAGTGATGAAACCAAAACCTTTCTCGTCGTTAAACCACTTGACGGTACCGCTCTGACGTTGGGACATTGTCTTATTTCCTTTGAAACTTAGAATTAGTAACAGCTTCTTCCAAATGAAAGAGTACTGGGCTGGGTTGCAGGAAAGTAAGAGACGTCGAACGGGTTGTAGCAAATCTCAGCGCTACTGCCCAGGTCACGAACCATAGCGACCCATGCAAACACAGTGCAGTGACTCTACGCTAACTCTGTCGGCAAAAACAAGCCCTCAAAGCCGCCCCGGCTCTACCTTTTAGCGTCCGTTCGGTCGATTTTTTTTTGCTCATTCCAGCGCGTGCTGTGACGCTTTTCGAAAGTAATAAAACGCGTTCGAATTCGAAAATCCAAACGCGTGATGACACAAAGTTTCAACTAACGATTCAGCCGCGGTAATAGCGCTGGGCAACGAACGGCATCTTGCTGACTTTCATGGCGACGCGTTTACCGCGAACAATGGCCCAGACTGGGGTATCAAGTGCCGTATGCGCGCTATCCAGATAGCCCATCGCCACGGGACCGGCCAGGGTTGGACCGAAGCCGCCGCTGCAGACCTTACCAATGACACAACCGGTGTCATCGACAATTTCCGCGTCCTCGCGCACTGGCGTGCGTTCCTGTGGCAGCAAGCCGACCCGTTTGCGGGCGACACCGCTGTGTTGCTGAGCGAAAATCTGCTCGGCACCGGGGAAACCGCCGGCGCGGGCGCCGTCCGCCCGACGTACTTTGGAAATGGCCCATAGCACGCTGGCTTCGATGGGCGTGGTCTGGGTGTTCATGTCATGGCCATACAGACACAGGCCGGCTTCCAGGCGCAGGGAGTCGCGGGCGCCAAGACCAATCGCAGCGACTTCTGGCTCAGCCAGCAGGCGGCGGGCCAAGGCGTCGGCCTGCTCGGCTGGAACGGAAATTTCGAAGCCGTCTTCACCGGTGTAGCCCGAGCGGCTGACGTAGCAGTCAGTACCCAGCAGTTGCACCGACTGGAACTGCATGAAGGTCATTTTTGCTACCTCTGGTGCCAGGCGCGCCAGCACGGTGGCCGCCGCCGGGCCTTGAAGGGCCAGTAGCGCACGTTCTTCGAACAGTGGCTGGATCTGGCACTGATCGCCGATGTGCTGACGCAAGTGGGCCAGGTCCTGGTCCTTGCAGGCGGCGTTGACCACCAGAAACAGTTCATCGTTACCCAGATTGGCGACCATCAGGTCGTCAAGGATGCCGCCGTGTTCATTGGTGAACATGGCATACCGTTGCATACCCACTGGCAAGTCAATGATGTCGACCGGCACCAGGGTTTCCAGGGCCTGGGCCGCATTGGCGCCGCTCAGGCGAATCTGGCCCATATGCGAAACATCGAACAGGCCCGCCTGTTCACGCGTGTGCAGGTGTTCTTTCATCACCCCCAGCGGATACTGGACCGGCATGTCATAGCCGGCGAACGGCACCATGCGCGCGCCCAGTTCCAGGTGCAGGGCGTGCAGTGGGGTCTTGTGCAGTGTTTCGGTGGACATTGTTGACTCCTTGGTGCGTGAGAGGGTGTCAGCATTCGATGATGTTGACGGCCAGACCGCCGCGGGCGGTCTCCTTGTATTTGCTTTTCATGTCGGCGCCGGTCTGGCGCATGGTGCGGATGACCTTGTCGAGGGAGACGAAATGCTGACCGTCGCCGCGCAGTGCCATGCGCACCGCATTGATGGCCTTGACCGAGCCCATGGCATTGCGTTCGATGCACGGCACCTGGACCAGCCCGCCGATTGGGTCGCAGGTAAGACCGAGGTTATGTTCCATGCCAATCTCGGCAGCGTTTTCGACCTGCTGGACACTGCCGCCCATGACCTCGCACAGGGCGCCGGCGGCCATCGAACAGGCCACCCCGACCTCGCCCTGGCAGCCGACTTCGGCGCCGGAGATCGAGGCGTTCTCTTTGTAGAGGATGCCAATCGCGGCGGCGGTGAGCAGAAAGCGCACCACGCCGTCTTCGTTGGCGCCGGGGATGAAGCGTATGTAGTAGTGCAGCACGGCCGGGACGATGCCAGCGGCGCCATTGGTGGGCGCTGTGACCACGCGTCCGCCAAAGGCGTTTTCCTCGTTGACCGCCAGGGCGTAGAGGTTGACCCAGTCCAGTACCGACAACGCGTCGCGCAGACTCGCCTCGGGGTTGCTGCACAGTTGGCGATACAGGGCAGCGGCGCGGCGCTTGACCTTAAGCCCACCCGGCAGGATGCCTTCGTTGCGGCATCCGGCGGCGACGCAGTCCTGCATCACTTGCCAGATGCGCAGCAGGCCGCTGCGGGTTTCGCTTTCCGGGCGCCAGGCTGCCTCGTTGGCCAACATGACCTGACTGATCGACAGGTTCTGAGCGGTGCAATGGCCAAGTAGTTCTTTAGCGGTTTTGAATGGGAAGGGCAGCACTGTGCTGTCTTCGACAATACGGTCGGCGCCTGCGGCGTCCTCGTCGACGACAAAGCCACCGCCCACCGAGTAGTACTCGCGGCTGCGGATCTGCAGGCCGGCATGGTCGAAGGCGCGAAAGATCATGCCGTTGGGGTGATAGGCCAGGGGCTTGCGAATCATCGCCAGGTGTTGTTTTTCGTTGAAGTCGATGGCGTGCTCACCGAGCAGGTGCAACCGGCCACTGGTGCGGATGACCTGCAGGCGGGCGGGGATGCTCTCGGTGTCGACACTGTCGGGGTGCTCACCTTCAAGGCCGAGCAATACCGCCTTGTCGCTGCCGTGGCCTTTGCCCGTAGCTCCTAATGAGCCATAGAGCTCGGCTTTGACACTGACCGTGGTGGCCAGCAGGCCGTCACGACGTAAACCTTCGGCAAAACGCGCAGCAGCGCGCATGGGGCCGACGGTATGGGAACTGGAGGGGCCGATGCCGATCTTGAACAGGTCGAAGACGCTCAGTGACATGGTCGTACCCTCGTTGTTGATGAAGAGCATCGCCGGCAAGGCCGGCTCCCACAATGATGTTCACTGAACCTGTGGGAGCTGGTCTTGCCAGCGATAAAGCCCGAAAGCCCGACTCAAACGTCCTGATAGCTCTCGATCGACGGGCAGGCGCAGATCAGATTACGGTCGCCAAAGACGTTGTCGACACGACCGACCGGTGGCCAGTACTTGCCTTCTACCAGCGTCGCCAGCGGGTACACCGCCTGCTCGCGGCTGTACGGGTGGCTCCATTCGCCGGCGATTTCAGCAGCGGTGTGTGGCGCGTTCTTCAGCGGGTTGTCGTCCTTGTCCAGGCTGCCGTTTTCTACCGCGCGAATCTCTTCGCGAATGCGGATCATCGCCTCGCAGAAGCGGTCCAGTTCTTCCTTGGACTCGCTTTCGGTCGGTTCGATCATCAGCGTGCCGGCCACTGGGAACGACATGGTCGGGGCATGGAAGCCAAAATCGATCAGACGCTTGGCGACGTCGTCGACGCTGATACCGCTGCTGTCTTTGAGCGGACGCAGGTCAAGAATGCACTCATGCGCCACCAGGCTATTGCTGCCGGTGTACAACACAGGATAGTGCTCTTCCAGGCGGCGGGCGATGTAGTTGGCGTTGAGGATCGCCATCTGCGAAGCGCGCTTGAGGCCGGCACCGCCCATCATGCGGATGTACATCCAGGTGATCGGCAGGATGCTGGCGCTGCCGAACGGTGCGGCGCAGACCGCCCCCTGTTTGTTTTCCATATGCCCGTGACCTGGCAGGAACGGCGCCAGGTGAGACTTGACGCCGATCGGGCCGACGCCCGGACCGCCACCGCCGTGGGGGATACAGAAGGTCTTGTGCAGGTTCAGGTGCGAGACGTCACCGCCGAACTTGCCCGGGGCACACAGGCCGACCATGGCGTTCATGTTGGCGCCGTCGATGTACACCTGGCCGCCGTTGTCGTGGATGATCGCGCAGATGTCGCCGATGGCTTCTTCGAACACGCCGTGGGTCGACGGGTAGGTGATCATCAGTGCGGCGAGGTGCTCGCGGTGCTCGATGGCTTTGGCACGCAGGTCGTCGATGTCGACGTTGCCGCGGGCGTCACAGGCGGTCACCACCACGCGCATGCCGGCCATGTGGGCGGTGGCCGGGTTGGTGCCGTGGGCCGAGGACGGGATCAGGCAGATATCGCGGCGGGCGTCGCCACGGCTCTGGTGGTAAGCGCGAATGGCCAGCAGGCCGGCGTATTCACCTTGGGAGCCGGCATTGGGCTGCAGCGACACGGCGTCATAGCCGGTGGCGGCGCAGAGCATCGCTTCCAGCTCGTCGGTCAGCTGTTGGTAGCCCTGGCTCTGCTCAGCAGGTGCGAACGGGTGCAGGTTGCCGAACTCGGCCCAGGTCACCGGAATCATTTCGCTGGCGGCATTGAGCTTCATGGTGCACGAACCCAGCGGGATCATGGTGCGGTCCAGCGCCAGGTCCTTGTCGGCCAGGCGGCGCAGGTAGCGCATCAGCTCGGTTTCGCTGTGGTAGCGGTTAAACACCGGATGCTCAAGAATTGCCGACTGACGCAGGAGGTCGGCAGGCAGTTGCAATTGAACGCCGGCGGCCAGGGTGCTGAATTCAGGAACAGCTTTCCCGTCAGCGAACAGCTGCCACAGCGCTTCGACATCAGCCTGAGTGCTGGTTTCATCCAGCGACAGGCCCAGGCGCTGAGCGTCGATCTGGCGCAGGTTCAGGCGCTGAGCACGGGCCTTGTCGTGCAGGGCTGCCGTGGCGTTGCCGGTGGCCAGGGTCAGGGTGTCGAAGAACGCTTCGGTTTCGACACTCACACCGATTTGCTTGAGACCGGCGGCGAGGACCGCGGTCAGTGCGTGAGTACGCTCGGCGATCTGCTTCAGGCCCTGTGGACCGTGGTACACGGCGTACATGCTGGCGATGTTGGCCAGCAGTACCTGAGCGGTGCAGATGTTGCTGGTAGCTTTCTCGCGACGGATATGTTGCTCGCGGGTCTGCATGGCCAGACGCAGGGCGGTCTTGCCGAAGCGATCGATTGACACGCCGACCAGACGGCCCGGCATGTCGCGCTTGAACGCGTCACGGGTGGAGAAGTACGCAGCATGCGGGCCACCGAAGCCCAGTGGCACGCCGAAGCGTTGTGCGCTGCCGATGGCCACATCAGCGCCGAACTCTCCAGGCGGGGTCAGCAGGGTCAAGGCCAGGAGGTCGGCAGCAACAGCGACCAAGGCATTGGCAGCGTGGAAACGCTCAACCAGTTCGCGGTAATCGAAGACTTCTCCGTTGCTGGCCGGGTATTGCAGCAGGGCGCCGAAGTAGGCACCGACATCATCCAGCTCACGCTCATCGCCGACCACGACTTCGATACCCAGCGGCTCGGCACGGGTGCGCAGTACGTCGAGGGTCTGTGGGTGGCAATGCACGGAAGCGAAGAAGGCATGGCTGCTCTTGTTCTTGCTCAGGCGCTTGCAGAAGGTCATGGCTTCGGCGGCCGCGGTGGCTTCATCGAGCAACGAGGCGTTGGCGATCGGCAGGCCTGTGAGGTCGCTGATCAGGGTCTGGAAATTCAGCAGCGCTTCCAGGCGGCCCTGAGAAATCTCTGGCTGGTACGGGGTGTAGGCAGTGTACCAGGCTGGGTTTTCCAGCAGGTTACGCAGGATCGGGGCTGGGGTATGGCAGTTGTAGTAACCCTGGCCGATGAAGCTCTTGAACAGCTGGTTGTTGGCGGCGATGGCTTTGAGCGAAGCCAGGGCGTCGGCTTCGCTTTGCCCGTCGCCCAGTTCCAGTACGCTGGTGCCCTTGATGCTGTCAGGAATAACCGCAGCGCTCATGGTCTCCAGGGAGTCGAAGCCGAGGGTCGCGAGCATCTGTTGCTCGTCACGCTGGCGTGGGCCGATATGACGGGCAATGAATTCGTTAGCAGTGCCGAGGTTGATGGTCATGACGAGTCCTCAGGCGTTAGCGTTGGCGGTGATCAGGCGGTCGTAGGCGTCCTGGTCGAGCAGCCGCTCAACGGCGCCAGCGTCGGTCGGAATGAAACGGAAGAACCAGCCTTCACCCAGCGGGTCTTCGTTGACCAGCTCAGGGCTGTCTTCGAGCTGGTCATTGACGGCGATCACTTCACCGCTCAGGGGCATGTACACGCCGCTGGCCGCTTTTACCGACTCAACGGTGGAGGCTTCGGCGCCCTGGTCGTAGTTTTTCAGCTCTGGCAGTTGCACGTAGACCACATCACCCAAGGCGTTCTGGGCGAAGGCAGTAATCCCGACGGTGACGCTGCCGTCAGCTTCAGTACGCAACCATTCGTGATCTTCGGTAAAACGCAACTCGCTCATGGAAACTCCTCAAGGGTAGGCGTGGCTCAAGTTCGGCACTGAGCACTGATAATGAGGGTTTCCTTAGCAATATTGCGGCCAGTATAAAAAAATACTTATAAATCAGTGTCTTAAGATATTTTTGTGAAAATTCGTTCATTCTGATGGAATGAAAACGCTACAGATAGGGAGGTGGCGAAAAGGTTCGGAGGATCAACCCCTTGCAGATGGGGACTTGGATGGGTGTGTAACAAATTCGCTACAGTGTAGCGTTTTCGATACGACCCTTGCGCGAAATTGTTCGCGAAAGGGCCTGAACGCCGTACCCGGGCTTTCAAACGGCGACGAAGAATGGCAACGCCAAGTACAACTTGATCACGATGACATTGATGATGTCGATGAAGAACGCGCCGACCATTGGTACCGCCAGGAAGGCTATCTGCGACGGTCCGAAGCGTTGCGTCACGGCCTGCATGTTGGCGATGGCCGTTGGCGTTGCACCAAGACCGAACCCGCAATGTCCTGCTGCCAACACTGCCGCATCGTAATTGCTGCCCATGATTCGGAACGTCACGAAGATCGCAAACAGCGCCATGACCAATGTCTGTGCAGCCAGAAGAATGAAGAATGGCAATGCCAATGCCGCCAGATCCCATAGCTTGAGCGACATCAGCGCGATCGCCAGAAACAGCGACAAGCTGACATTGCCCAATACTGAAACTTCGCGCTCGAAAACCTGATACACGCCTAATAATGAAAGCCCGTTGCGCACCAGGACACCCACAAACAAAACGCAAACAAATGTCGGCAATTCGAATGCGCTGCCGTGGAGCAGGCTATTCAAGAGGGTGCCGGCCATCAGGCTGACCGCAATCAGCGCGAGCGTTTCGATCATTGTGAATGGCGTAATCAAACGCTCTTTGTTCGGCTGTTCAAAGCCTTTTGGGGCGCGGGGCATTTCATGTTCCATGCCGGGTGTCTGGACACGCTTGATGAGCAAGCGGGCAACAGGCCCGCCAATCAGCCCGCCCAGCACCAGGCCAAACGTGGCAGCGGCCAGTGCCAGCTCACTGGCGGACGCCAGACCGTATTTCTCACTGAAGGTCGCGCCCCACGCAGCGCCCGTGCCGTGGCCGCCCGACAAGGAAATCGAGCCGGACAACAAGCCCATCAAGGGATCGAGCCCCAGTGTCTTGGCCAGGGCGATACCCATGGCGTTCTGGACCAGCAGCAGTCCGGTGACTGCCAGTAGGAAAATACCGACTATGCGTCCGCCTTTCTTCAAGCTCGCGATATCGGCACTCAAACCGATGGTGGCAAAAAAAGCCAACATCAAGGGCGTTTGCAGTGAAGTATCAAACTGAACCTGCAGCTCCATGGCGCGCAGCCCCAGAAGCAGCAGGGCAACCAGCAGCCCCCCGGCTACCGGTTCGGGAATATTGTAAGTGCGCAAGAAGCCAACGCGTGTAACAAGCCCGCGGCCTAGTAAAAGCACCAGGGAAGCGGCCACAAGTGTGCCGTAGAAATCGAGTGCAAGCATTCAGGTTACTCTTTGCTCTAATTAGAGGCGAACGTTGCCTGGGGACGCCTTTGAGGGGGCGAGTTTATGGGCAATGTCAGCACTCTACGGTTAGGAAAATTCTGAATAACCTTGCGATTTCGCTCTGTAGGTAACAAAGGCGTGCGAACAACAACTCAGGCCTTGTCGGGAATGCCATATTTGCGCAACCGCTGGGCAATGGCAGTGTGCGATGTCTGCAACCTCCCGGCCAACTGCCGGGTGGACGGGTAGCTGGCATACAGACGCTGCAGCAGCTCGCGCTCAAAATCACCCACGGCCTGCTCCAGGCTCGCCACCTCACCATCCTGACCGCGCGCTACCGAGGTACCGGCGATGTCCAGGTCGCCGATGTCCACCAGGTTGCTTTCACAGATGGCCGCGGCGCGGAATATCACGTTCTGCAGCTGGCGTACGTTACCCGGCCAGGGGTTGGCCAGCAGTGCCGAGTGGGTGGCTGGTGTCAGGCGGCAAGCTGGGCGCTGGATCTGCGTGCAGGCTTGCTGCATGAAATAGTGCGCGAGCATGAGTATGTCCTGGCCACGCTCACGCAGTGGCGGTACCTGCAGATTGAGCACATTCAGGCGGTAGAACAGGTCTTCACGGAAGGTGCCTTCGGCGACCATGCGCTCCAGGTCGCGGTGGGTGGCGCTGATGATACGCACATCGACCTTCACCTCACGGTCGCCTCCCACGCGGCGGAAGCTGCCGTCACTGAGAAAACGCAGCAGTTTGGCCTGCAGGTAAGGTGACATCTCGCCAATCTCGTCGAGAAACACCGTGCCCTGGTTGGCCAGTTCCATCAGCCCGGGTTTGCCACCACGCTGCGCACCGGTGAACGCGCCGGGTGCGTAGCCGAACAGTTCGCTCTCGGCCAGGCTCTCTGGCAGCGCGGCGCAGTTGAGCGCAAGGAATGGCGCCGTGTGGCGGCTGCTGGTGGCATGGCACGCGCGAGCCACCAGCTCCTTGCCGGTGCCTGTCTCGCCATGCACCAGCAGTGGCGCATCGAGGGCCGCGACGCGCAGGGCGCGGACTTTGAGCGTGCGGATCGCCGGGGACTCACCGAGAAGTGCGTCGAAGCCTTCGGCATGTTCGTGGTGCAGGGCCGACAGGCGTTCGCCCATGCGGTTGGGCGGGTAGAGGGTCAGCAGGCCGCCAACATTGGTGATAGGGGTGGCATCGAGCAGCAGGCTCTGGCCGTTGAGCTGCATTTCGCGCATCGGCAGGTGGAAGTTGTTGTCCAGCAGGGCCTGCAGCAGGGCGGGGTCATCGAACAGCTCGCCTACCGAACGCCCGGCCGACTCACGGCCGCAGAGGGCGATCAGCGCGGGGTTGGCCAGCAGCACCTGGCCGGCACTGTCCACGGCCAGCACCGGGTCGCTCATGGCGGCCAGAAGAGCATCGAGCTGCAGGTGGCGGCGCTGGCCGGGGAGGATGTCGACCACGTCTACCGACTGCACGCCACGCACTTCGAACAGCGCGTCGTGCAGTTCTTCGAGCACGGCTGGGCTGAGGGTCGGGGCATCAATGTAGACGTTGGGTGGCACCATCTCCACGGCATCCAGATTGAGATTGCGGGCACCGAGCAGGGCCAGCACTTCCTGGGTGATACCGACGCGGTCGATGAAGCTGACGTGGATGCGCATAGGAGGGAGGACGGTTCAAGGCTGCCGAAGTGGGCAAGTATGCCTTGCGACCGCTTTGCGGTCGAATCGCCGGCAAGGCCGGCTCCCACAACGGTCTGCAGTCTTCACACACCCGGTGGGAGCTGGCGTTGCCAGCGATGGGGTCGAGTGGTTACTCGAAATGTTCTGGATTTACCGGGTCGCCGGATTTCATGTTCAGTTGAACACGTACGTCCTCGAACATGGCGTCGTAGTGCTTGTGTACCGAGCCAATGTTGCTCAGGTGCTTGGGAATACCATACTTCTCAGCGATTTTCGTTACGTTGCTGGCGAAGTTGTAGGCTTGTTCCTTGGGCAGAAAGAACGGTTCGTTCATGTCCTTGCCCTGGATCGTTCCATGCATTTTGAACTGTATGCCTTTACCTTCCTTGGGGTCGGTGGCAACTTCATAATCAAGGTTAATGTCGTAACTGACGTCGTCCTTGGTCAGTGCATGACGCTCGATGTGCAGATGACCGGGTGTGAACGTGGCCATGAAAGGCTCCTCTGGAAGGTTGAAAAGGGCGGACCCTAAGTCCGCCCAACTGCATCAACGGTAGCTTATTCCAGGCTTGGCCGTACTGACACGGGTACCTGCAGTACCTTTGACGATGCCTTCGATATCAGGCAGCGAGCCGATGACCGCGACTTTGCCGGTATTGCGGGCAAATTCGCAGGCAGCCTGGACTTTCGGGCCCATGGAACCGGCGGCGAAACCAAGCCGCTCAAGTTCGTCGGGGTGAGCCTCGGCGACAGCTTTCTGGGTCGGTTTGCCCCAGTCGATGTAAGCCGCGTCAACGTCTGTGGCGATGACCAGCAGATCGGCTTTGAGCTCCTGAGCCAGCAACGACGAGCACAGGTCTTTGTCGATCACCGCTTCTACACCGCTCAACAGCTTGCCGCTGTCGTCGTACATGGTCGGGATGCCACCACCACCGGCACAGATCACCACGGTCTTCTTTTCCAGCAGCCAGGTGATTGGACGGATTTCGAAAATGCGCTTCGGACGTGGACTGGCGACCACTCGACGGAATTTGTCACCGTCGGGTTTGACCACCCAGCCTTTTTCTTTGGCCAGGCGTTCGGCGTCTTCCTTGCTGTAGACCGGGCCGATAAATTTGGTCGGATCCTTGAACGCCGGATCTTTACCATCGACTTCAACCTGGGTCAGCAGGGTGGCGAATGGCACTTCGAACGGCAGCAGGTTACCCAGCTCTTGCTCGATGATGTAGCCGATCATGCCTTCGGTTTCCGCCCCGAGGACGTCGAGAGGATAGGCTTCGTCGGGCTTGTAGGATTGCGCCTGTAGCGACAGCAGGCCAACTTGCGGGCCATTACCGTGAGCGATGACCAGTTCGTTGCCGGGATGAATCTTGGCGATCTGTTCAGTGGCGATGCGGATATTGGCGCGCTGATTGTCCGCGGTCATGGGTTCGCCACGGCGCAGCAGGGCGTTGCCGCCCAATGCAACAACGATACGCATGATGATGTCCTTTTGGCATAGGAAGCGAAGCTTTTGTGGGAGCTGGCCTTGCCAGCGATGCAGGCACCGCGCAGTGCTTGAGACGGCGCTGATGTCATCGCCGGCAAGGCCGGCTCCCACAGAAGTGATGGGTTACAGGTCCGCGAGGGTCGAAACCAGGATCGCCTTGATGGTGTGCATGCGGTTTTCCGCTTGCTCGAAGGCGATGCAGGCTGGCGACTCGAACACGTCGTCGGTGACTTCGATACCGTTGGCCAGGTTTGGATACTGCTCAGCAATCTGCTTGCCGACTTTGGTGTCGGAGTTGTGGAACGCTGGCAGGCAGTGCATGAACTTGGTCCGTGGGTTGCCGGTGGCTTTCATCAGCTCGGCGTTGACCTGGTAAGGCAGCAGTTGCTGAATACGCTCGGCCCAGGCTTCAACTGGCTCGCCCATCGACACCCAAACGTCGGTGTGGATGAAGTCGACGCCCTTGACTGCGGCTTTTGGATCTTCGGTCAGGGTGATGCGTGCGCCGCTTTCTTCCGCATATTTCTTGCAGCGGGCAACCAGGTCGTCATGGGGCCACAGGGCTTTCGGGGCGCAGATGCGCACGTCCATGCCGAGTTTGGCGCCGATCAGCAGCAGCGAGTTACCCATGTTGTTGCGGGCGTCACCCAGGTAGACGTAGCTGATCTCGTGGATCGGCTTGTCGGCGTGCTCACGCATGGTCAGCACGTCGGCGATCATCTGGGTTGGGTGGTATTCATCGGTCAGGCCGTTGAACACCGGAACGCCAGCAAACTTGGCCAGCTCTTCAACGATTTCCTGTTTGAAGCCACGGTACTCGATGGCGTCATACATGCGGCCCAGAACACGTGCGGTGTCCTTCATGCTTTCTTTGTGGCCGATCTGCGAGGAGTTAGGGTCGATGTAGGTGACGTTGGCGCCCTGGTCATAGGCTGCGACTTCAAAAGCGCAACGGGTGCGGGTCGAGGTTTTCTCGAAAATCAGCGCAATGTTGTTGCCTTTGAGGTGCTGCTGCTCGGTGCCGGTGTACTTGGCACGTTTCAGGTCGCGGGACAGGTCCAGCAGGTAGCGCAACTCGCGAGGGGTGTGGTGTTCCAGGCTCAGCAGGTTACGGTTGTGGATGTTGAACGCCATGATGATTCTCCTTGGATTCGGTGATCGGCCCGGCCGGCACCGGATAGGTGCGGCCGGGTGGATGGTCGTTTAGTAGTCGATAGGGTCACGAACGATTGGGCAGGTCATGCAGTGACCGCCGCCACGGCCCCGGCCCAGTTCGCCGGCGCTGATGGTGATGACCTCAATACCGGCCTTGCGCAGCAGAGTGTTGGTGTAGGTGTTGCGGTCATAACCGATGACCACACCCGGCTCAACAGCCACCACGTTGTTACCGTCATCCCACTGCTCGCGTTCAGCGGCGAAGCTGTTGCCGCCAGTTTCGACGACGCGCAGTTTCTTCAGGTTGAGGGATTCGGCGACCACTTCGATGAAGGTTTTGTTTTCGCGACGCACGTCCATGCCATACGGCTTACTGCTGTCTGGACGGATGACGAACGGCACAATTTCCTTGACCACTTCAGGGAAGACAGTGACCAGGTCGCGGTCGCAGAAGCTGAACACGGTGTCCAGGTGCATCGCTGCACGGGACTTCGGCAGGCCGGCAACCACAACTTTCTCGACGGCGCCTTTGGCAAACAGCGACTGGGCCAGTTGGCCGATGGCCTGACGCGAGGTGCGCTCGCCCATACCGATCAGGACTACGCCGTTGCCGATTGGCATGACGTCGCCACCTTCCAGGGTTGCTTTGCCGTGGTCCTGATCCGGGTCGCCGTACCAGATTTCAAAGTCGGCACCGGTGAACTCAGGGTGGAACTTGTAGATCGCGGTGGTCAGCAGGGTTTCCTGACGTCGCGCTGGCCAGTACATCGGGTTCAGGGTTACGCCGCCGTAGATCCAGCAAGTGTTGTCGCGAGTGAACTGGGTGTTTGGCAGCGGGTCCAGCAGGAAGCTGGAGTGGCCCAGGTAATCGCGGTACATCTTGATCACACCGGAGCCTTCGCTTTCCGGCAGGTCTTCACCGGCCACGCCGCCGATCAGGAACTCGGCCAGATGACGTGGCTCCAGGCCTTCGAGCCAGCTGCGTACTTCGTTGGTCAGGCCGACACCGACGGTGTCCGAGGTGATCTTGCGGTCGAGGATCCATTTCAGCGCTTCAGGCTGCGCGACGATGTCGGTCAGCAGATTGTGCATCTCCAGTACTTCGATGCCGCGCTCACGCATTTTGGTGACGAAATCGAAGTGGTCGCGCTTGGCCTGATTGACCCAGATGACGTCATCGAACAACAGCTCGTCGCAGTTGCTCGGCGTCAGGCGCTGGTGCGCCAGGCCAGGGGAGCAGACCATCACTTTGCGCAGTTTGCCGGCTTCAGAATGTACGCCGTACTTAACTTTTTCCGTGGACATGGTTATTTCCTCCAAGTTGCGAATACGGGGGTTACAGAGTCAGGAAGCCGTCGTAGAGGCCATAGGCAGCCACCAGGGCGCCAACAACCACGGCGGCGAAGAGAAGCTTCTCCACATTGGTAAAGATGGGTTGACCGACCTCGCGCTTGGCCTTGGCGAACAGGATCACGCCAGGGGCATAGAGCAGGGCCGAGAGCAGCAGGTATTTGACGCCACCGGCGTAGAGCAGCCAGAGCGCGTAGATCAGGGCAATGCCGCCGATGATCAGGTCTTTCTTGCGTTCAGCCAGGGCCTGCTCATAGGTTTCGCTACGCAGTGCGAGCAGGAAGGCATAGGCCGCCGACCACAGGTAAGGCACCAGGATCATCGAAGTAGCGAGGTAGATCAGCGACAGGTAGGTGCTGGCAGAGAACAGGGTGATGACCAGGAAGATCTGCACCATGGCGTTGGTCAGCCACAGGGCATTGGCCGGCACATGGTTGGCATTCTCGCGGCGCAGGAACTCCGGCATGGTGTGGTCTTTGGCGGCGGCGAACATGATCTCGGCACACAGCAGCACCCAGGAGAGCAGGGCACCGAGCAGCGAGATGATCAGACCGACGCTGATCAGCACTGCGCCCCAGTGACCTACCACGTGCTCCAGCACGGCAGCCATCGAAGGGTTCTGCAGTTTGGCCAGTTCAGGCTGAGTCATGATGCCCAGCGACAGCACGTTGACCAGAACCAGGAACAGCAGCACGGTGATGAAGCCGATGACGGTGGCCTTACCCACGTCCGAACGCTTTTCAGCACGGGCCGAGAAGATGCTCGCGCCTTCGATGCCGATGAATACCCAGACGGTGACCAGCATCATGTTACGCACCTGGTTCATCACGCTGCCCAGGTCCGGGTTCATGGTGCCCCAGATGTCAGCGGTAAAGATGTCCAGTTTGAATGCGAACAGGGCGATCAGGATGAACAGCGCCAGCGGCACGACCTTGGCCACGGTAGTGACCAGGTTGATGAACGCCGCTTCCTTGATCCCGCGCAGGACCAAAAAGTGTACGGCCCAGAGCAGCACAGAAGCGCCGATGATGGCGGCCGGGGTATTGCCCTCGCCAAAGATCGGGAAGAAGTAGCCCAAGGTACTGAAGAGCAGGACGAAGTAGCCGACGTTGCCCAGCCAGGCACTGATCCAGTAGCCCCAGGCGGACGAAAAGCCCATGTAATCGCCGAATCCAGCCTTGGCGTAGGCATACACCCCACCGTCAAGATCCGGCTTGCGGTTGGCCAGGGTCTGGAACACAAAGGCCAGGGTCAACATACCGATAGCGGTGATGCCCCAGCCGATCAGAACAGCGCCTACATCAGCACTGGCAGCCATGTTTTGTGGCAGCGAAAAGATCCCGCCGCCGATCATAGAGCCGACTACAAGTGCAACAAGGGCACCAAGTCGTAGTTTTCCGGGAGCGTCTGACATCGAATAACTCCGTATCAGGAGAAGAGATGAAGCTAGAGTAAATCCAGCGACGTATTCATAAGCTGATTCAGGTCAGTTAATAGGGCATTCCATTGCGTCAATGACTGAAAGAGCTCCCCCGGAGTATGCCGATGGCAATGCTGCAAGCCTCGTACACAGGCACCTCCATGGTGATTTAGAGCATTCGCTCTGACAGCCTGCGAGATTTGAAGCTAGCCCGTTTCACAGGTTTAGCAAATTTTTGACAAGATTTTTTCTTATTTACTTGAAGCGTCGCGAGTGGTGCACAAAACTCACCAATTAGTATGTTTGGTATAGACGCACTAGTTATGAGGGTTATAGTTTTAAAGACGGAATACCTATAAACGCCTAAACTGCGCCTATATTTAACTCAGGGTGAACCCCTGAGGTTACAAAGACGAGACAGAAAGGGGATGTGCATGTCCGAACCTGGACAAAAATTGCGCCTGGGTGCGTTGATCGCGCTGGTGGTCGGGTCGATGATCGGCGGCGGAATTTTCTCCTTGCCGCAGAACATGGCGGCGCGCGCCGACGTCGGTGCGGTACTGATCGGCTGGGGCATTACTGCGGTGGGCATGCTGGCCCTGGCGTTTGTGTTCCAGACCCTGGCCAACCGCAAGCCGGAGCTCGACTCGGGGGTGTACGCCTATGCCAAGGCCGGTTTCGGCGATTACATGGGCTTTTCGTCCGCCTGGGGCTACTGGATCAGTGCTTGGCTGGGCAACGTCGGCTATTTCGTTCTGTTGTTCAGCACCCTGGGTTTTTACTTTCCGGTATTCGGCGAGGGCAACACACCGATTGCCATTGCCTGCGCGTCGCTGCTGCTGTGGGCTGTCCACTTCCTGGTGTTGCGCGGCATCAAAGAGGCCGCGTTCATCAACCAGGTGACCACCGTGGCCAAAATCGTGCCGCTGGTGATGTTCATCATCATCGCCGCGGTGGCGTTTCGTGCCGACATCTTCACGCGCGACATCTGGGGCTTGAGCAATCCGAAATTCGGCAGCGTGCTCGATCAGGTGCGCAACATGATGCTGGTGACGGTGTTCGTGTTCATCGGCATTGAAGGCGCCAGTGTTTACTCAGGCAGGGCGCAGAAACGCTCGGATGTGGGCAAGGCCACCGTGATCGGCTTCATTGGCGTACTGGCCTTGCTGGTGATGGTCAACGTGCTGTCGTTGGGGGTTATGACCCAGCCGGAACTGGCGGCGCTGCAGAACCCGTCGCTGGCCTCGGTGCTTGAGCATATCGTCGGGCCCTGGGGTGCCTTGTTGATCAGCATCGGCCTGGCCATTTCGTTGCTGGGTGCGTTGCTGTCCTGGGCCTTGCTGTGCGCCGAAATTCTGTTTGCCACTGCCCGTGACCAGACCATGCCGCGTTTTCTAGCCCATGAAAATGCCAACCATGTGCCATCCAACGCACTATGGCTGACCAACGTCATGATCCAGCTGTTTTTGCTGATCACGCTGTTCTCGGCGGGCACCTATACCAGCCTGATCTACCTGGCCTCGTCGATGATTCTGGTGCCGTATCTGTGGTCGGCGGCGTATGCCGTGCTGCTGGCAGTGCGTGGCGAGTCATATGAGGGCCATCCAGGTGCGCGACGCAAAGACCTGTTGATTGCAGGCATCGCCCTGGTCTACGCGATCTGGCTGCTGTATGCCGGTGGCTTGAAGTACTTGCTGCTGTCGGCGTTGCTGTATGCGCCAGGGGTGATCCTGTTTGCCCGGGCCAAGCATGAGCAGGGCCAGGGGCTGTTCACCCATTGGGAAAAGCTGATCTTTGCCGGGGTGCTGGTGGGCGCTGTAGTGGCGGCGTATGGCCTGTATGCGGGGCTGCTGACCTTGTAACGAACAGGGGAAGCCGCTGCCACCAGGCTGCGGCTATCCCTGCGAAGACTTCACCGAGCCCAGTTCATCCACCCCTCTTACAGTTTCCGGCCGCGACCAGATCCACAGGTTGCCCAAGGCCATGCCGCCGATGGCAAGAAACACCGGCCAACCGTGATCAAGGAACACCAGCATCAGGCTCGCGCACAACAGCATGCTGATGGTGGCGCTGAGTTTGGCGCGACGCTGGATGACCTTGCCATTGCGCCAGTTGTGCAGGATCGGGCCGAACAAGCGATGATTTTCCAGCCAGGCGCTCAGGCGCGGTGAGCTGCGGGTGGCGGCCCAGGCGGCGAGCAGAATGAACTCGGTGGTCGGCAAGCCGGGCACCACAATAGCGACCAGGCCGATGGCCAGGCTGATATAGGCCAGTAGGCCGAACAGCAGGCGGGAGAGTTTCGAGCTAGAAGGGCGGGTCATGGCAGCGTCGGTTGCACGGGTAAGGCCCGGTTACCACGAGGGTAACCGGGTACGGCGCATCAGGCCAGTTCGGCTTTAGGCGCAGTTGCGTAGGCGTGTTTGAGCAATTCGGTGAAGCGTTCGAACGCCGCTACGGCACCTTTTTCGGCTTTGGCTTCTTCTTCGGCGCTCAGCTCCAGACCGTCGAGGATGCGGGTGAACTGCTTCCAGCCTTCAGCGCGGCCACCGGCAGGCTCGCCCAGGTGACGGGCTCCGAAGCTGTCGGACAGGCCCAGCACCACGGCGCGCTTGATCAGGAATGCGGCACCCAGCTTGGAGCCTTCGGAAACGAAGATCCAGCCCATGGCTTCGCCCAGGCTCGGGTTCTCAACAGCACCGGGGAAATCTGCTGGAATCTCGGTGTTGAGGTCAGCCAGGTCCAGGCCAGCCTGTTCGGCGCGGCAGCGTTCGGCCAGGTCAGGGACGATGGCAATCAGTGCCGGGTCGGTGTACAGCGCCTTGAGTTCGTTCTGGAACAGGTACTGGGCGACGACGAAGCGGGCGAAGCTTTCGCGGGTTTCGAACGGCGCGTGGGATTTGACCAGAGCGTCCAGCTCGCTATGCGGGGCATGGGTCAGCTGGTTCAGGCGTTGCGAACGCAGGCTGGCGCGTTCGGTGGTGGTTGCGGCGGTCATGGTGATTCCTTGCGAAATGGGCGTGCCTAGTGACTAGACGAACAAGAGGACGCGTGACAGTAAAAAAACCTCACCTGTTTTTCTGTTATTGCTGGTTTGTGGGAGCTGGCCTTGCCAGCGATGCAGACGCCGCGCAATAGCTGACACCGCGCCGACCCCATCGCCAGCAAGGCTGGCTCCCACAAAAAGACGCGATGGGTTTAGATGTCCCAGACCAGGTTGATGGCGAAATTGCGCCCCGGCATAGTCAGGCGATCGAGGTTGGCCGGCGCGGTGACAGCCGCTTCGCCAAGGCCGTCGTAGCCGCGTACGTCATCCCACTGCCAGTACTTTTTGTCGGTCAGGTTGTACAGGCCGGCGTTGACAGTGATGTCGTCGGTAACCTTGTAGAAGCCGGCCAGATCGAGCACGCCGTAGCCTGGTGTGCGGAACTGTTTGCTGGCGCCATCCGGAGCGAAGAAGGTGGTGTCGTCAACCCGGTCCTTGCGCTTGACCAGGGTCCAGCTCAGCAAGGCGCCGTATTGCTCCTGCTCATAGCCCAGGCCCATCACCGCGGTCAGCGGATTAACACTGTTGAGCGGCTGACCGGTGTCATCATTGCGACCATGCGCATAAGCCAGCGAACCTTGGGTATACAGGCCTTGAGGCGCACCAAAGGCGTCCAGGTTCAGGCGACCCTTGAACTCGGCACCCTTGATGGTGGCGTGCTTGATGTTGTTGGCTTCGAAGGTTTGGCCCAGGTCGTTGCCCTGCACGGCGTCTTCATTGATGAAATCGCGGTACTTGTTGTAGAACACCGCCACATCGAAGTTACCAGCGTCGAAGTTGCCACGAAGACCGGTTTCGTAGCTTTTGCTCTTTTCCGGCTCCAGGTTGGGGTTGCCACGTACGCTGTAGTCCAGGCCCGGGTTTTCAAAGCGACCATAGAGCGCTTTGGCCGTCGGCGTACGGAAGCCTTCGGCGTACTGACCGTACCAGGTGTAATTGTTGTTGAAGGCATAGGTGATGCCGAACTTGGGCGATACCCGGTGCCATTTCTTGGCGTCGTCGTCGATTGGCTCGCCAGGCTTTGCATCGACGCCAAGGAGGAATTCGTCGGTCATGTCCGGGGTCATCTTGGTGTAGTCGTAGCGCACACCTGGCAGGAAGGTCCACTGGTTCCAGCGGATCTCATCCTGGGCAAACAGGCTGTAGGTGTTGACGGTCGGGTCCGGGAAATCGCTGACCAGTTCCTGGCCATCACGCGGGCTGTCAGCGCCGATAGCGGTGCAGGTGCCGCCGACATTCAAGCAGGTGCCGCTACCACTGCGCGAACCGGTGACTTTCTGATGCTTGAGGGTGGTGCCATAGGTCAGCAGGTGCTCGGTCTCGCCAATGCTGAAGGCTTTGTCCAGCTGGGCATCAAACAGCCACTGACGATCCTTGTAGGTGGTCTGGCGATCACGGAACACCTCGCGGCCCCCGGCAACATAGAGCTCTTCGGTGCGCTGGTCGGTCTTGCCGATCTGGTAGTTCAGGCTCCACTTGACGTTGTCGGCAAGCAGGCTGCCGAGGGCGAATTCGTGGTTGATACCGAAGCGTTCGCGGGTGATGGTGTCATTGCCGGTCCGGTCACGGTACGAGTTCATGGCACCAAAGCCAGGAATGAACGGGCCGCCCACCGAGCTCAGTTGATCCAGGTCGCGGTCGTCCTTGTAATGCTCGTAGGTGAAGGCCAGGCGCGAGTCGTCGGCATAGTTCCAGCCAGCCTTGGCCAGAATGTTGGTGGTGCGAACGTCTTCAGGGTTGGCTTCGGTACGCTCAAGGCCGGTGCCACCGTGGCCGCCATAGGACTCAGTCTCATGGCCGTTGCGTTGGCTCAAGTGCAGCAGGCCGTCGAAGTCGCCATGGCGCCCGGCAACGGTGGCCGAATTCAGCCAGCTTTCGTCTGCCGAGCTGTAGCCGGTCTTCAGGCGCGCACCAACGTCTTTACCGGGCTTGATGATGTCATCCGGGTCGAGGGTGAAGTAGCTGACTGCGCCGCCGATGGCGTTGCTGCCGTACAGCACCGACGCTGGGCCACGCAGAATTTCGACGCGCTTGATGATCTCGGGATCGACGTAGTTGCGCTGGGTCTGAGCATAAGGGCCGAAGAAGAAGCTGTCGGGGATCGACACACCGTCGATCTGGGTCAGCACACGCTCACCGTCGATCCCACGAATGTTGTAGCCGTTAAGGCCACTGCGCTGACCGGTGCCGCCGACCGAAACACCGGGCTCGTAACGCACCAATTCCTTGATGTTGTTGACGTTCTGGCGGTCGAGCTGCTCTCGGGTCTGTACCGATACGGTACTCGGCACCTGGCTGATGTCTTGGGCACTACGGGTAGCGCTGATGGTGATCTGCTGCAGGGCGATGGTGCTGGAGTTGTTGCGCTCCAGCACCACGTTACCTGCACTGAGGGTGCGGTATTTCAGGCCGGTGCCAGCAAGCAGGCGCTGTAAGGCCGCTTCCGGCTTCAGCGAACCCTGTACGCCCGGCGAGGCCACGCCTTCAGCCAGCTCAGCCGACAGCCCCACCTGCCAGCCGGTCACTGCGGTGAAGGCATTGAGCGCCGATACCAAAGGCTGCTGGTTGATGGCAAAGCGGTAGTCTCCCATGCGAGGGGCACTGGCTTGGGCGGGTTCAGCGGCCAGTGCTGGCAGGCTGCAGGCACCGCTGGCGAGCATGGCCAGGGTCAACAGGGAGAGCGTGCAACGTTGCAGCCCAGGCGTACGTGAAGTGTCTGAAGACCGACGAGTAAAACCAGTGTGCATCGAAAGCGCTCCCTGTCGCGCGAATGTTATAGGTGCAGGTTGATCCAAAAATAAGAATCAATTGCATTGGCTATAACGAGACGTAACGCCTCAGGGGATCGCGTAAAAAAACTTTCCGATCAGTTAAGAATGACCATGGCAGGAAGCTCATACAGCTGTGACGAAGTGATGTGTGCCAGGGCGCGTAGGGTTTCCAGTGGTTGGTCCAGACGGTAGTTGCCGGTGACCGCGACCTGCTCCAGGCGCTCGTTGCGCGAGATGATCAGGCCCGGATAGTAACGACGCAGTTCGGCGACTACCTGATTCAGCGGGCAGTTCTCGAAGATCAGACGGCCCTGGACCCAGGCCAGGTCCTTTTGCGCGTCGACCCGTTCGCGCTGGCCAAAGCCATTGGGGCCGACACGAATGCTATCGCCACTGGACAGGCGAATGCGCTGGTCACTGTTGCCTTGCAGGTCGACATCCCCGCGTTGCACACGCACCTGCGCTTCGCCGTCGAGATAGCGCACGGCGAAATCGCTGTCGCGGACGCTGGCGCGCAGTGGGCCGGCTTGTAATTCCAGTGGCTGGCTGCGACCTGCCGGGACCTCGAAGAAGGCCTCGCCCTGGTAAAGATGAGCGACGCGCTGGCGGGCATCGATGTCGCTGGAGAATGCCGAATTGGTGTTGAGCAGCACCTTGGAGCCATCTTCAAGCTGAAGGCGCTGGCGCTCGCCGACCACGGTCAGGTGATCGGCTTGCAGACGCACCGGTAGATTGCCAACGGTGAAAACGCTGATCAGCAATACCGCGGCAGCGGCCAGAGGTTTCCAGTGTGGGCGCAAGCGCGCCAAGCGCGAAGGGCGTTGGGTCAGGGCAATCTGGCTGGCGGCCTGGCGTAGGATATCGCCTTGCCACAGTGCTTCGGCCTCGACGTAGGCTTGGGCATTGGCCGGGTCGGCTTCCAGCCAGGCCTCGAAGGCATGAGTGTCCTCAGCGCTGGCGCATTGCAGTCGAATCAGCCAGTCCAGCGCCTGGTCCATGGCACTATCGCAGGCAGCCGGGTCTGGCGGCGAAGGGCGATCAGGGGCGCTATCGGTCACGGTACATCCTGGAAGGTCTTGTCGTTCTATTTATGATCAAGCGTAACCGCGTGGCTGGCAAGCCAGGGTTAATCGCGGTTCAGACGATTGGCAACACCGACACAGATGGCCATGATCAGTTTCAGTTCCTTCTGAACCGTGCTGGCCGAGACATTCAACTGCTCGGCAATTTCCAGATAGCTGGCACCGTGTAGGCGGCTGAGGATGAAAATCCGTTGCTGGCGTGCGGTCAATTGGCCGATGCTGATGCTCAGGCGTGTGAGCAGTTGTTCGGCATGGGCCGCGTCTTCGGCGCTGCTGCTGGGGGCGGCGACGTTGTGCAGGATTTGTTCGGGAACATCATCAACCAGGTTGCGTGCTTGTGCCCGACGCGCACGCAGGTGATCAAGGGCGAGGTTGCGCGCGGTCTGGAACACGAACGGTTCGAGGTGCTCGATCGGGCGTTCACGCAGCGCCCGGATGACACGCAGGTAGGTTTCTTGCAGCAGGTCTTCGGCGGTGCTGGGATTGTCGACCATACGCTGCAACGTGCGCAGCAGGCTGACCCGCTGGGCGAGGAATACAGTGTTGAAGTGGGACTGACTCACAGCGATACTCGAACAATGCGAAGCGAATGATAATGCTTATCATAAATAATAAGGTCAAGTGTTTGCTCCTCGGCACCGCAACGACTGCCGAGGCACGAGGTTGCGATCGGCAGCAAAGCAGTCGCACCTGAGGCACCCGGATGTTCAGGGTTTATGGCCGCTTTGCGGCCAATCGCAGCCTGTCGGCAGCGGCTACACGCTGGCCAGCCACAAGGGCAGGTTATTGCGCGTTACACAGCGCCAGGCAGTTATCCAGCATACGGTTGGAAAACCCCCACTCGTTGTCATACCAGGCCAGCACTTTGAGCATGCGGCCACTGACCCGCGTATGGTTGGCGTCGAAGATCGACGACAGCGGATTGTGGTTGAAGTCACAGGACACCAGCGGCAGGCTGTTGTAACCCAGGACCTTGGAGTGACGGCTGGCGTCCTTGAACAGGCTGTTGACCTCTTCGACGCTGGTATCGCGCTCGAGGTTGACGGTCAGGTCGATCAGCGACACGTTGATCACCGGTACCCGTACCGCCATGCCGGTGAGTTTTCCAGCCAGCTCCGGCAGCACCAGGCCGACAGCTTCGGCCGCGCCTGTCTTGCTCGGAATCATCGATTGGGTGGCCGCGCGGGCGCGGAACGGGTCGCTGTGGTAGACGTCAGTCAGGCTCTGGTCATTGGTGTAGGCGTGGATGGTGGTCATTAAACCCTGTTCGATGCCCAGCTCGCGGTGCAGCACCTGCGCCAGCGGCGCCAGGCAGTTGGTGGTGCATGATGCACTGGAGATGATCTGGTGCGAGGGGCGCAGGATGTCGTGGTTGACTCCATAGACAATTGTCGCGTCGGCGCCTTTGGCCGGCGCCGAGATAATGACTTTGCGCGCCCCGGCAGTAAGATGGGCGGCTGCCTTGACCCGGTCGGTGAACAGCCCGGTGCATTCAAACACGACATCGATGGCTTCGGCTTTCCATGGCAGCTCCGCCGGGTTGCGTATGGCGCTGACGGCGATACGGTCGCCATTGACGGTCAGGCTTTCGTGATCGGATTCAACACTGGCAGCAAAGACGCCATGCACGCTGTCGTATTTGAGCAGGTGCGCGTTGATCGCGCTGTCGCCCAGGTCGTTGATCGCGACGACCTGCAGGTCTTGACGGTAGCCTTGGGTATAGAGTGCGCGAAGGACGTTGCGGCCAATGCGGCCAAAGCCATTGATTGCGATACGAAGGGTCATGGAGCTACCTCTGGCAGACCGGGTGAAGCCCGTGGTAAACGAGGAACTGCTTCACTGAATCTGTTTTTGTTGTTGGAATTACAAGATTATTCGTAAAAAAATAGAAAACAAGCCTTTTTGCTGGCAGTATTTTGTTCAATCTACAACGAGCGATCGGCCAAGCCGTTCCTCCCGCAACAGCCACGCCTGCCTTTGAGCCTAGGTGGCGATTGTTGATTAGGGAAACTGCCGCAGAGGTCGCAACCACCGTTAGCCTGGAGTCCAGTACATGCATCCGCGCATTCTTGAGGTCACCCAACGGCTGATCGCCCGTAGCCGTCCCACCCGTGAGCGCTACCTGCAGTTGATTCGCGGTGCGGCCAGCGATGGGCCGATGCGGGCCAAACTGCAATGCGCCAACTTCGCCCACGGTGTGGCCGGCTGTGGCTCCCAGGACAAGAACAGCCTGCGCATGATGAATGCGGCCAACGTCGCCATCGTCTCGGCCTACAACGACATGCTCTCGGCGCATCAGCCTTACCAGCACTATCCCGAACAGATCAAACAGGCTTTGCGCGATATCGGCTCGGTTGGCCAGTTTGCCGGCGGTGTGCCGGCCATGTGCGATGGCGTCACCCAGGGTGAACCGGGAATGGAGTTGGGGATTGCCAGCCGCGAAGTGATTGCCATGTCCACGGCCATTGCCCTGTCGCACAACATGTTCGATGCGGCGCTGATGCTGGGCATCTGTGACAAGATCGTCCCGGGCCTGTTGATGGGCGCATTGCGGTTTGGTCACCTGCCGACCATTTTCGTGCCGGGCGGGCCGATGCCTTCGGGTATCTCCAACAAGGAAAAGGCCGATGTGCGTCAGCGTTACGCTGAGGGCAAGGCCAGCCGCGAAGAGCTGTTGGAGTCGGAGATGAAGTCCTACCACAGCCCCGGTACTTGCACGTTCTACGGGACGGCCAACACCAACCAGTTGCTGATGGAAGTCATGGGCTTGCACTTGCCCGGCGCCTCCTTCGTCAATCCCTATACACCGCTACGCGATGCACTCACCGTCGAAGCTGCACAACAGGTCACGCGCATGACCAAGGCCAGCGGCGATTTCATGCCGCTGGGCGAGATTGTCGACGAAAAATCCCTGGTTAACTCCATCGTCGCCCTGCATGCCACAGGCGGTTCGACCAACCACACCCTGCACATGCCGGCGATTGCCCAGGCTGCGGGTATCCAGTTGACCTGGCAGGACATGGCTGAACTGTCCGAGGTGGTACCGACCCTGTCTCACGTCTACCCGAATGGTAAAGCCGACATCAACCATTTCCAGGCGGCGGGCGGCATGGCCTTGCTGATTCGCGAACTGCTCGATGCCGGGCTGCTGCATGAGGACGTCAACACTGTCGCCGGCCATGGCCTGCGTCGTTACACCCAGGAGCCGTTCCTGCAGGACGGCAAGCTGGTCTGGCGTGAAGGGCCGCAAGCGAGCCTGGATGAAGCAATCCTACGCCCGGTAGCGCGGCCGTTTTCTCCGGAAGGTGGTTTGCGGGTGATGGAAGGCAACCTAGGGCGCGGGGTCATGAAGGTTTCCGCTGTTGCCCCTGAGCATCAGGTGGTCGAAGCCCCGGCGCGGGTGTTCCACGATCAGCAGGCGCTGGCCGATGCCTTCCAGGCCGGTGAACTGGAATGTGATTTTGTCGCGGTGATGCGCTTCCAGGGGCCGCGCTGCAACGGTATGCCCGAACTGCACAAAATGACCCCGTTCCTCGGTGTGTTGCAGGACCGTGGTTTCAAGGTGGCCTTGGTCACTGACGGGCGCATGTCGGGAGCTTCGGGGAAAATCCCGGCGGCCATTCATGTCTGCCCGGAAGCCTTTGATGGTGGGCCACTGGCGCGCGTGCGCGATGGCGATATCGTCCGCGTCGACGGCGTTGCCGGCACCCTCAGCGTCAAACTCGATGCTGCGGAGTTGACCAACCGGGAGATCCCACCGGCTCCCAGTGGCAATGATCTTGGCTGCGGTCGTGAACTGTTTGGTTTCATGCGCATGGCCCTGAGCCCGGCAGAGCAGGGCGCCAGCGCCTTCACCTCGGCGCTGGAGCAATTGAAATGAAGCGCGCCCTGGTCGGTGATATCGGCGGCACCAACGCCCGCTTTGCCCTCTGGGAAAACAACCAGATGCATGCGGTGCAGGTATTTGCCACCGCCGATTACACCAGCCCTGAGCAGGCCATTGGTGCTTATTTGCAGGCCCAAGGCGTAGCCAGGGGCGAGTTGGCGGCGGTTTGCCTGGCGGTGGCTGGACCGGTCAGCGGTGATGAGTTCCGCTTCACCAACAACCATTGGCGGCTCAGCCGCCAGGCCTTCTGCAAGACCTTGCAGATCGAGCAACTGTTGCTGATCAATGACTTTACCGCGATGGCCTTGGGGATGACCCGGCTGCAGCCTGACGAATACCGAACGGTGTGCCAGGGCGAAGCCGAAACCGGGCGGCCGGCGGTGGTGATCGGCCCAGGCACTGGCCTGGGGGTGGGGACTTTACTGGGCCTGGAGGACGGTCGCTGGATGGCCTTGCCCGGTGAAGGTGGGCACGTCGACCTGCCGGTGGGCAATGCTCGGGAAGCACAGATCCGTCAGCAGATCGAAAGCGAGATCGGTCATGTCAGCGCCGAAACCGTGCTCAGCGGCGGCGGCCTGTTGCGTTTGTATCAGGCTGTCTGTGCGTTGGAGGGGCAGCCGGCAACGCTACAGAGTCCTGCGGCCATCACTGATGCTGCGCTGGCCGGTGAGCGGCTGGCGCTGGCAGTGGTCGAGCAGTTCTGTCGTTTCCTTGGTCGTGTGGCCGGCAACAATGTGCTGACCCTTGGCGGGCGTGGTGGCGTCTATATCGTCGGCGGCATCATTCCACGTTTCGCCGAGTTGTTCTTGCGCAGCGGTTTTGCCCAGAGCTTTGCCGAGAAAGGTTGCATGAGCGGCTACTTCAAGGGCATTCCAGTGTGGTTGGTGACGGCTGAATTTTCCGGTTTGCTGGGAGCCGGGGTGGCCTTGCAACAGGCCGGTTGAGCGGGCTAACTGGCCGCTCACCGGCAACGCCGACTCCCACAGTCCACGCCTACAAGGAAGCACGTTGTGAGCAAGTCGATACTGCTGGTCGACGATGACCAGGACATTCGTGAACTGTTGCAAACCTACCTGAGCCGCGCCGGCTTCAGTGTGCAAGCGGTTGCCGACGGCCAACGCTTTCGCCAGGCCCTGGATGGCAGCGACTGTGACCTGGTGATTCTCGACGTCATGCTGCCCGATGAAGACGGCTTCAGCCTGTGCCGTTGGGTGCGCCAGCATCCACGCCTGGCCCAAGTGCCGATCATCATGCTCACCGCCAGCTCCGATGAGGCCGACCGGGTCATCGGCCTGGAGCTGGGCGCCGATGATTACCTGGGCAAGCCATTCAGCCCACGCGAGTTGCAGGCGCGGATCAAGGCTCTGCTGCGCCGCGCCGGTTTTGGTCAGGAGCGTAACGGTGGCGATGTACTGACGTTCGATGACTGGCGCCTGGATACGGTCAGCCACCGCTTGTTTCACCGCGATGGTGAAGAAGTGATTCTGTCGGGCGCCGACTTTGCCTTGCTCAAGTTGTTTCTTGATCATCCGCAGCAGATTCTCGACCGCGACACGATCGGCAACGCTACCCGCGGCCGGGAACCGATGCCCCTGGACCGCATCGTGGACATGGCGGTCAGTCGCCTGCGCCAGCGCCTGCGCGACACGCAAAAGCCGCCGCGCCTGATCCGTACCGTGCGCGGCAGTGGTTACCTGTTGGCGGCCAGCGTTGCGCCCGCGCACTGACCGGCGCTGGCGCCTGCCGCTGCCGCGTTCGCTGTTGGGGCGCATGCTGCTGTTGACCCTGCTGGTGGTGCTGCTGGCCCAGGGCCTGTCGAGCCTGATCTGGCTGTCGCAGCTGCGCGCCAGCCAGATGGAAGGGCTGGTCGCCAGTGCGCGTAGTCTGGCCCATTCGATGAGTGCCAGCGTCAGTTACTTCCGCTCCTTGCCGCTGGCCTACCGGCCGATGGTGCTCGACCAGTTGCGCAGCATGGGCGGCACCCGTTTTGTCGTTTCGCTGAACGACAAGCCACTGGACATGCAGGTGATGACGGTAACGCCGCGCAAGCGTGCGGTGATCAGTGCTGTTGACCAAGTGCTGCGCCAGCGTCTGGGCGCACAGATAGATGTTTCCGTTGAGTTTGTCAGCCCGCAGGACCTGCGGATCTTCAACAGTGGCTTGAAGCTCGATGAGCTGCCGCGTTCCTGGGCGCACTACGCACTGACCCTGGAACCGGTCAATCCCCCGGTACTGGTCACCCAGATTCGTTTGGGCGAAGGCGAATGGTTGTACATCGCCTCGCTGATGCCAGAACCCTACACCAGCCTCGAAGACGAAGGCCTGCCACGTCAACAGGTGTGGTTCATCGGCCTGACCAGCTTCTTTCTGCTGCTGTTCATCGGTTTGCTGGTGCATTGGCAGAGCCGCCCGCTCAAGCGTCTGGCGCGAGCGGCACGGGAGATGTCGCTGGGTGCAGATGTCGAGCCGGTGGTGGAGGGTGGGGGCAGCGAGGTGGTCGAAGTGGGTCGGGCATTCAATGCCATGCGCGAGCGCATCAGCCGCTACCTGACCGAGCGTAGCCAGTTGTTCAGTGCCATTTCCCATGACCTGCGCACACCGATTACGCGCCTGCGCCTGCGCGTCGAATTGCTTGAGGACGAGCAGCAACAGGCCAAGTTCAGTCGCGACCTGGACGAGTTGGAGATGCTGGTAAAAGGCGCATTGCAGTGCGTGAAAGACACCGACATTCACGAAAACATCGAGCCTGTTGACCTCAACCACGCTCTCGATTGCCTGATCGAGCCGTATCTGGCCAGCGGCCGAGTAACGCTTCAGGGTAGGGCGCTGGCGCCTTATCCGGGTAAACCGCTGGCGCTGCGCCGGTGTATGGGCAACGTGATCGACAATGCCTTGAAGTATGGCGAGCGCGCTCACCTGCGGGTGCTGGATAGCGAAACCGGGTTCGTCCTGCAGGTTGACGATGAAGGGCCGGGGGTGCCCGCGCAGCGTCTGGAACAGGTATTCGAGCCGCATTTTCGCTTGGCCGGGCAGCAACAGGGCTACGGCCTGGGCCTGGGGATCGCGCGCAACATTGCCCATAGCCATGGCGGTGAACTGAGCTTGCGCAATCTGCGTGATGGCGGGTTGCGCGTGACCTTGAGCTTGCCGCGTAGTAGCGACTGACGTGCTGTACAGAGGAATGTCACAGGTTGGTGACATTCGCGCATCCCTTCGTTACCTCAGCCCCCCAAGCGTCTGGTTAGACTCCGATGCACGCGCAAGCACCATGACTTGCACCTGCATAACAACAAGAAAAGGTTCCGCCCCATGAATGCGATCAGTCGCCTCGCCGCTGTTATTTCTCTCACCTGTCTGTTGCCCCTCAGCGCAGTGGCTGCCGGTACGGTTGAAGTGACCCATTGGTGGACCTCCGGTGGCGAAGCCGCTGCGGTGAAGACCCTCAAGGAGCAGGTTGAGAAAGACGGCTTTACCTGGAAAGACAATGCCGTCGCCGGTGGCGGTGGCGCGGCTGCGATGACCGTACTCAAAAGCCGCGCGGTTGCTGGCAACCCGCCAGGCGCTGCGCAGATCAAGGGGCCAGATATTCAGGATTGGGGCGCCATGGGGCTGCTCACCGAGCTCGACGAGGTCGCCACGGCCAACAACTGGGATGCGCTGCTGCCAAAGAAAGTGGCCGAGATCATGAAGTACGACGGCCATTACGTAGCGGTGCCGGTGAACATCCACCGGGTCAATTGGCTGTGGATCAACCCGCAGGTGTTTGAAAAGGCTGGGGCCAAGGTGCCGACCACCCTTGATGAGCTGTTCGTCGCCGCCGACAAACTCAAGGCTGCCGGCTTCACTGCGCTTGCCCACGGCGGCCAACCCTGGCAGGACAGCACGGTGTTCGAAGACCTGGTGCTGAGCATCCTCGGGCCTGATGGCTATCACAAAGCTTTCGTCGAACTGGATGACGCGACCCTGACCGGTGAGCAGATGGTCGAGGTATTCAAGACCCTGCAACGCCTGGGTACCTATATGGACCCTAATCGCGCCGGGCGTGATTGGAACATTGCGGCTGCCGAAGTCATCAATGGCAAGGCTGGCATGCAGATCATGGGCGACTGGGCCAAGAGCGAATGGACCGCCGCTGGCAAGGTCGCGGGCAAGGACTATCAGTGCGTGGCCTTCCCCGGCACCCAGGGCAGTTTTGCCTACAACATTGACTCGCTGGCGATGTTCAAGCTCAAGAACGGAGACGACATCAAAGCCCAGAATGACCTCGCCAAGGTTGCTCTGGAACCTGAGTTTCAGACTGTGTTCAACCAGAACAAAGGCTCGCTGCCGGTCCGTCAGGACATGGACATGAGTCAGTTCGACGCCTGCACGCAGAAGTCCTCGGTGGATTTCAAAGAAGCCGAAAAAGGTGACGGCTTGCAACCGAGCATGGCCCACAACATGGCCACGAGCCTGGCGGTACAAGGGGCGATCTTCGACGTGGTAACCAACTTCTTCAACGACCCGAAAGCGGATCCCGCGACGGCGGTCAAACAGCTGAATTCGGCGATCAAGTCGGCCAAGTGATGGACTAGGCCGCAACTCGGTCCACTGTGGGAGCTGGCCTTGCCAGCGACGCGGTGCATGGCGCCGCCCATCACACGAGATATCCCTGATGAACACGATTGCCACTCTGAACAAGGCCACGCCCGTCGATGCCTTGCAACGCTGGCTGCCCAAGCTGGTACTGGCACCCAGCATGCTGATTGTCCTGGTGGGCTTTTATGGCTACATCCTCTGGACCTTCATCCTGTCCTTCACCAACTCAAGCTTCATGCCCAGCTACAAATGGGTGGGCCTGGCGCAATATGCACGGCTAATGGAAAACGACCGCTGGTGGGTGGCGAGCAAGAACCTGCTGCTGTTCGGTGGCCTGTTCATCGCCATCAGTTTGCTGATCGGCGTGCTGCTGGCCGTGCTGCTCGACCAGCGTATCCGCCGCGAAGGCTTTATTCGCACGGTCTACCTGTACCCCATGGCCCTGTCGATGATCGTCACCGGCACGGCCTGGAAATGGCTGCTTAATCCCGGCCTGGGTCTGGACAAGATGCTCCGCGACTGGGGCTGGGAAGGCTTTCGCCTGGACTGGCTGGTCGACCCGAATCGAGTGGTCTATTGCCTGGTGATCGCCGCTGTGTGGCAGGCGTCGGGCTTTGTCATGGCACTGTTCCTGGCAGGTTTGCGCAGCGTCGATCAGTCGATCATTCGCGCCGCGCAAGTGGACGGTGCCAGTTTGCCGAGCATTTATCTGCGTATCGTGCTACCGAGCCTGCGCCCGGTGTTCTTCAGCGCGCTGATGATCCTCGCCCATATCGCGATCAAGAGCTTCGATCTGGTCGCGGCGATGACCGCAGGTGGCCCGGGCTATGCCTCGGACCTGCCAGCAATGTTCATGTACTCATTTACCTTCAGCCGTGGGCAGATGGGCATGGGTTCGGCCAGTGCGATCCTGATGCTCGGTGCGATCCTTTCGATCCTGGTGCCTTACCTGTATTCGGAACTGAGGAACAAACGCCATGACTAGTTCCCTGGTTTCGCGTCGGTTCAACTTCAGCCGCATTGCCATCTACGCCACGCTGCTGCTGGCCTGCGCGCTGTACCTTATTCCGCTGATCGTGATGCTGCTGACCAGCTTCAAATCGCCGGATGACATCCGTACCGGCAACCTGTTGAGCTGGCCTGAAGTGATCACCGGCATTGGCTGGCTCAAAGCCTGGGACACGGTCGGTGGCTACTTCTGGAACTCGGTGAAGATCACCCTGCCTGCGGTGGTGATCTCGACCCTGCTCGGCGCCTTGAACGGCTACGTGCTGTCGATGTGGCGCTTTCGTGGTTCGCAATTGTTCTTCGGCTTGCTGCTGTTCGGTTGCTTTCTGCCGTTCCAGACCGTGCTGCTGCCAGCCTCCTTCACTTTGGGCAAGTTGGGCCTGGCCAGTACCACCACCGGCCTGGTGCTGATGCACATCGTCTATGGCCTGGCTTTTACCACGCTGTTTTTCCGCAACTACTACTGCAGCGTGCCGGATGCCTTGGTAAGGGCGGCGCGACTGGACGGGGCGGGGTTCTTCACCATCTTCGGGCGCATCCTGCTGCCGATGTCGGTGCCGATCATCATGGTCTGCCTGATCTGGCAATTCACTCAGATCTGGAACGACTTTCTCTTCGGTGTGGTGTTCGCCAGCGGCGACGCACAACCGATCACCGTGGCCCTGAACAACCTGGTCAACACCAGCACCGGGGTCAAGGAATACAACGTCGACATGGCGGCGGCGATGATCGCCGGCTTACCGACCCTGTTGGTCTATGTGCTGGCTGGCAAGTACTTCCTGCGTGGGCTCACCGCCGGCGCGGTCAAGGGGTGAAACAACATGGCAACGCTTGAATTGCGCAACGTCAACAAGACCTACGGCAGCGGTTTGCCAGATACCTTGAAGCACATTGATCTGTCGATCGATTCGGGGGAGTTCCTGATTCTGGTGGGGCCTTCCGGCTGCGGTAAATCGACCTTGATGAACTGCATCGCCGGCCTCGAACAGATCAGCGGCGGGGCGATTCTGGTGGACGATGCCGACATCAGTGGCATGAGTCCCAAGGATCGCGACATCGCCATGGTCTTTCAGTCCTACGCGCTGTACCCGACCATGAACGTGCGCGACAACATCGCCTTCGGCCTGAAGATGCGCAAGATGCCGGCGGCGGCGATTGACGAAGAAGTGGCCCGGGTCGCCAAGCTACTGCAGATCGAACACCTGCTGACGCGCAAGCCGGGCCAGTTGTCCGGTGGCCAGCAGCAGCGTGTGGCCATGGGCCGGGCGCTGGCGCGGCGACCGAAGATCTACCTGTTCGATGAGCCGCTGTCCAACCTCGATGCCAAGCTGCGGGTGGAGATGCGCACTGAGATCAAGCTGATGCACCAGCGCCTTAAGACCACCACCGTGTACGTCACCCATGACCAGATCGAGGCCATGACCTTGGGCGATAAGGTGGCGGTGATGAAGGACGGCCTGATCCAGCAGTTCGGTACGCCGCAGCAGATCTACAACGACCCGGCCAACCTGTTTGTTGCCAGCTTCATTGGCTCGCCACCGATGAACTTCATTCCGCTGCGCCTGCAGCGCAAGGATGGGCGCCTGCAGGCGCTGCTCGACAGTGGTCAGGCTCGTTGCGAACTACCCTTGGGCATGAGTGATGCCGGGCTGGAGGAGCGTGAAGTGATCCTTGGCATTCGCCCAGAACAGATTGCCCTGGCCCCGGCGCAGGCCAACGGCCTGCCGAGCATTCGCGCCGAGGTGCAGATCATCGAGCCCACCGGTCCTGACCTGCTGGTGTTCGTCACGCTCAACCAGACCAAGGTCTGCTGCCGCTTGGCACCGGATGTGTCGACCCGGGTCGGTGACACCCTGACCTTGCAGTTCGATCCGGCTCGGGTGCTGCTGTTCGATGCTGCCAGCGGCGAGCGCCTGGGGGTGAATGCCACGCCGCAGCAGGCCGGCAAGGACAATGTCGCGCAATTCAAGGGTCGCTGAATTCGTTGTAAGTCGTACACGCCCATCAAGAACAATAAAACGAGGACACAAGGGATGGATCACTTAAAACGCATCAAGCCACTGCTTCCGCTGGGTCTGCTGGCGGCCCTCGGGGTCAACTGCGGGGCGCAGGCTGCCGATGCCTTTGCCCCGGAGTCGCAATGGATGACCGGCGACTGGGGCGGTACCCGTACCGAACTGCTGGAGAAGGGCGTCGACATCAAAATCGACTACGTTGGTGAAGTTGGCGCAAACCTCGATGGCGGCTTCAACGATGACAAGACTGCACGCTACAGCGACCAGTTCGGCCTGGGGGCCGCGCTGGATCTGCAAAAGCTGCTGGGCTGGGCCAACACCCAGGCCAAGATTCAGCTGACCAACCGTAACGGCGAGAACATTTCCAACGACCGCATTGGCGACCCGCGTGCCGGCACCCTGAGCTCATCGCAGGAAGTCTACGGCCGGGGGCATATGGTGCGTCTGACCCAGCTGTGGATTCAGCATCAGTTCTTCGACAACAAACTCGACATCAAGGCCGGTTACTTCGGCGAAGGCGAAGACTTCAACACCTTCCCGTGCGATTTCCAGAACCTGGCGTTCTGTGGCTCCCAGGTGGGTAACTGGGCCACTAACATCTGGTACAACTGGCCGGTCAGCCAGGCAGCGATCCGCTTCAAGTACAACATCAACGATGAGCTCTTTGCGCAAGTCGGGGCGTACAACCAGAACCCCTCTCAGCTGGAGCACGGCAACGGCTTCAAGCTCAGCGGCAGTGGTACCGCCGGTACGGTTTTGCCGGTCGAGCTGGTCTGGTCACCGAAAATCAACAGCCTGCCGGGCGAATACCGTGTGGGTTACTACAAGAGTACGGCCAACGCCGATGATGTGCGTGAGGATGACAACGGTCAGGATGCGGCGACCACGGGTAACAGTTATCGCGTGCATGACAGCAAGCATGGCTACTGGTTTGTCGCGCAACAGCAACTCACCCGCCATAACGGCGATGCCAGCCGCGGCCTGAACATCGCGGCGAACGCCACCTTCCATGACAAGGACACCAACTTCATCGACAACTACCAGTCGTTGATGTTTGTCTACAAAGGCCCGTTCGATGCGCGTCCGAAGGATGACATCGGCATTGGTTTTGCCCGTATCCATGTCAACGACGACGTGAAGAAAAACGCCGAGTTGCTCAATGCCGCCAACGCTGTGGGCAATTACGAAGATCCGTTGTTCTCGCCGCTGCGCACCACCGAATACAACTACGAACTCAACTACGGTTTCCACGTGACCAACTGGCTGACTGTTCGTCCTAACCTGCAGTACATCACCCACCCGGGTGGGGTGGACGAAGTGGACAACGCGCTGGTCGCTGGCTTGAAGATTCAGTCGTCGTTCTGAGGCAATATGTTGTAAATTTACGAGCTTGTCGCGGGCTTGGCCCGCGATGAGACCCTAACTAACAACAAGAGTCCCAGGTTATGCCCGAGCACCCGCTACAGCGCTTCTTCACCTCGCAGAGGCCGAGACCGACCTTTGAGTGGGAGCGTTATCAGCAGCGCGATGTGCTGATCATTGATCACCCCCAGTGCCAGGCTGCATTCAGCCGCCAGGGGGCTCAACTGTTGCACTTCCAGCCCAAGGGCGAACGCCCATGGTTGTGGTGCGCTGCGCAATGGCCACAGGTCGGCGCCATTCGTGGGGGTGTGCCCGTGTGTTGGCCCTGGTACGGTCGTCATCCCAGTGAAGATATGTGGCCAGCCCACGGTTGGGCGCGCTTGCTCGACTGGAAGCTGATCGACAGCAGCGAAGATGAGCAGGGCGTGACACTCAAATGGCGTTTGCAGCTGTGCGACTGGCAGGTTGATTTGCAGGCGCGACTGGGCGAGCGCATGGAATTGCAGCTCAGTACCGAACATCAGGACAGCCAACCTTGTCAGCTGAGTCATGCTCTGCTGGCTTACTGGCGTATTAGTGACGTTTCTGAGATAGCGCTGTCTGGGCTAGAAAACATTGAGGGCTACGACCGTTTGAACCGTCAGGCCTGTCGCCAGAAGGGCGCCTTGAAGGTCCATGGCGGCTGTCAGCGGGTGTTCCCCAACGCCGCCAATGTGCAGTTGCACGATCCGGCTTGGCAGCGACAACTGAGCATCGATACCGGTGACAGTGAGGACACCATCGTCTGGCACCCGGGCAGTCGGCCGTTGATGGGCGTCAGCAGCAGTGAAACCCTGGGGTTCGTCTGTGTCGAGGCGGCCAGTGGCAGCAGTGACAGCCTGAGTCTGGCGCCGGGTGAACAGGCTCACCTGCGTTTGCAGGCACAGTTGTTCAGTTGAGTTCGTCGTCGATCGGGTAGCGGCTGGCGTTGAGGCTTTCCTTGATCTTGCGCAGGTGCGGCTGGAAGTCCACGCCACGGCGTAGCGTCATCCCAGTGGCCAGCACGTCGAGTACGGTCAGCTGGATAATCCGTGAAGTCATCGGCATATAGATGTCGGTGTCTTCGGGCAAGGGAATGTTCAGGCTCAGGCTACTGGCCTTGGCCAGGGGCGAATCGGCGGCAGTCAGGCCGAGTACCGAGGCACCATTCTCCCGGGCCAGACGTGCAACTTCGACCAGCTCGCGGGTGCGCCCGGTGTAGGAGATGATCACGAACAGTTCGCCGGTATGGGCCACCGAAGCCAGCATGCGTTGCATCAGTACATCGGCGTGGGCGGATACGGCGAGGTTGAAGCGGAAGAACTTGTGTTGGGCGTCCAGCGCCACCGGTGCCGAAGCACCGAGGCCGAAGAAGTGGATTTGTCGGGCCTGGATCAGCATGTCGACAGCGCGGCTGATCAACTGCGGATCGAGTTGCTGGCAAGCACTGTCCAACGAGGCGATGGCACTGCCGAAGATCTTCTGGGTGTAGGACGCCGGATCATCATCGGCTTCCACCGCCCGGCTGACGTAGGCGGCGCCGCTGGCCAGGCTCTGCGCCAGTTGCAGCTTGAGCTCGGGGTAACCACTGACGCCGAACGAGCGGCAGAAGCGGTTCACCGTTGGCTCGCTGACCTTGGCGGCCTGGGCCAGGGCGGCAATGCTGAAACGGGTGGCTTGCTGAGGGTTGAGCAGGATGACTTCGGCGACTTTGCGCTCTGCCTTGTTCAGCTCTTCGAGGCGGCCCTGGATCTGTTCCAGGAGGTTTCGCACGCGGTCCATGGGTATATGTCCTTGGGTCGTTGAGGCAGCCCGTTGCCGATAGCAATGGGCTTTTGACACGGTGGCCTATCGTACTGATGGCATGGATGGCACACCACTTGAATCTGTCCACTGAGTAGAATGTTGTGGTTTTTACTACATTATTCCTTGAAAACTGCGATTGAAACCGGTATTTCTACGTCAACTTGATAAAAGAACCAACATCATGGCATCGATCAGCGTTGAACCTTGCAACTTTGCCCTGTTTGGCGCCCTCGGCGACCTGGCCTTGCGCAAGCTGTTCCCGGCGCTTTACCAGCTCGACCGCGCCGACTTGCTGCACGCCGAGACGCGGGTGCTGGCGCTGGCGCGTGAGCCTGGCAGTGCGGATGACCACCTGGCATCAATCGAGGCGCACCTGCAGGAATTTGTCCCAGCCGGGCAGATTGAACCGTTGGTGTTGCAGCGCTTTCTGGCGCGCCTGAGCTATATCCATGTCGACTTCCTCAAGGTAGAGGACTACCAAGCCCTGGCCCAGCAGGTTGGCGACGACAGTCAGCTGATCGCGTACTTCGCAACCCCAGCGGCGGTCTATGGCGGTATTTGCGAAAACCTCGACAAAGTCGGGCTCAGCGCGCGTACCCGCGTAGTCCTGGAAAAGCCCATCGGCCATGACCTGGACTCTTCGCGTCGGGTCAACGATGCCGTAGCGCAGTACTTTCCGGAAAACCGTGTCTATCGCATCGACCATTACTTGGGCAAGGAAACCGTACAGAACCTGATTGCCCTGCGCTTTGCCAACAGCCTGTTCGAAACCCAGTGGAACCAGAACTCCATTTCCCACGTGGAAATCACCGTGGCCGAGAAGGTCGGCATCGAAGGCCGGTGGGGTTATTTCGACAAGGCCGGGCAGTTGCGCGACATGATCCAGAACCACCTGTTGCAGTTGCTCTGTCTGATCGCCATGGACCCGCCCAGTGACCTCTCCGCCGATAGCATCCGCGACGAAAAGGTCAAGGTGCTCAAGGCCCTGGCACCGATCACCGGCGAAGGCCTGAGCACCTGCGTGGTGCGTGGCCAGTACATCGCCGGGTATAGCGAAGGCAAGCCGGTGCCGGGTTACTTGGAAGAAGACAACGCCAACGCGCAGAGCGACACCGAAACCTTTGTCGCTCTGCGTGCCGATATCCGCAACTGGCGCTGGGCAGGTGTGCCGTTCTACCTGCGTACCGGCAAGCGCATGCCGCAGAAGCTGTCGCAGATCGTCATCCACTTCAAGGAAACCCCGCACTACATCTTCGCCCCGGAACAGCGTTTGCAGATCGGCAACAAACTGATCATCCGCTTGCAACCGGACGAAGGTATCTCCTTGCGGGTGATGACCAAAGAGCAGGGCCTGGACAAGGGCATGCAGCTGCGCAGCGGGCCGTTGCAACTGAATTTCTCCGACACCTGGCGCAGCGCGCGAATTCCCGATGCCTATGAGCGCTTGCTGCTGGAAGTGATGCGCGGCAATCAGAACCTGTTTGTGCGTAAAGACGAAATCGAATATGCATGGAAGTGGTGCGATCAACTGATCGCCGGCTGGAAGAACAGCGGTGATGCGCCCAAACCCTATGCCGCGGGGTCGTGGGGCCCGATGAGCTCGATTGCATTGATTACCCGTGATGGGAGGTCTTGGTATGGCGATATCTGAATTGCAACTGCCGGCTAACGTGACGGCACACGACTTCAACACTGCCCAAACGCTCGCCGAAGGCTTGGCCAACGATGTAGCGGGGCGTTTGAATGCAGCCATAGCGCAGAAAGGCCAGGCCGTCTTGGTGGTCTCTGGCGGGCGCAGCCCGGTGGCGTTTTTTCAGGCGCTGATCCAGCAGCCGCTGGACTGGTCGAGAGTACTGGTGACCTTGGCCGACGAGCGCTGGGTGCCGGTCGAGCATGCTGACAGTAATGCCGGTTTGCTCAAGCGTCATCTGTTGACCGGCAATGCCGCCAAGGCGAGGTTCCTTGGCCTGTACCGCGCTGCCGCCAGCCTTGAAGCCGCTGCACTTGAAGCCGATCAAGCCCTGGCCGAGCTGCCGGGCATCGATGTACTGGTCTTGGGCATGGGCGATGACGGGCACACGGCCTCGCTGTTCCCCAATAGCCCGAACCTCAGCGAAGGCCTTGATCCACAGAGCCCGCGCCGCTGCTTGCCGATGCTGGCGCCAGCGGTGCCTCATCAGCGCCTGAGCATGACCCGTGCCTTGCTTACCCGCGCCGCGTTCACCGCCTTGTCTGTGCAAGGCCCGGGCAAACTCGCTACCCTGCGCGCCGCGCTGGCGGGTGCCGATCTGGCCCAAATGCCGATTCGTGCCTTTTTACAAGACCCCCTGGATATTTACTGGTGCCCATGAGCCAAGGATCCGCCGCTATGACCACGCATGAACTGAAACAGCCGGGAGTTTCCATGGCCGACAAAGTTGCCCGGATCGATCAGATCTGCACCCAGGCGCGTATTCTGCCGGTGATCACCATCGCCCGCGAAGAAGACATCCTGCCCCTGGCCGACGCCTTGGCTGCCGGTGGTATCAAAACCCTGGAAGTGACCCTGCGCTCACAGCATGGCTTGAAGGCCATCCAGGTGCTACGTGAGCAGCGGCCCGAGCTGTGCGTCGGTGCTGGCACCGTACTGGATCGCAAGATGTTCGCCGCCGTGGAAGCAGCCGGTGCACAGTTTGTGGTGACTCCAGGCATCACCCCGGACATTCTTGAGGCGGGCGTGCAAAGCGAGTTGCCGTTGCTGCCGGGAATCAGCACACCCTCGGAACTGATGATGGGCTACGCCCTTGGCTACCGTCGCTTCAAGCTGTTCCCCGCGGAAATCAGTGGCGGTGTGGCAGCCATCAAGGCCTTCGGCGGGCCATTTGGCGATGTGCGTTTCTGCCCAACAGGTGGAGTCAACCCGAGCAACGTGCGTAGCTACATGGCACTGCCTAATGTCATGTGCGTAGGCGGCACCTGGATGCTCGACAGTGGCTGGATCAAGCATCGCGAGTGGTCGCGGATCAGTGATTGCAGCGCTGAGGCATTGGCACTGCTGGACTGAATTTAACTGAATCGTTGTGTGCTACACGGCTTTACGGTGCGCTTGGTCGGCGCACCGTTTTTTTTCGCCACTCAGAAACTGTCGCTGGTGCTGAAGCTACCACCGCCGCTGCTGCCGGAAGTAGAGAAGCCGGTGCTGGAGCTTGAGCTGCTGGAACCGGAACTCGACCAACTGCTCGACGATGAGTCGCTGGAGGACGAACTGCGTGGCACTAGACGTCGGCCACTTTGTAGCAGGGTTTCCAGTGAGTGCAGGCTGAGGTCACGGGCCATATAGTCGGCCAGCAGACGCTCGAAACTCAGTTGGGTGTGGTAGCTGTAATCGCTGTCGCGGTAGTAGTCGGTGCGCAGCGCCCGTTCCAGTTCCTTGGCCCGTTCGTAGTCACCCAAGGCGTGTTCATGTTGGTCGCGCAGGCCTGGTAGTTGGGCCTGCACGTCATGCAGGCGTGGGTGCAAGTTCTTGAGCTGGGCGGCGATCCGGTCGTCGTTGCTGTCTGGGGTCTTCTGCACCTCGAGCATCAACTGTTCAAGGGTCTGCGCCTGCAGGCGTTCGGTGATGTTCTGGCGGATGCGCAGGTAGTACGGATCCTGTTTGCTGGCAAAATCGGCCAGTTGCTGGTGCTGCTCGTTGGCCCGAACTTTGGCGGCGACGATGTGATCGTTCAGCGCTGCGTCTTCGCTTGTCAGAGGGTCCATGCCTGCAGCCGTTCGGGCCTGGGCCAGGCGTTGGTCGCTATCGGCCTGTAATGCGGCAATTAGGGCCAGGCGTTCGCCTTGCAGCTCTTCATTGCGGGCCTGCATGGTTCGCAGCATCTGTTCGGTGCTGCGATTGCCCTGAAAGTTCACGCGCTTGGCTAGCGTGTTGTCCAGCCAGCGGTGCAAGCGGTTGTAGCGATACTGGGCGGTGCCGTAGTCGCGCTTGAGCAAGTAGTCGTAGATCGGGTTGGCACGGTATGTCGGCAGCTTGTCTAAACACTCCTGGCGGATCTCGTTGTAGCCGGTGATCTCTTCGCCATTGGCCTGTTGTGCGGCCAGCAATTGCTCGCCCAGTTCGCACCAGGCGGGTTGGCGTGCAAGTTGATCGTTGACCTGGCGGTCGACGCTTGCGATACGCGTGCGCAACGATTGCTGGTTGGCCAGCGAGCTGGCGATGTCCGTTTCGATCCGGGCCAGTTCCGCGCGCAGTTGGGCTTCAGCATCCCGGCGTGCCTGTAGTTGCAGCAGGGTATCCTGGTCGAGGGCCGGTCGATGCTCGAGCTTGAGAGTGGCAATGTTGCTCAGGCGCGTGAGGATATCCTGTTCCAGGCGCGCCTCCTGATCGCTCAGGGCAGTCAGCCGTTGCTCGGCGCTACGTAGCAATGCCTCGCTGTTACGGGCATTCTGCGCCACGGTACTGGTGAGGGTAGTGGGGGTCATGTGTTCACCAGTCCATGATCATGTCGGGAGTACTCGCGGCTCGCTGGTTGAAACGCAGGCTCAGCGAATTGGCAGCCTTGCTGGCCATCATCCGTTCATCAACATGGCCGTCGTCGAGCTTGTCCTGCTTGACCTTGAGGTACTCGGCCTGGCTGACGCGCACAGCGAAAAGGCGGGTCCAGCGTTGCTCGCCGGTTTCGACGCTGGTGACCGGCACTTCTGCCCTGATGCCACCCGGATCGGTGGCCTCGACCACCAGGAACCAACTTTTGCCCTTGTCGCTGACTTCGCCGCGGTTACAGCCTGCTGCATCGTAGCAACGCTCGACACCGGACTTGATCCCACTGCGGTCTACGACCTGAAGGGTCAGCGCTACGGCGGCAAAGTCGAGTAACCGCTTCAGGTGCTGGAGTTGAGTGCGGGTCTGGCTGAGGTTCTGGGTGTCCAGGCTCTTATTGGCATGTGCTAGCAATGCTTGCAATTGCGCATGCTCGCCAGCGGCCAAGGGCATTGCGTTGAGGCGCTGCAACAACTGATCGCGCAAGGTCATCTGCTCAAGCCAGTAGGCGCTCTGCTGGATTTGATAATCCAGTTCGCTGACCTGGCGGCTGGCCGCTTTGAGTGTGTCCTTATCTTTGACGTGCAGCAGGTGCTGGTCGGCAGCGGTGGCCAATTCCTTGAGTTTGGCGAACGGCTTGATGCCGTCCTGATAGGTCGGCATGGCCAATAGCCGTGCGAGCTCGTCGCGCTGCTCGTAGATGCCCGCGACGGTTGCGAAGCCGTCAGTGTTTGAGCGCAGTGCAGCGCTGACCTGCTTGAGTTGTGCCTCGCGCTTTTCGATCAGGGCCTTGACGTTATCCCTGTTGGCTTTGTGAACGAACTGCGGCAGATCACTGGCAACGGTTTGATCCAGTGGCGGCAATGTCTGCTCGACTCGCTCGAGAATACGGCTGACGGCGACATCGGGTTGCGCCAGTAGTTGGTCCTGCCACTGCTTGAGCTTGTTGTGCTGGCGCTGGATTTCGCTACGCAGGCGATCGTCGTGGCGTCGCAGGTCATGGGCGCTATTCTCTATATCGACGGTGATGCTGCTGTCATGCACGATACGGGTGCACTGGGTGACCAGCGCCGCCGCGATGATCGCAAGGGTCAGTTTGTACAGCTGGCTGCGCGCCATTGACGTTTTGCTCAGCAGCCGTTGGCGCCAGTTCAGCACAGGCGCCTCGAAGACCAGGCGGCGGGCGAAGAACTCGCGCACGCCTTGCTCGATCAACGCCTCATCGAAAGCGATGTTGTGGCGCTGGTAATAGTCACGAATACGCGCCGCTACTTCCCCGCGGCGCTTTGGCAGGTTCAGGTGTTCCTGGACCTGCATTTGCTGGTGGCGCAGTTCATCGACGAGCGCCATCGCTCCGAGCTGTTCGGAGAGTGTAATAGCGCTCATCAAGCGGCTTTGCTAAGTAATGCAGCAAACGTGCGCTTGGCGTCCTCGACGGCCTCGGCGATGGCGCGGGAGGCATTGCTCGATTCTGTCCGGTACGTTTCGGTCAGGCTGTTCATGTCGGTCTGGAACGACAGTGTGGCCTCGGCCAGCGCGCGTACCGAATCAACGTTGATGGTCGAACCGTAGCTGGCTTTTACGGCCGCTTCGAGTTGCTGATTGCCGGTGCTTCCCAGCGCTTCCAGGCCCTTGCTGATGCCGTCGGTGGTTGCATTGAGGGTATGGGTGGCTTCGGCCAGGCCACTGTTGCTGGTGAAGGATACGGCAAGCCCGGTCAGCACCACTTCATTGGTGGAGAAGAACGACACCATGCGCTGGTATTGGCGCTCCTTGACCACGTGCACCTGATTGATCCGGGCGAAGACCATTTCGGCGGTGTTGTAGCCCACCTTCAAGTCATCGGCGATGTCCTTGACGATCTGGTAGCGCTTGTCTTCGTCCTGCAGGGCTCGCACGGCTTCGTCGCGGCGCAACTCAAGGGCAGCGCGCTGGACCGGTTCCGCCGACTCGGCAGCGGTGACTTGCTGGTTTGCTTTGCTCAGCTCTGCAGTGCGCTGTTCCAGGGCCTGGCCAGCAATGACCAGTACCTGCTGGGCCTCGATCTCGGCAGCTTTGATGGCCATGCGAAAGTCCATATAAGACTCCAAGATCACCGTCTCGCGGCTGATCTGGTCGTTGGCCGCCTTGCATACCTGCAGGTAGTTTTCGCGAATGTCGTTGAAGCGACTGGGGATCGATCCGCGGCGAACGTTCATCCAGGCCTGCTTGAGCTTTTCCATGCTATCCAGGCGCCCGTCGTCCATCCAGCCGGCCATGGCCGCAGCGTCTTCACGGATTGAGGTAAAGCGCAGGGTGATGTCCATAAAGCGGGTGGAGATGTCCATGCCTTCAATTTGCTCGCGAACCATGCTGTTGAAGGCAGTGGATTGCTGCAACACGGCGGCGATGGAGGTGACCTTGCCGCTGTCGTACTGCGCTACGCGATCCAGCAACACCAGGACCGGAGCGTCCTGGACGGGGCGAAGCAGGTTGATGCCGATGGTGCGCAGGCTGCTCAGTGCGCGTTCAAGGTAGTGGCTCATCGAGTGTCCATTCTAGGTGTATGACTTGAGTACAGTGTGTGCAGATCAGAAGCCAAGGGAGCGCAGCCACATCGGTCTTCTTCCATGGGACGATGCGAGTAACGGTGACGCATGGGGGCAGTATACCGGCCATGCCAAGCGAATTGATGGCAGTTTCTGCGGACAAACGAAAATGCCCGCCTCCGTTGGGAGGCGGGCATTTCAGTTACAGCGTGATCAACCTACGTTTCAGGCCGCTTTGGCTGCCTGCTGGCTCAAGGAGCGGTTCAGCGCACTGAACAGCGCCTTGAAGCTGGCGGTGGTGATGTTTTCATCGATACCCACACCATGCACCGGACGACCACCGGCAACACGCAGCTCGATGTAGGCCGCCGCTTTGGCGTTGGTGCCAGCGCCGATGGCGTGCTCGTTGTAGTCCATGATCTCCACGGCAACCGGCAGGCCGGCCACCAGGGCTTCGAGGGCGCCATTGCCCTTGCCCCGCCAGTGCAGGGTGGTCTCGCCTTCGCTGGAGACTTCCACTTCAACCTTGCTGTTGCCGTTCTCTTCCTGCAGGCGATGGCTGACCAGCGCGTACGGGGCGTTGGCCTGCAAGTACTCGCGGTGCAACAGGTTGTAGATCTGCTGGGCAGTCATCTCCAGGCCCAAACGGTCGGTTTCACCTTGTACCACCTGGCTGAACTCGATCTGCATGCGGCGCGGCAAGCTGATGCCGTATTCCTGTTCGAGCAGGTAGGTGATACCGCCTTTGCCCGACTGGCTGTTGACGCGGATCACCGCCTCGTAGCTGCGGCCAATGTCGGCCGGGTCGATCGGCAGGTATGGCACTTCCCACTTGGCATCTTCTTTCTGCTGGGTGAAGCCCTTGCGGATAGCGTCCTGGTGCGAGCCGGAGAAGGCAGTGTGAACCAGGTCGCCAACGTACGGGTGACGTGGGTGTACCGGAATCTGGTTGCACTCCTCAACTACCTTGCGCACGCCATCGATGTCGGAGAAGTCCAACTCAGGGTTAACGCCCTGGGTGTAGAGGTTCAGCGCCAGGGTGACCAAGTCGACGTTACCGGTACGCTCGCCGTTGCCGAACAGGCAGCCTTCGACGCGGTCGGCGCCGGCCATCAGGCCCAGCTCGGTGGCGGCCACGCCAGTGCCACGATCGTTGTGGGTGTGCAGGCTGATAATCACGCTGTCACGGCGCGAAATATTGCGCCCGAACCATTCAATCTGGTCGGCGTAGATGTTCGGCGTCGACACCTCGACGGTGGCCGGCAGGTTGAGGATGATTTTGTTGTCCGGGGTCGGGTTCCACACCTCGATCACCGCGTCACAGACTTCTTTGGCGAACTCCAGTTCAGTGGCGCTGAAGGTTTCAGGTGAGTACTGGAACGTCCACTGGGTTTCTGGCTGCTGAGCGGCGTATTTGACGAACAGCTTGGCGGCGTTCACCGCGATGTCTTTTACGCCTTGCTTGTCCTGGTTGAAGACAATGCGGCGAAACGACGGGCTGGTGGCGTTGTACAGGTGGACGATGGCCTTTTTCGCGCCGCGCAGGGACTCGAAAGTACGGGCGATCAAGTCTTCACGGGCCTGGGTCAGCACCTGGATGGTGGTGTCGTCAGGAATGTGGCCGTCTTCGATCAGGGTGCGGACGAAATCGAAATCGGTTTGCGAAGCCGAGGGGAAGGAGGCTTCGATTTCTTTCACACCAACGCTGACCAGGGTCTTCCAGAAACGCAGCTTTTTCCCTGCATCCATTGGCTCGATCAACGACTGGTTGCCATCACGCAGGTCAGAACTGCACCAGATTGGCGCCTGGGTGATGGTCTTCGATGGCCAGGTACGGTCAGGCAAGTTGACGGTAGCGAAGGCACTGTATTTTTTCGAAGGGTCTTTGAGCATGGTCATGAAAGCAATCCTTGAATGTGCGGCCTGGAAAGGTGGCCTGCCGAACGAAAACGAGATGAAAAGGCGAGGCGTCGCGATTCAGCTTGGTAGTCGTGCACTGACCAGGCAGAGGCTGCGATGTTGACGAAGCAGGATGAGGGTCTGAAAGGTTTTCATGGCTTCAACTTAACCAGTGGGGTTAAAGATGGCAAGCCTTGCGGAAAAATTGATAGAAATGCTTAAAAATAGGAATTGTTCGAAATTTTATAGCGCTAATTTGCCGGTGGTCCCGATATATTTGCGTAATGCACGTCGCTTGGGAAATTCGGTGCATTTGCAACACCAGCTTCGTGGTGGGAGCGGGCGCGCCTTACGAACTTTTTGTGACTCATCAACCAACAGTCTGCAAATACGGATGTATTTTCGGAAGCGTCTGACATCAATTATTTGTCGCGCTTGGTAGCGTTTCCGGGTGTTGTCCTTGGCTCAAGCACGCTTTGGGCACCAGCGCTGCGTATCCAGCACATGGACAACGCTTGCCTGCACCTCGACGTGAACAAGGACGTGTGATGAACAAGCCCGCGACAGAAGCCGAACTGAACCAGGCCCGGCTCTACCAGGAATTCACCAACGCCCCGATGGGCAGGGGCCAATGCGCCTTCAGACAGGCCGAGGTGGCGATTTTCCCGGTGCGTTATGCGCTGGACGAATCACCGCTAAGCAAAGGCAGTAGCCAAGGACCGAATCCGCTTCCCGCCGGCTGGTCGAGCAAACAGCCCCCGCTGCAGACCCGCAGCTACACCCTGCGTCAGCTGCGTGATGGCTGGCTGTATGTGTGGAACAGCGTCGACCAGACCTTCCACGAGTACCAGGTAAACGCTGAGTACTTCACCCGACAGCGATAAGGTAGGGATCATCAGGTTGGCAATGTTTGCAGGCCATGGGGCGGGGCAGAAAACTGCCGAATGAGCCTGAACCCGTGGGCCGCAACTGCCACTGCGGCCAGTAAGTCTCAGGTATTGACTCCGGCAGTTGCCCTCTGAGGTCTTTTAGGGCTGGAAAGCACCGATGAAAATCGCCGGATCGACCCGCGCATCGTTAAGGCTGACGTTCCAGTGCATGTGCGGCCCGGTTGCGCGGCCGGTGGCACCGACCCGGCCAACCACAGCGCCACGGCTGAGTTGCTGGCCTGGTTTGACGTCGATTTTCGACATGTGGCAGAACATGCTGATAAAGCCCTGGCCATGGTCGACGAACACGGTGTTGCCATTGAAGAAGTAGTTGCCCACCAGAATCACTTTGCCATTGGCCGGCGTCTTGATCGGGGTGCCGGCAGGTACGGCGAAATCCAGGCCAGCATGGGGGTTGCGCTCTTCGCCATTGAAGAAGCGGCGCACGCCGAACTTGCTCGACAGCGGGCCGCTGACCGGTTTGTCGAGGATCAGGTTGCTCGGCAGGTTGGGGCTGAAGCTGCGGTAAGCGCTAATCTGCTCGGCAAGCTCGGCATCGATACGCTTGAGATCCGCCGGGTTGGGGTTGACCTGGCGCTTGTTCTTCAAGGTGATGCGCTGCTCTGGGTATTTCTTGCTGCCGACGTTGAAGGTCAACGTGCGCGTGCCTTGAGTGAGTTGCGCCTGGCCAGGCTTCTGCGTCAACGGCAGGCCAACGATGGCCAACCAGTTGTCCTGTTCCTTGACCACCAGCACCGGCTTGCCGTCAAAGCGCGCGCTCGGTGCCTGGGCAGCGGGGCCGAGATCGATGACGGCGACACCGCCAGGGACTGGCTTGTTCAGTTGGCGGGTGATGTAGCTGGCCTGGGCGCTGCTGGCAAACATCAGGCACAGCAGCAACAACGGGGCAAACAGACGGGGCATGGTTCAGTCCAGTAATGAAAGCGTGACCGGAGTCAGGTGGTTGTCTTCGACGCGTACTTGCAGCTCGCCTTCGCCCAGGCGGGCGGTCAGGCGCTGGCCGTTCTGCGTCTGGGCGGCACTGCGGATAGCGTGGCCGCGCTCGTCGAGGAGGATGCTGTAGCCGCGTCCCAAGGTCGCTAGCGGGCTGACTACGTGCAGGGTCTGCACTTGCGCCAGCAGGCGTTGGCGACGGTCTTTGAGGGTTTCGCGCATGGCCCGTGGCAAACGTTCGGCCAGGCTGTCCAGGCGCTGCTTGAGCAGAGTCAGGGTACGTCCCGGATGTTGCGCGGCCAGGCGCGTGTCGAGACGGGCGAGGCGCTCACGGCGCTGATTCAGGCGTTGTTCGAACGCCCGGCGCAGGCGCATGTCGAGGTCGTCGAGGCGCTGGGCCTGTTGGCGCAGACGTTCGCCAGGGTGACGCAGACGTCGGGTCAGGCTGTCCAGGCGCAGGCGGTCATGGCTCAGGCGGCTCTGGATGCGCAGCAGCAGGCGGCGCTTGAGACTGTCAATGCGTCGCTGCAAGTCGCTGCTGTCCGGGGCCAGCAGTTCGGCAGCGGCAGACGGCGTTGGCGCGCGCACGTCAGCGACAAAGTCACTGATCGAAACGTCGGTTTCATGGCCGACGGCGCTGACGATCGGGGTGACGCACGCGGCGATGGCGCGGGCTACGGCTTCTTCGTTAAAGCACCAGAGGTCTTCCAGTGAGCCACCGCCACGGGCCAGGATCAGTGCGTCAAATCCGCGGCTGTCGGCCAGTTGCAGGGCGCGGACGATCTGATTGATCGCTTCGCGACCCTGAACGGCAGTAGGGATCAGCGTCAGTTCGACCTGCGGCGCGCGGCGGCGGAACACACTGATGATGTCGCGGATCACCGCACCAGTGGGCGAGCTGATAATACCGATGCGTTGCGGGTGGGCGGGTAGGGCGATCTTGCCTTCGGCGCTGAACAGGCCTTCGGCGCCGAGCTTTTCCTTGAGCGCTTCGAACGCCAGGCGCAGGGCACCGTCGCCAGCCGGTTCGACGGTGTCGAGGATCAGTTGATAATCGCCGCGACCTTCGAACAGCGAGACCTTGCCACGCACTTTGACTGCCAGGCCATCACGCAGGGCCTGACGCACGCGTACGGCGTTCTGGCGAAACAGCGCACAACGCACTTGGGCGCCGCTGTCCTTGAGGGTGAAATAGACATGGCCGGAGGCTGGGCGGGCGAGGTTGGAGATCTCGCCTTCGACCCAGACATTGCGGAACACGTCTTCGAGCAGCACCCGGGCGCGGCCGTTGAGCTGGCTGACGGTGAGGACTTCGCGGTCCAGACCGAGTCTTTCGAAGGGGTCTTTGATCATGGGCTGCATCATAAAGGATTGTGGTGCCGGGGTGGCAAGGCTCACCACAAGCATGCGGCACATGCATTACCGGTGGGAGCCGGCCAGGCCGGCGATGAGCTGCGCAGCAGCCCTCATGTCAGTGATGAACGTCTCCACCAAAGGCCCGGCATCCCGGCGATAGGCCAAAGCGACGGTACTGCTACAGCCCTCATCAGCCAAAGCGATGAACTTAAGCGACGCGGGGGCAATGTCCTGCATGCACTGCGGCAACAATGCGACCCCAAAGCCAGCCTGAATCAGCTGCAACTGCGTGGTTTTGCGTGACATCACCCGCGCCGCCTTGGGAAAGAACCCAGCCCTCATGCACAGCTCGGCGGACAGGTAACTCAAACCGCCACGCTGGCGATGGGGAATGGAAATAAAAGGTTCGTCACGCAACTGGGCCAAACAAACGCTGGATTCTCTGGCCAATGGATGATCTTCGGCGACCGCCAGCAACAAGGGCTCTTCGAACAGCGGCAGAACACAAAGCCCCTCATGTTGACGCAGCACCGGCAAGCGCAACAGGCCGACTTCCAGGCGCCCGTGTGCCAGTGCTTCAAGCTGCGCCTCGGACGACTGCTGAGCGATCTCCATGGAAACGCCCGGATGCTCGTGCAGGTATCCACTGAGTCGCATCAGCAGTTGGCCGGTCAATGGCACGGTGCTGGAATGATTGAGGCGCAGATTGCCGCGTACCCCCTGGCCGACTTCCCGGGCCAGGGATTCGGCTTTTTCCAGGTCGACCAGCAAGGTTCGCGCCCGTGGCAGAAAGGCCTGGCCCGCAGCGCTCAGGCGCGGCTGGCGAGCAGTCCGTTCGAACAACAGGGTATCGAGGTGCTGTTCCAGCTCCTTGATCTGTCGACTCAAGGCGGACTGAGCGATATGTAACTGTTCGGCGGCAGCGCTGAAGCTGCCGCTTTCGGCGATTTCCACGAAGTAGCGCAACTGTCGGATAGAGGTCATCGGTGCTATGCCGTTTTGAGATGACTGTTAGCGAAATTGCATATTAGTCGGCATGGCTGGTGACTGGTTAAAGTTTCTACATCCTCCCGCTGACGGTCTTCATTCGCCATGCTCTCGACCTTGTTTGCCGAATTGCCCTTTTCCGCCCTCGACTGGTTGCCGATTCTGCTTGGGGTTGGTGTGGCTTATATCGTCTTCGGCATCGCGGGCTTCGGCACCGCGTTGGTGGCCGGGCCGGTGCTGATCAACTTCATGCCCCTGTCTCGGATCATCCCCTTGCTGGTGTTGCTGGATTTTGTCGCTGCCTTCGGCAACTGGCTGCCAGCACGCAAGGCCGTGGCGCGCGCAGAACTGCTGCGGCTGTTACCGTGCATGGCGCTGGGATGCACCCTGGGCGTGGTGTTCCTGCTCAACCTCAAGTCTGATCTGCTCCTGCTGTTGATGGGCCTTTTTATTAGTGCCTATGCCCTGTACAGCTTGGTGGTGAAGGACAAACCCGCCCGCTTGGGCGCTGGCTGGTCGGTACCGATGGGCACGGTGGGCGGGCTGTTTGGCGCGTTGTTCGGCAGTGGTGGCTTTCTTTATGCGATTTACCTCAGCGCCCGCCTGCCCTCCAAGGAGCAGGCACGGGCCACCCAGAGTGCATTGATCAGTTGCAGTACCGTCGTACGCCTGAGCTTGTTCCTGCTGGCCGGTGTCTATGCCGACTTACCGTTGTTGTTACTGGCGCTGTGTCTGTTGCCAATGATGGTAGTGGGCTTGTACCTGGGGCGGCGCCTGACCCTGAACATGTCCAGAGAGGCGTTTGTACGTCTGGTTACCTGGCTGGTCCTGGCCAGTGGCATTGCCCTGATCGGCCGCTACCTGAGTGAGGTAAACTGGCAGTTTTGAGCATGTTTGGCTGCCGTCATGATTACCCAGAGCATCATTGTCCCGAAGATCTCCACCGTTCCTGTGCATGAGCCGCGCGCGCGGGCGATCCTGCGCTGGCTGGTGCGCGAGAAAGTCATCGAGGAACAATTGAGCACCTGCGGCAGCACCGGCAACCGCATGGCCTATGCCATAGGCGAAGGTGCGCGCAAGGTTGTGGAACGACCTGAGTTGTTGCCGTACGGTCAGTCGGTCAACGGCCTGGAAGTGATTACCAAGCGTTGCATCTATACCCCGCTCGAGGATTTTCTTGAAGAAGCGGGCTGCGCCGAATGCCGTCGTGAAGTGGGTGTGGCACTGTTTGAAAGCTTGGAGGAGTGGATGCCCGGGCAGACTGACAACTTTATATGCCCGTTGTGCGGTCATGAAGACGACATCAATGGCTTTCTGTTCTTGCAACCGTGCGCGTTTTCCAACCTGGGTTTCATCTTCAACAACTGGGGTGCTGCGGGTTTCAAGCAGCGTTTTCTCGACGACTTCGCCGACTGGCTGGATCAGCCGGTGGCTGTGGTGCAGGTTACCCGCGCCGGTAACTGACCGAAGGCCCATCTTTGCATTGAGTGAAGGGCTCTGGATGAGTATAATGGCGCGCTTCCATTTTTCCCGCCCGGGAGCCCCCGCGATGCTGCGTATCAGCCAAGAAGCCCTGACCTTCGACGACATTCTCCTAGTACCTGGTTATTCAGAGGTGCTACCCAATGAAGTCAGTCTCAAGACCCGTTTGACCCGTGGCATCGAGCTGAATATTCCGTTGGTTTCCGCTGCCATGGATACCGTGACCGAAGCCCGCCTGGCCATTGCCATGGCTCAGGAAGGCGGCATCGGCATCATCCACAAGAACATGACCATCGAGCAGCAAGCTGCCGAAGTGCGCAAGGTCAAGAAATTCGAGGCCGGCGTGGTCAAGGATCCGATCACCATCGAGGCTGACGCCACGGTCCGTGATCTGCTCGAGCTGACCCAGCAAAACAACATCTCCGGTGTTCCGGTGCTGCACAATGGCGACCTGGTCGGCATCGTCACTTCCCGTGACATCCGCTTCGAAAGCCGTCTGGATGCCTCTGTCCGTGAAGTGATGACGCCTAAAGAGCGTCTGGTCACGGTCATGGAAGGCGCCGACAAGAACGAAGCGCGCGAACTGCTGCACAAACACCGCATCGAGCGCGTGCTGATCGTCGACGACAAATTTGCCCTCAAAGGCATGATGACCGTCAACGACATCGAGAAGGCCAAAGCCTACCCGTTGGCCAGCAAGGACGACCAGGGTCGTCTGCGCGTTGGCGCCGCAGTCGGTACCGGCAAAGACACCGCTGATCGCGTTTCCGCACTGGTTGCTGCTGGCGTTGACGTGGTGGTGGTCGACACCGCCCACGGTCACTCCAAAGGCGTGATTGATCGCGTTCGCTGGGTCAAAGAGAACTTCCCGCAGGTTCAGGTCATCGGTGGCAACATCGCCACCGGCGCTGCTGCCAAGGCCCTGGCCGAAGCAGGCGCTGATGCCGTCAAGGTCGGTATCGGCCCTGGCTCGATCTGCACCACCCGTATCGTCGCCGGTGTCGGCGTGCCACAGATCAGCGCCATCGCCAATGTTGCCGCTGCCCTCGAAGGCACTGGTATTCCGTTGATCGCCGACGGTGGCATCCGCTTCTCCGGTGACCTGTCCAAAGCTATCGTTGCCGGTGCCTCGGCAGTGATGATGGGTTCGATGTTTGCCGGTACTGAAGAAGCACCGGGCGAGATCGAACTGTTCCAGGGGCGTTCCTACAAGGCTTACCGTGGCATGGGCTCGCTGGGCGCCATGTCCCAGGCCCAGGGCTCCTCGGACCGCTACTTCCAGGACTCCTCGGCCGGTGCCGAGAAGCTGGTACCGGAAGGCATCGAAGGTCGTGTGCCGTACAAGGGCACCCTGACCGCGATCATCCACCAGCTGATGGGTGGCCTGCGTTCCTCGATGGGTTACACCGGCAGCGCCAACATCGAAGAGATGCGCACCAAGCCTGAGTTCGTGCGTATCACCGGTGCCGGCATGGCCGAGTCCCACGTGCATGACGTACAGATCACCAAAGAAGCGCCAAACTACCGCGTAGGTTGATGCTTCTGGCAACACTTGCTAGCGGGGCTGTTATCGACAGCCCCGCGTCGTTTCCGATTTCCACTGACGAGATTGAGTCATGGCCCTCGACATTCACGCTCACCGAATCCTGATCCTCGACTTCGGTTCCCAGTACACCCAGCTGATCGCCCGCCGCGTACGCGAAATCGGCGTGTACTGCGAACTGCACCCGTTCGACATGGACGACGAAGCGATTCGCGAATTCGCGCCGCGCGGCATCATCCTGGCCGGCGGCCCTGAGTCCGTTCACGAAGCCGATAGCCCGCGTGCACCACAGGCCGTCTGGGACCTGGGCGTACCGGTATTCGGTATCTGCTACGGCATGCAGACCATGGCCGAGCAACTGGGCGGCAAGGTTGAAGGCTCCGAGCTGCGCGAGTTCGGTTACGCCCGCGTTGACGTAGTCGGCAAGAGCCGTCTGCTCGATGGCATCGAAGACCACGTCGATGCTGACGGCGTACTGGGTCTGGATGTGTGGATGAGCCACGGTGACAAGGTCACCCGCATTCCACAAGACTTCCATATCCTGGCCAGTACCCCGAGCTGCCCGATCGCCGGCATGGCCGACGACACCCGTGGCTACTACGGCGTGCAGTTCCACCCGGAAGTGACCCACACCAAGCAGGGCGGTCGCATCCTCTCGCGCTTCATCCTCGACATCTGCGGCTGCGAAGCGCTGTGGACCCCGTCGCACATCGCTGAAGACGCCATCGCCCAGATCCGCGCCCAGGTCGGTAGCGATAACGTCCTGCTCGGCCTGTCCGGCGGTGTTGACTCCTCGGTGGTTGCAGCCCTGCTGCACAAGGCCATCGGCGACCAACTGACCTGCGTCTTCGTCGACAACGGCCTGCTGCGCCTGCACGAAGGCGAGCAAGTGATGGCCATGTTCGCCGAGAACATGGGCGTCAAAGTGATCCGCGCCAACGCCGAAGAGCAGTTCCTGAACAACCTGGCGGGTGAGTCGGATCCTGAGAAGAAGCGCAAGATCATCGGTCGTACTTTCATCGACGTGTTCGATGCCGAGTCGAACAAGCTGCACAACATCAAGTACCTGGCTCAGGGCACCATCTACCCTGACGTGATCGAGTCGGCTGGCGCCAAGAGCGGCAAAGCTCACGTGATCAAGTCGCACCATAACGTCGGTGGCCTGCCGGAAGAGATGAATCTCAAGCTGGTCGAACCGCTGCGCGAGCTGTTCAAGGACGAAGTTCGTCGCCTCGGTCTGGAACTGGGCCTGCCGTACGACATGGTCTACCGTCACCCGTTCCCGGGCCCGGGCCTGGGTGTGCGCATCCTGGGTGAAGTGAAGAAAGAGTACGCCGACCTGCTGCGTCGCGCTGACCACATCTTCATCGAAGAGCTGCGCAAGGCCGACTGGTACCACAAGGTCAGCCAGGCGTTCGTAGTATTCCAGCCAGTGAAATCGGTCGGTGTGGTCGGTGACGGCCGTCGTTACGCTTGGGTCGTGGCCCTGCGTGCGGTAGAAACCATCGACTTCATGACTGCACGTTGGGCACACCTGCCTTACGAGCTGCTGGAGACGGTCAGCGGCCGTATCATCAATGAGATCGAGGGCATCTCTCGCGTCACCTACGACGTGTCGAGCAAGCCGCCTGCCACTATCGAGTGGGAGTGAGTTGAACAACCAGGGCGCCTACGGGCGCCCTGGTTGTATCTGCGTTGTGCTCAGGGGCACCTCTCTACATCCAAGGGCGGGAGATCGCCACTTGCAGGAGCAGGTCGTTCCTGACGAAGAAGTGCTCACCGTCCACTTCGTCCCAGAAGCCGGAGTCGGCGCCAATGCTGCCAGCTTGGCCAATTTCGATATCTTCAATCCGCAGGCCGATGGCGCCTTGCAACTCACTCAAACCTGGTACGCGGTTAAAGGTATTGACGTGAGAGTTGCCGACCAACGCAACCCATCGCCCTGCGCCGCGTCGCACTTTATCGGCCTCAATAATCCGCTGAGCAAAGAAGTTCATCATTTCCTGGCGGATGGTGGGTGAGGGCTTTTCGTACCAGGCCTGGCGGTATGAGGCCAGGCAATCGATAGCTTGTATGCGTACGTTTTGCTTGTATGCCTCATGCAGCACTTTCTTCATGGTGTAGGGTGTCTGTTCGCCAAGCGTGGCGATGTAATCATAATTTTCGACATAGGCTTTGAGCCCATCGGGTAGGGTCCCGGTTCGATTGAACAGATCCAGATCGGCTTGATGGAAGTCCGTCATGAAATGTTCCATGTAGAGCACATCAACGCCCTGTTTTTTGAGCTGGCGCATCGTGCTTATCAAGAACTGCTTGGCGCTTTTTTGGGTGTGTGATTCGCCGATCACCAGGCCTGCGCTTTGTTCATAGAGGCTGCGCAGAATTTCTTTGGGGCTGGCGGTGCTGGAAATTTCCGGGATCACTGGGCGAGCAGGTGGCACGACAGCAGCGTAAAACTGCTGTGCGTCAGTGGCCAGTTGGTCGCGTAACTGCCGATACAGTGAGTAGGGGGAACCGTTATAGGGGTCGCTCAGTGCCCTGTCTTCTTTGCCGTCCGCTGCGCTCTGCAAGGGCTCGCGCTCGGCTTGCGGGACTTCATAGGGGCTAGGCTCTAATGCGGGTATGGCTGGCCTTGGGGCCAGCCTGCCCCAGGCCTTGAGCAGAAATCGGGGGGTCCCGCCCCTGAGCCCCAGACGTTCGGTGAACTGCCAGTTACCGTCGCCGTCCGCAACGATGGGAACATTGCGGGCAAACGAGTAGGGGTTATCCGGGTCAATAATGACCCATGTCTTTAACTCCCTCACGTAGCGCACCTGATAGGTGTCCTCGCCGACCATTGCGTATTGCTTCCCGTCTTGAAAAAGAATGCCGGTGAAGCGACCGCTGTCAGGAACGTTCCTGAGAATATCGTTGCTTTCCAATGACTCTAGCAACGGCGCCAGCTCGCTTGGCTGGAACGGTTTTGGGACCCAGGCCTCTATTTCGACCGAGGTGGCCGGTTCTAGCTCCTCGCCTGTCGGTTGGCTTTCTTCGCTTGGTTCGAACGGGTTCTCGCCACCGGTAGTGGCTTCACCGATTTCAGTGGCCTCAGCGATTTCTCCGGCGGCATTCACGCCACTCGCGTACAACAGGGCCACGTTGAACAGGGTGTTGACCCCGGCCAGTATGGCCCCCGTGACACCTGCCTGGCGCTCGGCGGTAGTATGACCATTGATGGCCTGGTCGATGTTCAGGCCGGTCTCGGCCAGGCCCGCTCCCACCACCGCCAAGGCCACTGGCCAATCGACAGCGGCCATGGGGCCAAACACTTTGGCGAAGGCTGCGAGGTAGCCGATCCACAGCTGTTTGCGCAGGTCTGCATTGGAGCGCAGGGCAAAGTGGGCGTCGTCGAGCATGCGCTGGCGTGTTGCATCGCGAAGGTAGCTGAAGGCGTCTACCTGCAGGGTTCTGTCCAGTGTATTGAGGCCTACAGGGTGCGCGCAGTCCCATTGCGTCTTCAGGACGTCGAGTAGGTGGCCGAGCCCCACGCTGGTGTCATTCTCTGCTTGGCTGTTGAGCGCGAAGTGACTCATGAATCGTGCCCGATCTTCTGCTGTGCCGGTTTGTGCCAATACCCACGTATTCAGCGCTCTAGCATCGCTGAACAGTTGCAGCGCATCCACTTCGCCAGGAAGGTAGAGCAACTGGTAGCCATCCTCCATCACCACTCTGAAGATCGAGCTGGCGATGTGGCCACCTACGTCGAAGGTGCACAGGCGAAACCCTTGTGCTGGGCTGATCTCTTGCTGTAGCTGTTGTAGGGTCGGCGGCCAGGTCCGTTCACCGGTTAAGGCCTCAGCCACCTGGCGGGCGCGTTTGGCCAGGGCGCTGCTGCCTTTCTGTGCGCTGACCTCCAGGACTTTGCTGAGGAATGTGGACTTGGCCAAGGTGCGATAGGCGTCTGAGTCTTCTGACCAGAATTGCTCAAGGTGCTGATGGAAGTCCGCGCTGAAATCGACTTCCCAGAAAAATTCAAGCGCCTCTTTAGGCGCAAGAGGGATCTCATTGCTCTCGTCGTAGCCATCCTTACCCGGCCCAGCACTATAGAAACCAGTGTAGTTGGCAAGCTCGTCGCTGTAGTTCTGGTCGTCGACAGAGAAGCGGTGCATGACCAGCTGCGGCAAGGTCAATGATTGGTAAGGCGGGCTGTAATGCTGCCAGCCGCTGAAGGTGCGCGGGCTGCTTGAGGCTGAGTGGAAGCGGTGAAAGTAGACCTGGTCAGGGTCATGGCTAGACAGGTTGTGCCGGGCGAGCAGTTGTTTGGCGATACTGCGGGCCATCTGCCGGATGTCCGGGCAATGTGTGCTCACCTGAGTGGCTAACTGTCTCAAGCTTTGAAGGTCGCTGCTTTGCTGGGCGTTAAGGGGCATGAGGTGTCTCGCAATGATGGGCGAGCGGGCAGGATGAGGCAGGCGGTTGGCGTAAAGGTGGTAACTAATACTGCGCTCGTTCGCTATCTGCGCTGGCAGGTGCGACATCATGCGCAGGAGCTAAAACAAGACTTCACTTAATCTTTCGCAAATGCAGGTGTATCGTATTCGCCCTTCATCGCCGCGGCTTTGGCTCTTTTTGGGCAAGCTGCCGGCATGGTGTTCTTGGCAATACGAGGTACCTGCGGCATGGCTTTTACCCGGCGACAAATACTCGGTGGCCTGACCGGCCTGGTGGCAATCGGTCTGGGGGCCGGTGGCGCATCCCGTTATTGGTTGGGGCGCAGCGACCCAAATGCCGGGCATGACTACGAGCTGATTGCCGCGCCGCTAGATGTTGAGCTGGTGTCCGGTCACACGACCGAGGCCTGGGCCTTTGGTCCCTCGGCGCCAGGTACCGAGTTGCGCGCGCGTCAGGGCGACTGGCTGCGCGTACGCTTCATCAACCACTTGCCGGTGGCCACCACCATTCACTGGCACGGCATTCGCCTGCCGCTGGAAATGGACGGCGTGCCGTACGTCTCGCAGCTGCCGGTATTGCCGGGTGAGTATTTCGATTACAAGTTCCGCGTGCCGGATGCCGGCAGCTATTGGTATCACCCTCATGTGAACAGTTCCGAAGAGCTTGGCAAAGGCTTGGTCGGCCCGCTGATCGTCGAGGAGCGCGAGCCCACTGGCTTCAAGCATGAGCGCACCCTGAGCCTGAAGAACTGGCATGTTGACGAGGAGGGCGCTTACCTGCCGTTCAGCATCCCCCGTGAGGCTGCCCGCGGCGGCACTGCTGGGCGCTTGATCACCATCAATGGCCAGCCCAATGCCATAGTGGAGATGCCGGCAGGGCAGATTGTCCGGGTACGCCTGCTCAACCTGGACAACACCCTGACCTATCGCATCAACCTCAAAGGCAACTTCGAGGCGAAGATTTATGCGCTCGATGGCAATCCGATCACCCCACGGCCATTGGGCAAGGATTACTGGCTTGGGCCGGGTATGCGTATCTGCCTGGCAATCAAGATGCCGCCTGCCGGTGAGGAGCTGTCGTTGCGAGATGGTCCGGTGCGTCTGGGAACCTTGCGTTCGGTGGCCAGCAGTGACACGCCGGGTGATTGGCCAGCGGCGTTGCCGGCCAACCCGATTGCCGAGCCGGACCTGGCTAATGCCGAGAAGCTCAACTTCAATTTCGAATGGGTCGGTTCGGTCTCGGTAGATACCGACAACGGCCGACCGCCGAGCCTTTGGCAGATCAACGGCAAGGCTTGGGATATCACCGACAAGACCTGCGCCGACCGCCCGATTGCCACGCTGCAGAAGGGCAGAAGCTATATTTTCGAACTCAAGAACATGACTCAGTACCAGCACCCGATTCATTTGCATGGCATGAGTTTCAAAGTGCTCAGCTCGAACCGTCACAAGATTCAGGAACAGTACTTCACCGATACCTACCTGCTGGGCAAGAACGAGCGAGCACAAGTGGCATTGGTGGCCGATAACCCGGGCACCTGGATGTTCCATTGCCATGTCATTGACCATATGGAAACCGGTCTGATGGCCGCGATCGAGGTCGCCTGATGCGTCAGCCGCAGATCATCGATCGTAGCCGCGATCAGGAGTTCATGCGCCAGGCCTTGGCGCTGGCGGCACAGGGTGCTGCCATGGGCGAAGTGCCGGTCGGCGCCATTTTGGTGCAGCATGGCCAGGTCATTGGTCGTGGCTTCAATTGCCCGATCAGTGGCAGTGATCCCAGCGCCCATGCCGAAATGGTCGCCATTCGTGCTGCCGCTCAGGCTGCGAGCAACTATCGGCTGCCAGGTAGCACCCTGTACGTGACACTGGAGCCCTGCAGCATGTGTGCCGGGCTGATCGTGCACTCACGCATCGCGCGCGTGGTGTACGGCGCGCTGGAGCCCAAGGCGGGCGTCGTGCAGAGTCAGGGGCAGTTTTTTACCCAGGCTTTTCTCAATCACCGGGTGGTGTTTGAGGGGGGGGTGTTGGCCGAAGAGTGCGGGACAATTCTGTCTGAATTCTTTAAGGCGCGTCGGGCCAAGGCGTAGCCGCTGCCGTCAGGCTGCGATCGGCTGCGAAGCAGTCGCCACCCCGTCACCATTGTGTCGTTGTGTGCCTGAATGGCGGACGCTTCACGCCCGATCGCAGCCTGGCGGCAGCGGCTACAAGGATCACAAAGGCGGCGTCTGCTCGGTCGGCTTGGTCTTGTCGACCCCCGGCACATGCAGGTTGCCATCGGCCACCTGGCTGCCCTCGAGCTGCGGCTGGGTCACCCAGGTGAGGATGTCGTAGTAACGGCGGATGTTGGCGACGAAATGCACCGGCTCGCCGCCCCGGGCATAGCCATAGCGGGTTTTGCTGTACCACTGCTTCTGTGCCAGGCGTGGGAGCATTTTTTTCACATCCAGCCATTTGTTCGGGTTCAAGCCCTCACGCTTGGCCAGTTTGCGCGCATCATCCAGGTGACCGCCGCCGACGTTATAGGCCGCCAGGGCAAACCAGGTGCGATCTGGCTCCTTGATATCGTCGTCCAGCAGCGATTTGACGTACATGAAGTACTTGGCCCCGCCACGGATGCTTTGCACCGGATCCAGGCGGTTGGACACGCCCATGGCCTGGGCGGTGCGCTGGGTCAGCATCATCAGGCCGCGCACACCGGTCTTGGAGGTGACTTCAGCCTGCCACATGGACTCCTGATAGCCGATGGCGGCCAGCAGGCGCCAGTCGACCTGTTCTTTCTTGGCTGAGGCCTTGAAGTGCTTTTCATACCGCGGCAGGCGTTGCTGCAGGTGCTGGGCAAAGGTGTAGGCACCGACGTAGCCAAGTACATCAACATGGCCGTAGTAGCGGTCTTTCAGGCGTTGCAAGGTGCCATTCTTCTGCACCTTGTCGAGAAATTCGTTGATCTCGTTAAGCAGACTGTTGTCATCGCCGGCGGCCACTGCCCAGCGCTGGTCGCGCGAATCGCCCAGGTCGAAGGCAACCCGTACCTTGGGGAAGTAAACCTGGTTCATCGCCAGCTCATTGGAGTCGACCAGGGTCAGATCGATCTGACCTTCATCGACCATGCGCAGCAGGTCAACGACCTCTACTGCGTCAGACTCTTCGTATTCAAGTGCCGGATACTGCTTTTTCAGCGCTGCCAGCTGCTCGGCATGGGTGCTGCCTTTGAGTACCATGATCTTTTTGCCGACCAGATTCTTGGCATCGGTGGGCCGTGAGCGACCGTTGCGGTAGATGATCTGTGGGGTCACTTCCAGGTAAGGGTGAGAAAAGCGTACCTGAGACTTGCGCCGCTCGCTGCTGACCAGGCCCGCAGCCGCCAGTACCGGGCCGGATGGCTGGCCAAGCTGGCTGTACAGTTCGTCGAGGTTGTCGGCCGTCTCGATCTTCAGCTCCACGCCAAGGTCATCGGCAAAACGCTTGACCAGCTCATACTCGAAGCCGGTCTCACCATTGCGGTCCTCGAAATAGGTGGCGGGGCTGTTACGGGTGATCACGCGCAGCACACCGTCCTCCTTGACGCGCTCCAAGGTGCTGGGTTTTTCAACACAGGCACCGAGCATCAGGAAGAGTCCGGTTGCGATGAGCCATCTGGCGCAGCGCTGGCGCAAAGCAGTTTGGGCGAACATAGCTTGCAGTATACGCAAAGGACTGGTCTCGCCATATCTCGACAACGGTTTGCTTGTCTGCTAGCACGCTTGGCGCCAGGCGAGGAATGCGGCCTCAAATCGATCGGTTTTTTGACCTCTGAGTCCGGTTTGCGCCGCCGACATAATGCGCGGTTGCGGGTGCCGAAAGCGACGGATTTAGGCTAGAATGCACGGCCTCTAAGCACACCCCCTTCCTGAGGCTGTCCCGACGATGTTGATCCTGCGCGGCGCTCCTGCCCTTTCTGCCTTTCGCCACGGTAAATTACTCGAGCAATTGAGCCAGAAAGTCCCCGCTGTTAGTGGTTTGTACGCTGAATTTGCTCATTTCGCCGAGGTTGACGGCGATCTGACCGCCGACCAACAGCAGGTGCTCGCGCGTCTGCTCAAGTACGGCCCGAGCGTACCGGTACAGGAGCCAAACGGTCGCCTGTTCCTGGTCATGCCACGATTCGGCACCATCTCGCCCTGGTCGAGCAAGGCCAGCGACATCGCCCACAATTGCGGCCTGGAAAGCGTTAAGCGCCTGGAGCGCGGTATCGCCTACTACGTCAGCGGTGAGCTGAACGAAGCCGATGCCGCTGTCGTCGCCGAGGTGCTGCACGACCGCATGACTCAAATGGTCCTGAGCAAGCTGGAAGAGGCCGCCGGCCTGTTCAGCCACGCCCAGCCCAAGCCGATGACGTCCGTGGACATCCTCGGCGGTGGCCGCGCCGCGCTGGTGCAAGCCAACGCCGACCTGGGCCTGGCCCTGGCCGAAGACGAGATCGACTACCTGGTCGACGCCTTCCAGGGCCTCAAGCGCAACCCGAACGACATTGAACTGATGATGTTCGCCCAGGCCAACTCCGAGCATTGCCGCCACAAGATTTTCAACGCCAGTTGGGATATCGACGGCCAAAGCCAGGAAAAAAGCCTGTTTGGCATGATCAAGAACACCTATCAGATGCACAGCGAAGGTGTGCTGTCCGCTTACAAGGACAACGCCTCGGTGATCGTCGGTAACGTCGCCGGCCGCTTCTTCCCGAACCCTGAAACCCGCCAGTACGGTGCGGTGCAGGAGCCGGTGCACATCCTGATGAAGGTCGAGACCCATAACCACCCAACCGCCATCTCGCCGTTCTCCGGCGCGTCCACCGGTTCCGGTGGCGAGATTCGCGACGAAGGCGCAACCGGCCGCGGTGCCAAGCCAAAGGCTGGTCTCACGGGTTTCACCGTGTCCAACCTGCAGATCCCAGGCTTCGAACAACCTTGGGAGAAGGCATACGGCAAGCCTGAGCGCATCGTCAACGCCCTGGACATCATGATTGAAGGCCCGCTCGGTGGCGCGGCTTTCAACAACGAGTTCGGGCGCCCGGCGCTGACCGGCTATTTCCGGACCTTCGAGCAATCCATCAACACCCCGCACGGTGAAGAAGTGCGCGGTTACCACAAGCCGATCATGCTGGCTGGCGGTATGGGTAACATTCGCGAAGATCACGTGCAGAAGGCCGAGATCACGGTTGGTGCCAAGCTGATCGTCCTCGGTGGCCCGGCCATGCTGATCGGCCTGGGCGGCGGTGCGGCGTCCTCGGTTGACACCGGTTCCAGCTCTGCCGACCTTGATTTCGCCTCGGTGCAGCGTGAAAACCCGGAAATGGAGCGCCGCTGCCAGGAGGTCATCGACCGTTGCTGGCAGCTGGGCGACAACAACCCGATCGCCTTCATCCACGACGTGGGTGCGGGCGGTATCTCCAATGCCTTCCCTGAGCTGGTCAACGACGGTGGCCGCGGTGGCCGCTTCGAGCTGCGCAACGTGCCTAACGACGAGCCAGGCATGGCCCCGCACGAGATCTGGAGCAACGAATCCCAGGAACGCTACGTACTGGCGGTCGACGCGGCCGACTTCGAACGTTTCAAGGCCATCTGCGAGCGTGAGCGTTGCCCGTTCGCGGTGGTTGGTGAAGCGACTGCCGAGCCGCACCTGACCGTCACCGACAGCCATTTCGGCAATAGCCCTGTGGACATGCCATTGGACGTGCTGCTTGGCAAGCCGCCGCGCATGCACCGTTCGGTGACCCGTGAAGCCGAGCTGGGCGATGATTTCGACCCAAGCACCCTGGAGCTCAAGGACTCGGTCGAACGTGTTCTGCACCACCCGGCCGTGGCCAGCAAGAGCTTCCTGATCACCATCGGCGACCGCACCATCACCGGCCTGGTTGCCCGTGACCAGATGGTTGGCCCTTGGCAAGTACCTGTGGCTGACGTGGCCGTCACTGCCACCAGCTTCGACGTCTACACCGGTGAAGCCATGGCCATGGGTGAGCGTACGCCGCTGGCCCTGCTCGACGCTCCGGCTTCCGGGCGCATGGCGATCGGCGAGACGCTGACCAACATGGCTGCCTCGCGCATCGAGAAGCTGTCCGACATCAAACTGTCGGCCAACTGGATGTCCGCAGCCGGTCACCCAGGTGAAGACGCGCGTCTGTACGACACCGTCAAGGCCGTCGGCATGGAACTGTGCCCTGAGCTGGGTCTGACCATTCCGGTGGGCAAGGACTCCATGTCCATGAAGACCCGTTGGGAAGACGAAGGTCAAGAGAAGACCGTGACCTCGCCGCTGTCGCTGATTGTCACCGGTTTTGCACCGGTCACTGACATTCGCAAGACCCTGACGCCTGAGCTGCGTATGAACAAAGGCGAGACGGATCTGATCCTGATCGACCTCGGCCGTGGTCAGAACCGCATGGGCGCTTCGATTCTCGCCCAGACCCATGGCAAGCTCGGCAGCCAGGCCCCGGACGTCGACGACGCTGAAGACCTCAAAGCCTTCTTCGCAGTGATCCAGGGCCTGAACGCCGACGGTCACCTGCTGGCCTACCACGACCGTTCCGATGGCGGTCTGATGACCACCGTGCTGGAAATGGCCTTTGCCGGTCATTGCGGTGTGAGCCTGGAGCTGGACACCCTCACCAGCAAGCGTGAAAAGATCGCCGCCATCCTCTTCAACGAAGAGCTGGGTGCCGTGATTCAGGTGCACCAGGACGCTACCCCGGATGTATTGGCACAGTTCAGTGCTGCCGGTCTGGGTGAAGACTGCGTCGCCGTGATCGGTCAGCCGGTCAACAACGGCGAAGTGGTGATCCATCACATGGGCGAAGAGCTGTTCCGCGGCGACCGTCGTTTGCTGCAGCGTCAGTGGGCGCAAACCAGCTACCAGATCCAGCGTCTGCGTGATAACGCCGACTGCGCCGATCAGGAGTTTGATGGCCTGCTCGAAGAAGACAACCCGGGCCTGAGTGTCAAGCTCGGCTTCGACGTCAACCAGGACATCGCCGCGCCGTACATCAAGAAGGGCATCCGTCCTCAGGTGGCGGTACTGCGCGAGCAGGGCGTTAACGGTCAGGTCGAGATGGCAGCCGCCTTCGACCGCGCAGGCTTCAATGCCATCGACGTGCACATGAGCGATATCCTCGCCGGTCGTGTTGATCTGAATGCGTTCAAAGGTCTGGTTGCCTGCGGTGGTTTCTCCTACGGTGACGTACTGGGTGCCGGTGAAGGCTGGGCCAAGTCGGCGCTGTTCAACAGCCGTGCCCGTGACGCCTTCCAGGGCTTCTTCGAGCGTACCGACAGCTTCACCCTGGGTGTGTGCAACGGTTGCCAGATGATGTCCAACCTGCACGAGCTGATCCCAGGCACCGAGTTCTGGCCGCACTTTGTGCGTAACCGTTCCGAACAGTTCGAAGCCCGCGTGGCGATGGTTCAGGTTCAGGAATCGAACTCGATCTTCCTGCAGGGCATGGCCGGTTCGCGCATGCCGATCGCCATCGCTCACGGTGAAGGTCATGCCGAGTTCGAAAGTGAAGAAGCGCTGCTTGAAGCTGACCTGTCCGGTTGCGTTGCCCTGCGCTTTGTCGACAACCACGGCAAGGTCACTGAAAACTATCCGGCTAACCCGAACGGCTCGCCGCGCGGGATCACCGGCCTGACAAGCCGCGACGGTCGCGTCACCATCATGATGCCGCACCCTGAGCGGGTCTTCCGTGCCGTACAGAACTCCTGGCGTCCGGATGACTGGAACGAAGACGCAGCGTGGATGCGTATGTTCCGCAATGCGCGGGTCTGGGTGAACTAAGGGTGTACAAGCTCGCCTTCTTCGTCCCGCCGAGCCATGTGGACGTGGTCAAGGCCGCTGTGTTCGCCGCTGGCGGCGGGCGCATCGGCGACTACGACTGTTGTGCCTGGCAGGTGTTGGGCCAAGGCCAGTTCCGCCCGCTGGACGGCAGTCAGCCGTTCATCGGACAGAGCGGGGTGGTCGAACAGGTCCAAGAGTGGCGAGTGGAATTGGTGGTGGCCGACGCGCTGGTTCAGTCGGTGGTCGCTGCGCTCAAGCACAGTCATCCTTACGAGACACCGGCTTATGAGGTCTGGCAGTTAGCAGACTTCTGAGGCCTGATAAAAAAGCCGCGACTGCTTGCAGATCGCGGCTTTTTTTTGCTTTCACGTCGAATTCTGTGGGAGCCGGTCTTGTCGGCGATGGGGTCAGCACGCTTTCAGTTGCTGCGCGGTGTCCGCATCGCTGGCAACGCCAGCGTCCACAAAAGCAAACAAGGCAGTTGCTTTTACTGGCGTAGGCCACCTTGCGTGATAGTGGATGCCAACGTGGTCGAACGATCATGGCCACTGGTTCGAATCAGGCCGAGATCGACAGGGTTTTCTTCCTTGCCAGACTTGGCTGCACTGTAGGCATCGATCAGGCCACCGATCAGGTCAACGGGAGCATTGGAAACAGTGATGCCCACCTCTCGGCGGTAGTCACGACCGTTCAGGGTTTCCTGGGTTACGGGTCCATTACCCAGTTCGACGTTGCCATTGGCTGATTGCAGGCGTGCAGCGCTGAGTTCGGTGGCGCCACCAACCGCCAGGGCAATGCCGTCACGACCATTGAGCAGACTTTGACGGGTGACGCTGTCGCGTTGAGTACGCTCGACGTTGAGGTTCAAGGTTGGCGACAGGCCTGGTTCAACTTTTTGCACCGTTGAACCGAGCTGTTCTCCAACCTTGCTGGCCAGTGGGCCTGCCAGGGCATTGGTAGCGTTGAGAAGGCCCTGCGGGTTTTTTTCCTGGCTCAGCCGCACATCGACGTCCACCGTCAGGCTGTTGATGCGGTCTTGCATGCTAGCGACGCGCAAGTCGCCACCTATTTGACCCTCCACTCGTTCGGCTTCTATGCGTACGCCGTCCAGGCGAGTGTCTGTCAGACTGTTCAGCGTAACCTGCCCAGCACGCCACTGGCTGTTTTCATAGGTGAGGTTGTCGCGTTGATCGATGTTGACCTTTGCTCGCGCGTGCAACCCTCGCGTAGCCTGCTCAGTTGTTGCGCCGGGGGCGGTGTTGACGCCTGCGCCTGCCGTCACCTGCATGTTGTTGCGCAGGTCTGTGCTGCTAGCGGCCTCAATCAGAATTCCGCCATGATTGGCGCTGATATCGACCTGTGCTGCTGAGCCATTCAGGCCTTGCAGATGCACGGCATTTGTCTGGGCGTCGGCACTGCTGATTGTCAGTGTGTCTTTGGCGAACCATTGCGCTGCGCTGGCAGAGCTGCTGTTTTCGTCGGTGCGGCCGCTATTGAGATGGCCTCCCAGCCCACCTCCCTTGCCATGGGCTGTGCTTTTTGCCTGCAACTCCAGGCCACCACCGAGCGTTTTACCTTGAGCGGTATGGGTGCCCGTGGCGGTGTTGGCGTGAAGCATTCCGCTACTGTTCAGGCTAATGTTCGTGACCTTGGCGGTGCTGCTGCCTATCCGCGTGCCGACCAGTTCGAGCGCCCCGCCTGCTTGCATTTGCACGTCCCCTTTGGCGTCGATAGTGGCAACCCGTGCCTGGCTGTCGACTGTGTTGAGGGTGGTATGGTCCAGATAGCCGCGCAGTTCCAGAGCACTGTCCAATGGGTTGTTGCCGCCCTTGATCCAGGCATTGCCGTCCAACTGTTCCAGATTACTCTGCTGTTTGTCGTTGGCCTGAGCCAGGCTCAGGTTACCGTCAGCCAGCAGTTTCAACGAGCCGTCAGCGGCATCGAAGCGAGTGCCTTCATAGACGCCGTCGCTGCCCAGTTGGATCTGTATACCGGTTTGCCCGTAGAGGCTGCCGGGGTGGGCTGTCAGTTTGAGTTCATTCTTTTGCAGCGAGCCACCCTTGCCTGAAAGACGCAGATTGATATCGCTGCCGGTGCTGGTATCGAGGCGTATGCCGCTATCGACATCCAGGCGGCGGACTTCGCTGGTGTCGCTGTCCTGGGCGGCGGCGAAGTGGTGTGAGTCGGCCTGGATCGTCAGCGGCCCCTTTTCGGCGCGGTACTGGGTACCTGTATCGTCAAGGGTCTTGGCGTTGATGCTGATGCTGGCCGCTTGTAGTTTGGCGACCTGGGCAGTGCTCGACTGATGGGTTGCCTCGCGGTTCTGGTGCTTGAATTCAAGTTCAGCGCCCACCGTCGGAGGCGCCAGGCTGTCTTCAAGGGAGGCCTGTTGAAATCGATTGCCGTCGATGCGGTTGATCAGGTTTTCAATGGGCCGGGTCAGCCCCTGGTAGGCAAGGCTGGCGCCCAGTCTGGCCTGCCAGTTCTGTTCTGTCTGCTTGGAGGTATGCGTATCCTCTACCGAGCGGTTCTCCAGTTTGTCAGTGTTCACTGTCAACACCTGGCCGGCGGTCAGGCTGGCGGCTTCGTTGATCAATGTGTTGGTGCTGACGCGTACATCGCCCGTGGCGGAGAGGCTGCTGCGTTGCGACTGGCTTGAACGTTCTGCAAGGTTTTTTTGTTGGTGGTAACCCTCGAGGGCACTGGCCAGGTTATCAATGCCACCACTGACCCTCAGGCCGCCACCGCTATGGCTGGCAGTGGTTTGTTGTGACTGTTCGTCATGCTGAGCGGTGAGATTGATGTTGCGCGCATCGATTTCCAGATCGCCAGCCGTCGCGCTGACACTTGAGCCACTGATGTTGACGTCATGCTGGCTTTTGAGCTGAACCTGGCCGCCGGTGAGGATACTGGCGATCTGAGTTTTGTCGGTTTGCGTGCTGTCGACCTGGCTGACGTTGTAGCCTACCGAAGCGCTGTACTGATGAGAGTCGGGCTTGCCGTCCTCGGCATTCTGGGTCTGGCTGGCGCTGGCAGTGAAGCCTTTGTCCTGCTGGCGGGTGGTCACACTCTGCGACTGTTCAGCGGTGCCGACGGTGATGTCTTTGTTGGCCTGCAGCTGTAGTTGGTGCCCAGCGCTGACTTTGGCCCCCAGCACTCGCAGGTCATCGGCACTTGCCAGACGCAGATTGCTCTGCGAGGCCAGGTCGCTGATCAGCACATCCTGGCGCTGCTCTTGGCGCTCAGTATCTGTTGATATCAGGCCGAACAGCTTGCTGTCATTTTCGTGATGGTTGAGGGTGGACTGGCTCTGCGCCGCTTCGACGCTCAGTAATCCTTTTTCACTGAGTAATAGAGCATCGCCTTGGCTGTTGACCTTGGAGCCTTTTATGCGAACTTCCTCAGCCGTTACGGTTAGGGCGCCACCGGCCTGGATCAGGCTGCCCCTGGCGGTTTGACCTTCGCTGTCGGATCGTGCGTTTTTGCCAAAAAAGGCGCCCGAAGTCAGGTCGCCTCGGTAGCCTTTGGTGGTTTTTGAGTCTTGCAGGGACACTTCGGCGACCTCCAGCGTGCCGGCCCTGAGTGCGATATCACCGGTACTGGTCAGGGTGCTGCCCGCCACGCGCGTTTTTCCCCCGGATGTCAGGGAAATCTGCTGGCCGGACAGGGCACTGGCCTTGGCGCTTTCCTGGTAGTGGCTGCTGTCCTGGTCACCGCGCCAGAGGTGTTTGCGATGGCGTATCTGTTCATCCACCTGGTGACTATCGATTGCGGCACTGATATTGAGCGTATCGCCCGCTTGCATGGCCAGATGTCCACCGGCCTGGAGTGAGGTGGCAACCAGATTGATATCCTTGTCTGCTTGCAGGCTGATGTTTTGACTTGCCTGCAACTGACTACCGAGATGTTCGCGATCGGTCCGCGTACGTTCGCGGTCAAATGTTTCGGTGGTGACAAATAACCATTTGTCTGTACGACTTTCACGCTCGCGGTTCAATGATTCGCGCATCTGGGTATCGAGGGTCAGGTTTTTTCCGGCCTTCGCTTGGATTTGCTGCCCCTTGACTCCGACGGCGTTGAGGCTGAGGTTGTCAGCGGCATTCAAGGTTATGGCGCCTTGCTCGGTGTGCAGCAGGCCACGCTGTTGCGTCGTACCACTGATTTCAATGGCGCCCCGTGAGTCAATGGCAATCCCTTCGCGGGCGTGCACCTGATTCCCCTCCATGCGCACACCAGCGCCTTCTGCGGTGCTGAGAATTCTTATACGTCCGGCCTGCATCGCCCCGAAGAGACTGGCATCGACACTGCCGGCGGGGACTGCGAGGTGATCGATCACCTGGCGGTCAGTACTGCGCACAAGATTGCGACCTACAGTCAGGTTGAGGTCGTCCCGGGCAGTGAGCGAGCCCCGGCTGTCAATGCGTGGGGCAATCAGCTCTAGGGCGCCGTCGAGGTTGCTCTGGCCACCATCGAGGATCTGCAGGGCACCTGAGGCATTGCGTGTGTCGAGGTGTGTGAGGCGCTGCGCTTCGAACTCGGGTGTCCCGACCAGAAAGCCTGCGCGCGTGGTATTGATGAATCCGCCGCCGTTGAGGGTGATGCCGTTGGGGTTGGCCAGAATGTAGTCAGCGGGTCGCCCGAAAATTTCTTGGGTGCCCTCAATGCGTGAGGCATTACGGCTGATGACTTCATTGAGGATGGTAGACGCAGCCTGGCCTTGAAATTGCGGGTTGGCTGCCAGCGCGCCGGCCAGTTGCGACTGTCCGGATTGCAGCGCGTTGTTCAGAACCACCCCAGGTTTGTTGACGTTGTAGTCGAGGAATTGGTTGTGCGACAAACCGCTGGCATTGGGGGCAACGATGTTGATGACCGGCACACCATGTTGATTGCTGATCAATGGCGTACCGCCGACGCCGGTAGTCGCTTGCAGGCCATTGTCAGCCAGGCTGAGGTAAGGCGTGAGCAGGCTAAGGGCAATTATCCAACGCAGGTGGTTGGGGGTGAGTCGTTGAACGGGTGGGGTGGACCGTTGGGGGTTGGTGGACATCATTGTCTTCTCTCTCTTTGTTGTGGTGACTTCAGATGTTCAGGACCCACTCCAGCAGCCAGTAACCCGCTTCCAGGTGGTGTCGATGGACGGTGTTGGCATGCAGGGCACGTTGGTAGTCGAGGGTGAGGCGACTGTCGGACAGGCTCAGTTCCAGGCCAGCGTGGGCACCGACCAGTCGTTGTGCGGCACTGCCGTGGTCAAATTTGCTCCAGCCGACGTCCATACCCAATTGCGGACGCAAGATCAGGCCGCGGGGCAAGTCCAGTGGTAGCGGCTGGCTCACGGTGTTACGCCACACCGCGCCGCTGGCCCCGGCGACCGATAATTGGCGGAAACCGCGTACGGCTGAGTTGTCGCTCAGCAGTTGCTGTTCGACCGCAGGCAGGCTATCGGGGCTGTACTGCAGGTTCAGCTCACTCTGCCAGCGCCACGGCCAGGCCGGGTTGCGGCCGTGGCTCAGGCGCAGAAGATTGGCCCGGTACTTGCGAAAGCGAGGGTGTGGCGCATTGCTGACTAACGGTTCGTGGTCGGCACCGAACCAGTCCAGGCCCTGGCTTACGCCCAGGTAGGCACTCCACAGGCCACCGTCGAGCCATAGCATGTTGAGGCCTGCTTCAAGGGTGGTGAGCTTCGGGCTTTGCACCGTTAGCTGGAGATCACCCAGGCGGTTGTCCAGACGCTTTTGTTCCAGGCGCAAGCTGGTGCTGAGCAGGCCCTGCTGATTGCGCCACAGGTTGTGTTCAAAACCCAGGCTGTAGAAGTCGCTTTTGCCGCTGGAGTATAAGCGTCGACCGGGGAGCTGCGCCCGGTAGCGCAGTTGATTGAGGCTCAGGGCGTAGGTCCAGGCGCCATAGGGGATGCTGTAGTACAGGCCATAGCCACGGCTGTAGTTTGCGCCGTGTTGGCGTGTGGCGTTGCTGGACACCTGTATGAAGTCGTTGCGTTGCAGGGGGCTGTCGAGGCTCAAGCTCAGGCCCAGACGCTCGCGCCCGGTCTGGTCGCTGCCACGGTTGTCGAAGGTGCTGCCCAGGTGCCAGCGGCTGCGGGTCTGCCTGGGTACGACGATGATCCGGGTTGCCCCTTCGCTACTGCCGGGTAACAGGTCGGCGCCGAGGTCGAAGGCCTTCAACCGGTTCAACTGGTCCATGCCTTGTTCCAGCTCGGTCAGGCGTAACGGTTGACCCAGCAGCGTGGGAAAGGCGCTGTGCAGTGACAGTGGCAAGTCGGGGTCAGACAGTTCGATCGACTCGACAAAGCCCTCGACGATCACGACGTCCAAGGTGCCACCGGCCACCGGCCGGCTTGCGAGATAGGGGCGGCTGGCCAGGTAGCCGGCCTGGATATAGTGCTGAGTAAGGGCTTTGAGCAGTCGGTTGATTTGCGCCGGGCTCATGCAGGGCTTGATCAGCGGTTGTACGACGTGCGCCAATTCTGCGGACGACAGTTGCCGGTTACCGGCTAGGCGTAGCCCGCGCAAAGGCCAGCAGGCGCCGGTGTCGGCAGGGGCAGATTGCTCGTCGGCTGCAGGCGGTGGTTGATCGGTTCGTTGCAGCGTGCGCAAGCGTTGGTGTTGCTCGAGGTGTTCGCGTTGCAGGCGCTGATCCTGAAGCTGCTGTAGCGCTGGATTGCTATCAGCCGCAGCGGATTGCGCGCTCCACAAGCAAGCGCCCACGATGCCCAGCACGAGATTGGTTAATGGCCGCAGACAACGGTGTGCGGCAGCGCTGCTGAAGGCGTGAGGCATAGCATTGCGTCCAGGGTGTGGGGTGTTGGGAACACACCCGGTTATCCGATTGAGCGGATTCTAGGGACGCTGCTATTCGTTTGGATGCGATACGGAGCCTGTAGGTCCGTAGGGCTTAAGCCTTAAGCATGTAGGGGATTTCCGGCGCGGCGCGCCGGAAGGAGGGATGCAGAAGGGGATCAGGGACGAATTTCGATCATCGTGCCGTCGGGCACCAGGTTCCAGACTTCGCGCATGTCGCTGTTGGTCATGGCGATGCAGCCTTCGGTCCAGTCAAGGGTATGGAAGACCTCTTCAGGGTACTCTTCATCCAGCGGTGTGCCGTGAATCATGATCATGCCACCGGGGGGGACGCCTTCGCGTCGGGCGCGTGCCGAGTCGCTGATGTTGGGATAGGACACATGCATGGCCAGGTTGTAGCGATCACTCTGCTTGCGCCAGTCGATCCAGTACAAACCTTCGGGGGTACGTTTGTCACCTTCACGCAGCTTGGGGCCCTTGGGCTGTTTGCCCAAGGAAATGCGGTAGGTTTTCAGTGGCGTGCCGCCACTGATCAGTTGCAGGCGTCGTTCAGACTTGATCACCAGGATCTTCTCGATCGCCGAAGTCTGTTGTGGCTTGAGCTGCAGGGGCGAGGGCGCCACCTTCTCGATAGGCCTGGTCACGATCGTTTCGGTAAACGCTGCCTGGGACACCGAAGTCACACCGAGGCAGAAAAGGGCAAACAACCAGCGCATGAAACGATATCCCTGAAAACTAGGTGTTGGGTGACGAGATGAGCAAGGGTGGCAAACACTCGTTGCCAATCGGGTAGCGTTGCTCAATGCGGTCACGATAATAGCATTCTAGGGTACGACTGACGGTCCGGAAAGCCAGCTCGTCCCACGGGATTTCATTTTCATCGAAAAGTTTCACTTCCAGGCTCTCGACCCCGACGGCGAACTCCAGGTCGACAAGTTCGGCGCGAAAGAACACATGTACCTGGCTGATGTGCGGCAGATCGAACATTTGGTACAGGCTTAGCTGTCCGACCCGAGCACAGGCTTCTTCGACCGTTTCGCGACGGGCGGCTTGTTCCAGGGTTTCGCCGTTCTCCATGAAACCGGCGGGTAGGGTCCAGTAACCCCGGCGTGGTTCGATGGCGCGGCGGCACAACAAGACCTGGCTACCCCAGGTTGGCAACACGCCGGCGACAATATTGGGGTTCTGGTAATGAATGGTCTGGCAGTGGTCGCAGACATAGCGCAGACGCGTGTCGCCCTCAGGGATGCGCTGATTTACCGGATTACCGCACGCGCTGCAGAATTTCATGCTTTTATTCCTATAGGTTGCATCTATCTTGGCGCGACTTTCAGTACGCCTGCAAGCCGGTTCACCTCAGGGCTTGGGCGGCTCGCGGCTTTGGTGCATCATGCAGGTCGGTCCTTGAATCGAGAGAGAGCAATGCTGGACGAGCTACTTCGCCGCGTGAGCAGTCATACGCCGGGTACCCTGGAAACCGATCGTCGTTTTCCTGAGGCCGCCGTGTTATTGCCCATTACCCGTAGCGAAGCACCTGAGCTGGTATTGACCTTGCGCGCCAAAGGCTTGTCCACCCATGGCGGTGAAGTCGCCTTCCCGGGTGGGCGACGCGATCCGGAAGACCCGGACCTGGTGTTCACCGCCCTGCGCGAAGCTGAAGAGGAGATCGGCCTGCCGCCGGGACTGGTGGAAGTCATTGGCCCACTAAGCCCGCTGATCTCGTTGCATGGGTTGAAGGTGACGCCATTCGTCGGCTTGATTCCCGACTATGTCGAGTACCAGGCCAATGATGCTGAAATTGCTGCGGTGTTCACTGTGCCATTGGAGTTCTTCCGTCAGGACCCGCGCGATCACACCCACCGCATCGATTACCAGGGGCGCAGTTGGTATGTGCCCAGCTACCGCTTTGGCGAGTACAAGATCTGGGGGCTGTCGGCGATCATGATCGTCGAGCTGGTCAACTTGCTTTACGATGCCGATATCAATCTGCATAAACCGCCTGAGCGCTTCATTCCAATTTGAGCGGGCACACCCGCCACCCTTGTCGTACCGTGAGGAACCACGCATGAAATACCGTCTGGGCGACCTGCGGGTCGAAACCCATCCACGCAGCTGGGCGGCGCCCACTGCCACACTGATCGGCAAGGTCCGCCTGCAGGCAGGGGCCAGTGTCTGGTTCGGCGCGGTGTTGCGTGGTGACAACGAACTGATCGACATCGGCGAGAACAGCAACGTCCAGGACGGTACCGTGATGCACACCGATATGGGCTCGCCGCTGACCTTGGGCAAGGGCGTGACGATCGGTCATAACGCCATGCTTCATGGCTGCAGCATCGATGACTACAGCCTCGTCGGTATCAATGCGGTGATCCTCAACGGTGCGCGTATCGGTAAGTACTGCATCATCGGCGCCAACGCGCTGATTCCCGAGGGCAAGGAGATCCCTGACGGTTCTCTGGTGATGGGCTCGCCAGGCAAGGTCGTGCGTGAACTGACCGAGGCGCAGAAGAAAATGCTCGAGGCCAGTGCCGCGCATTACGTGCATAACGCCGAGCGCTATGCCCGCGATCTTGCCCCGCAGGAGGACTGATGAGCAGCAATGAGCGTCCGGTCGCTTCGCCCTGCGTGCATATCTGCGCGTTGGATGAGGCTGACATTTGCACCGGCTGTCAGCGCAGTGCCGCAGAAATCACCCGCTGGGGCCGGATGGACAACAGCGAGCGCCGCCAGGTGCTGAAACTGTGTCACGAGCGGGCCGTGGCGGCAGGTCTGATCTTCAGCGTCGGTTGATCTGGCGCTTGGCCACAGGCGGTCGCTGAAGTACCCTGTAAGGCTTGCCCAGCGGTCAATTCCATGCCTTTTCTGATTGCCTACATCAGCAGCGTTGTGCTGATCAACTACGCCTTCTCCAGTGCCCCCCACCTGGACGTTATCTGGTCTGCCTGGGGTGGCCTGGTGTTCATCCTCCGTGACATGGTGCAGACCCGCTATGGCCATGGGGCACTGGTCGCCATGCTGGCGGCGCTGGCGCTTTCATATATCACCTCCGAGCCAGCCATAGCCCTGGCAAGTGCCACAGCATTCGCGGTCTCGGAGCTGATTGACTGGCTGGTGTTCAGTATCACCAAGCGGCCACTTCACGACCGTCTGTGGTTGAGCTCGGCGCTGAGCATCCCTATTGATACCTTCATATTCTTTGGCATGATCGGTGCCTTGACCCCCGCCGTGGTGGGCACGGCCCTGGCCTCCAAGTTCGCCGGGGTGACGGCCGTCTGGTTGATCATGGCCTGGCGTCTGCGTAAGCGTGCCATCACCGGCTGAGGCCCAAAGGCTCGGTTCATGTAAAATGGCGCTCCTTTTCACCGGGTTGCACCGTGCACGGGGCGGCCCTGGATTCCTTCCCTCTGAGGACCTGAAATGACCCGTATCGGAACCCCATTGTCGCCAACAGCGACCCGCGTACTGCTCTGTGGCTGTGGCGAGTTGGGCAAGGAAGTGGTGATCGAGCTGCAGCGCCTGGGCGTTGAAGTGATTGCCGTGGACCGTTACGCCAATGCCCCGGCCATGCAAGTTGCCCATCGCAGTCATGTGATCAACATGCTCGACGGCGCTGCCTTGCGGGCAGTGATCGAAGCTGAGAAACCGCACTACATCGTGCCGGAGATCGAGGCCATCGCCACTGCGACCCTGGTCGAGCTGGAAAACGAAGGCTTCACCGTGGTGCCAACGGCGCGTGCCGCGCAGTTGACCATGAACCGTGAAGGCATTCGGCGTCTGGCTGCCGAAGAGCTGGACCTGCCAACGTCGCCGTATCACTTTGCCGACACTTTCGAGGAGTACAGCAACGCGGTCGACGACCTCGGCTTCCCCTGTGTAGTCAAGCCGGTGATGAGTTCCTCGGGCAAGGGCCAGAGCCTGCTGCGCAGTGCTGACGATGTACAGCAAGCCTGGGACTATGCACAAGAAGGCGGGCGTGCAGGCAAAGGTCGGGTGATCATCGAGGGTTTCATTGATTTCGACTACGAAATCACCCTGTTGACCGTTCGTCATGTCGGCGGCACTACTTTCTGCGCGCCAGTCGGGCATCGTCAGGAGAAGGGTGATTACCAGGAGTCCTGGCAGCCGCAGGCCATGAGCCCGGTAGCCCTGGCGGAGTCTGAGCGCGTAGCCAAGGCGGTCACTGAAGCCTTGGGTGGGCGTGGCCTGTTTGGCGTGGAGTTGTTCGTCAAGGGTGATCAGGTGTGGTTCAGTGAAGTCTCGCCGCGTCCACATGATACCGGTCTGGTTACCCTGATTTCGCAGGACCTGTCGCAGTTCGCTCTGCATGCGCGGGCCATTCTTGGCCTACCGATCCCGCTGATCCGCCAGTTCGGTCCGTCCGCTTCGGCGGTGATCCTGGTCGAAGGCCAGTCGCAGCAAACCGCCTTCGCCAATCTGGGCGCCGCCTTGAGCGAGCCGGATACCGCGATTCGCCTGTTCGGCAAGCCGGAGGTCAATGGTCAGCGGCGCATGGGGGTATGCCTGGCGCGTGATGAGTCGATCGAGGCCGCGCGGGCCAAGGCGACACGTGCCTCGCAGGCGGTCAAGGTAGAGTTCTAACGCGGTTGTATTGCCATCGCCGGCAAGGCCGGCTCCCACAGTGGCAGGGTGTCAGAGCCCCTATGGGAGCTGGCCCTGCCAGCGAAAGGGCTGCAGGGCAGCCCCGTTTTTTCAAAGCTCCGAATGACGGGTCTCTTTCAGGCAAAGCACGGCAATCAGGCTTAGCAAAGCCGCCGCCGAGACATAGCCGCCCACCCAGCTCAAGCCTCCCATCGCCACCAGTTTCTGGGCAAAGAACGGCGCCGCCGAAGCCCCGACAATGCCGCCCAGGTTATAGGCCGCGGACGCGCCGGTGTAACGTACGTGGGTCGGAAACAGCTCTGGCAACAGCGCGCCCATCGGGGCAAAGGTCACGCCCATCAAAAACAGCTCAATGGCCAGAAACAGCGCCACGCCTATCGTCGAGCCTGAGGTCAGCAGGGGCTGCATGGTGAACCCCGAGAGAATCGCCAATACCGCGCCCACAATCAGCACCGGTTTGCGCCCGTAGCGGTCGCTGAGCCAGGCCGAGAGTGGCGTGGCCAACGCCATGAATAGTACTGCGAAGCACAGCAGGCCGAGGAAGGTTTCACGGCTGTAACCCAGGGTCGATACACCATAGCTGAGCGAAAACACCGTGGAGATGTAGAACAGCGCGTAGCACACCACCATCGCGGCGGCGCCCAGCAATACCGGCATCCAGTACTGCGAGAAGAGTTCGACCACTGGCATTTTTACCCGCTCGTGGCGGGCCATAGCTTTGGCGAAGACTGGGGTCTCTTCAAGCTTGAGGCGTACATACAGGCCGACAATCACCAGTGCAGCGCTGAGCAGGAACGGTATGCGCCAGCCCCAGTCGCGGAACTGCTCATCGCTGAGCAACATGGCCAGGGTCAGGAACAGGCCATTGGCAGCGAGAAAACCGATCGAAGGGCCCAATTGCGGGAACATGCCGAACCAGGCGCGTTTGCCCTTGGGGGCGTTTTCGGTGGCCAGCAACGCCGCGCCGCCCCATTCACCGCCAAGGCCAAGGCCTTGGCCGAAACGGAGCACGCAGAGCAGGATTGGTGCCCAGGCGCCGATACTGTCATAGCCCGGTAGCACGCCGATCAGTGTGGTACACACCCCCATTAGCAACAATGAGGCGACCAGGGTCGATTTGCGCCCGATCCGGTCACCGAAGTGGCCGAACAGTGCCGAACCCAGAGGCCGGGCGAGGAAGGCGATACCGAAGGTGAGAAAGGCCGAGAGCATCTGCGCAGTACCGGAGGTCTGCGGGAAGAACACCGGGCCGATCACCAGTGCGGCGGCGGTGGCGTAGACGTAGAAGTCGTAGAACTCAATGGCGGTGCCGATAAAGCTGGCGGTGGCCACCCGTGCTGGCGAATTGCCGGGGCTGGCCTGTTCAGTTTCGGCGTAAGTGCTGCTGGTTGTCATGCGATTATCCCTGACAGTCGAGTGCTCCATGGGCGTTGCTACCGTCCTGCACAGGCAGGCATCAGCAAGCAGGCGCCGAAGCGTATTGTTGTTGATCGCGTGACTGAGCATACGCCCGTTGGGGATAGGGGCGGCGCGGGCAATGTTCGGGGTGTGAAACAGTGCAGGTTGTGCGCGCAGTATTCAGTGATGCGGACTGGCCGTGAAACGCTGAGTGCGGGTAGCGGGCGTGACGGCTGGGCTGGGTAAGCGTGACTCGAGTATAGCTAGCGAGTCACGGTCCAGACCAGTATCCGACTGGCACAATTGTCCTCTGTTTCGAGGATTTCCAGGCGATAGCGACCGATTTTCAAGCAAACCGCACTGGCCGGGATGCTTTCCAGTGCTTCGGTGACCAGGCCATTGAGGGTCTTCGGCCCATCGCTAGGCAAGTGCCAGCCGAGGCTGCGGTTTAGCTCACGAATCGAAACGTTGCCTTCAATGACAAAGCGCCCGTCGGCCTGGGGGTGGATGTGCGGATTATCGAGGCTGTGTTCGTCTTCGAATTCGCCGACGATCTCTTCGAGAATGTCTTCCAGGGTGACGATGCCCAGCACTTCACCATATTCGTCGACCACCACGCCAAGGCGCCGCTGCTGCTTGTGAAAGTTCAGCAGTTGCAACTGCAACGGCGTGCTTTCCGGGACAAAGTAAGGGTCGTAACAGGCTGCCTGTAGCGTTGCGCGAGTCAGCTCGGCCTTGGGCAGCAGGTGGCTGATCAGCTTGGTGTTGAGGATTGCTTCGACCTGGTTGATATCGCTGTGATAGACCGGCAAGCGGGTGTGGCGGCTGATGATCAGTTGTTCGATGATCTGTTCGATCGAATCGTCGAGGTTGATCCCGTCGATGTCATTGCGCGGTACCAGAATGTCATTGACGGTGATCTTGTCCAGCGCCAGCAAGCTCTCCGGTAGGTTCAGGCGGTGGTCGAGCTGGTGGTCATCGATGTCGTCGTCGCTGCCATCCAATTCGTGCAGGGTGACGGCATGGGGCTGAATACGGAACGGGTGCAGTAGCAGCCGGGCGCAGCCATCGAGTAGCCAGGCCAGCGGCTGGAGCAGTTTCAATGGGGCTTTGAGCAGGCTGTTGCCCAAGGTAATGAAGGTGTGCGGGTTGCGTCGGGCCAGTTGCCGCGGCAGGTATTCGGCCAGCACCAGCACCAGGCCGGCAGCGCCAAGCCCGGCCAGCCAGAAGCCTTGTTCGCCGTTATAGCGCTGGCCCAGCAGGCAGGCCAGTGCCAGCACCAACAACTTGCCCAGGGTGGAACACAGCACCAAGGACTGGGGGGTGACCGCCAGTGCCGGGTGTTCATCGGTGAGGCCGTTACGCCGTACCCCATTGAGCTGTTGCTGGGCGGCGTCTACGGCGGTGAACAGCGCCGACCACAGCAGGGCCAGTGCCAGAATACCAAGCAAGGGGCCTAACGGCAGTGCGTCCATTTACCTGTGCCCGTCAGATGTGCAGGATGAATTCGCGCACCAGCTTGCTGCCGAAGTACGCCAGCATCAGCAGGCAAAAACCGGCCAGTGTCCAGCGAATCGCCTTGTGGCCGCGCCAGCCCAGGCGGGTGCGGCCCCACAGCAGCACGCTGAACACCACCCAGGCTACGCAGGCGAGCAAGGTTTTGTGCACCAGGTGCTGGGCGAACAGGTTGTCGAGGAACAGCCAGCCGGAAATCAGCGACAGCGACAGCAGTCCCCAGCCGGTCCAGAGAAAGCCGAACAACAGGCTTTCCATGGTCTGCAGTGGCGGGAAGTTGCGAATCAGACCGGAAGGGTGCTTGTGCTTGAGCTGGTGATCCTGCACCAGCAACAACAAGGACTGGAACACGGCAATGGTGAACAACCCATAGGCCAGGATCGACAGCAGGATATGCGCAAGAATGCCCGGCTCTTCGTTGATCAGCGGCACCGTGCCTGACGGTGCGAACTGCGCGATTAGCGCCGTGGCCATGCCCAGCGGGAACAGCAGCAGCAAGAGATTTTCCACCGGAATGCGCAGGCAGGCCAGCAGGGTCAGGGCAATCACTGCCGTGGCGATCAGGCTGGCGGCGCTGAAGAAGTCCAGGCTCAGGCCCAAAGGCGTAAGCAGTTGCCAGCACAGCGCAGTGCCTTGGGCAATGACCGCCAGTGCCCCCAGCAGTCCGAGCAGGCGTTTGTCGGCCTTGGCGCCTTGCGCCAGCCGGGAGCCGTGATAGAGAGTCGCGGCGGCGTACAAGCAGGCGGCGATCAGGTTAGGTAGCAAGCTGGGTGACAAAGGGAGCATAAGTCCTGTTAGGCAAGCCCGAAAAGAGTTGAGTTTGGCATAGAACGCGCCTGTCAAGGAAGACTGCTAACCGACGGCAAGGTGTGCGCTAGCCCGAGTCTTCGTTATAATCGCCGATCTGCCCCTGCCCAAGGCCCGTCGAATACGCCAGAGGCAGCTGATAAACCTCGGTTCTACAGAGCCTGAAAGGATCACCATGTTTGAAAACCTGACCGACCGTCTGTCACAGACGCTGCGCCATGTCACCGGCAAGGCCAAGCTGACCGAAGACAACATCAAAGACACCCTGCGTGAAGTGCGCATGGCGTTGCTCGAGGCTGACGTCGCCCTGCCGGTGGTCAAGGATTTCGTCAACAAGATCAAAGAGCGTGCGGTCGGCACCGAGGTGTCGCGCAGCCTGACCCCAGGTCAGGCGTTCGTGAAAATCGTCCAGGCCGAACTCGAAGGCCTGATGGGCGCGGCCAACGAAGACCTGGCGCTCAATGCTGCTCCACCTGCCGTGGTGCTGATGGCCGGTCTGCAGGGTGCGGGTAAGACCACCACCGCCGGCAAGCTGGCGCGCTTCCTTAAAGAGCGCAAGAAGAAGTCGGTGATGGTGGTGTCGGCTGACGTCTACCGCCCGGCGGCAATCAAGCAGCTGGAAACCCTGGCAAGTGATATCGGCGTTACCTTCTTCCCTTCCGATATCAGCCAGAAGCCGGTAGCGATTGCCGAAGCGGCGATCCGCGAAGCCAAACTGAAATTCATCGACGTGGTCATCGTCGATACCGCCGGTCGTTTGCATATCGACGCCGAGATGATGGCCGAGATCAAAGACCTGCACGCCGCGGTCAAGCCGATCGAGACGCTGTTCGTGGTTGACGCCATGACCGGTCAGGACGCCGCCAACACCGCCAAGGCGTTTGGTGATGCGCTGCCGCTGACCGGTGTGATCCTGACCAAGGTCGACGGTGACGCCCGTGGCGGTGCTGCGCTGTCGGTGCGCGCCATTACCGGCAAGCCGATCAAGTTCATCGGTATGGGCGAAAAGAGCGAAGCGCTCGAACCGTTCCACCCCGACCGTATTGCGTCGCGAATCCTCGGCATGGGCGACGTGCTCAGCCTGATCGAGCAGGCCGAACAGACCCTCGACAAGGAAAAGGCCGACAAACTGGCCAAGAAGCTGAAGAAGGGCAAGGGTTTCGACCTCGAAGACTTCCGTGACCAGCTGCAGCAAATGAAGAACATGGGCGGCCTCGGCGGCCTGATGGACAAGTTGCCCAACATGGGTGGAGTCAATCTGGCGCAGATGGGCAATGCCCAGGGCGCAGCCGAGAAGCAGTTCAAGCAGATGGAAGCGATCATCAACTCCATGACCCCGGCCGAGCGCCGCGACCCTGAGCTGATCAGCGGTTCGCGTAAGCGCCGGATCGCCATGGGTTCCGGCACCCAGGTGCAGGACATCGGTCGTTTGATCAAACAGCACAAGCAGATGCAGAAGATGATGAAGAAGTTTTCTGCCAAAGGCGGCATGGCAAAAATGATGCGCGGCCTGGGTGGCATGATGCCCGGCGGCGGCATGCCCAAGCTGTAACCCTATTCGGATCGTCGGCGCGAATGTGCGCCGATGATCGAACCCCCGCCCTTGGCGGGACACTGTTGCCTTATATAAGGCAGCGTTATTCGCAAATCAGCAGGCAGGCCTTTTTGCATCAGGTAAAAAGGCATTTGCAAAAGTCCGGATATTCCTTGAGAATATGCGGCCTTTCGGGCACCCGTGTGCCCGCTGTGCATTATGATTTGCAGCACCGACTACAGGAACGATGTTCAATGCTAACCATCCGTCTTGCCCGTGGTGGCTCTAAAAAGCGCCCATTCTACACCCTGACCGTGACCGACTCGCGTAACCCGGTTACCGGTTCGCACATCGAGCAGGTTGGTTTCTTCAACCCTATCGCTCGTGGTCAGGAAGTTCGTCTGTCCGTTAAAGAAGACCGCGTTGCTCACTGGCTGAGCGTTGGCGCACAGCCTTCTGATCGTGTTGCCCAGCTGCTGAAGCAAGCTGCCAAGGCTGCTGCCTGAGCAATATGAACGCGACGCCAGAAAGTGCTGACGATTTGATCGTTGTCGGCAAGATTTTCTCGGTTCACGGCGTTCGCGGCGAGGTGAAGGTTTTTTCCTTTACCGATCCGATTGAAAACCTGTTGGATTACCCTAACTGGACGCTTCGGCACGACGGGAAGGTAAAACAGGTAGAGCTGGTCAGTGGCCGTTCCACTCAAAAGGATCTGGTCGCCAAGCTCAAAGGCCTCGACGATCGTGATGAAGCCCGTCTTCTGAGCGGTTATGAGATTTGTATCTCGCGAAGCCTTCTGCCCAACCTGTCTAGCGACGAGTACTACTGGTACCAGTTGGTAGGCCTGAAAGTCATCAATCAGGACGAACAGCTGTTCGGCAAGATTGATCACCTGTTGGAGACCGGCGCGAACGATGTAATGGTGGTCAAGCCCTGCGCGGGCAGCCTGGATGATCGTGAACGCCTATTGCCCTATACAGAGCAATGCGTGTTGAAGATCGACCTGGTTGCAGGCGAAATGAGGGTGGAATGGGACGCGGACTTCTAAGCAATGGCCAGCCTGCGCGTAGACGTCATCACGCTGTTCCCCGAGATGTTCTCGGCCATCAGTGAGTACGGCATTACCAGCCGAGCGGTGCGACAGGGGTTGCTGCAACTGACCTGCTGGAACCCGCGGGACTACACCACAGATCGTCACCATACGGTGGATGATCGGCCGTTTGGCGGTGGTCCGGGCATGGTGATGAAGATCAAGCCTCTGGAAGATGCCCTGGTAGCTGCCAGGCAGGCAACCGGAGAGGCGGCGAAGGTGATTTACCTGAGCCCGCAAGGCCGCAAGCTGAATCAGTCGGCGGTCAAAGACCTGGCGAGGCATGAATCGTTGATTCTGATAGCCGGTCGATATGAAGGCATTGACGAGCGCTTTATTGAGGCTCATGTCGATGAAGAGTGGTCGATTGGGGATTATGTCCTGTCCGGTGGTGAGCTACCGGCGATGGTCCTGATTGATGCGGTTACGCGACTGCTGCCCGGAGCTTTAGGGCATGCGGACTCGGCGGAGGAAGACTCCTTCACTGATGGTCTGCTTGATTGCCCGCACTACACCCGACCGGAGGTGTATGCGGATCAGCGTGTTCCCGACGTGTTGCTTAGTGGCAACCATGCACACATCCGGCGATGGCGTTTACAGCAGTCCCTTGGGCGGACCTATGAACGACGCGCCGATCTTCTGGAAAGTCGCTCACTTTCTGGAGAAGAGAAGAAGCTGCTCACGGAGTATCTCCGAGAGCGGGACGATAGTTAACGTATCGATGGTAGATCCGACGATTTACCTTAGGAGCACAGCATGACCAACAAAATCATTCAGCAGATCGAAGCTGAGCAGATGTCCAAAGAGATCCCGACCTTTGCCCCGGGCGACACCATTGTCGTTCAGGTGAAAGTAAAGGAAGGCGATCGTTCGCGTCTGCAGGCTTTCGAAGGCGTTGTCATCGCCAAACGTAACCGTGGTCTGAACAGCGCTTTCACTGTTCGCAAGATCTCCAACGGTGTTGGTGTTGAGCGTACTTTCCAGACCTACAGCCCGCAAATCGACAGCCTGGCCGTGAAACGTCGTGGTGACGTGCGTAAAGCCAAGCTGTACTACCTGCGCGACCTGTCCGGTAAAGCCGCTCGCATCAAGGAAAAACTGTCCTGATGACAGTTTGACCGGTGGCTACGGCCACTATGCGAAAAAAGCAGCCTTCGGGCTGCTTTTTTGTTGTCTGTAATTTGTCCCTGATGTGAGTTTATGAGCCCCAGAGAGCAGGAAATCGAACGCCGCACCGAACTGTCGGTGACCCGCGTTACCAAGGCGGTGTTTCCGTCCACTACCAATCATCACAACACCTTGTTCGGTGGTACCGCTTTGGCCTGGATGGATGAAGTGTCGTTCATCGCCGCCACGCGCTTTTGCCGGTTGCCGTTGGTGACTGTGTCCACCGACCGGATCGACTTCAAGCACCCGATTGCCGCTGGTTCCATTGTCGAGTTGGTTGGGCGGGTGGCTGCTGTGGGCAATACCAGTCTCAAGGTTGAGGTTGAAGTGTTTGTCGAAAGCATGAGCTGTGACAGTCGCGAGAAGGCCATCCATGGCCTGTTCAGCTTTGTTGCCATCGATGAAGACAAGCGGCCGGTGCCGGTTCTGCCTGGGTTCTGAGTACCAGCCCCGATCCCTTCGCCGGCAATGTCGACTCCCACAACGTGTGGGAGCTGGCGTTGCCAGCGATGAGGTCGCAGCGGCTAGCTTTGTTCCGGCTGAATCAGTGCCACCACTGCCCACCCAGCGCCCGGTTTGAGCGCACTATCGGGCCCGAACACATGCACCCAGCCACTGCCGTCACGGGCAAACAGCAAGGTTGCCCGCTCGCCATGCAGTGCTTGATAGTCTTCCCAGCCAAAGGTCTCAGTCAGGTTGGTGCTGTACAGCTCTGCACCCTGATGTAACTGATTGGCCAGCTGAACGTAGGTCAGTGCCTGGCTGCCCAATACATGCCCCCGATGCTCGTCACTGGCGCGGTGCTTGTCACTACGCTGCGTCTCCAACCCGCTGGCCAGTACGAACAAACGCGCATGACCAAAGTCATGACGAAATCGTGCGCACGCCAGGGTATTGAGCTCTCCCGCAGGGGACAGGCCAAGCAAGTGCCCCAGGCCAACCAGATCCAGATGGGCATCGGCATGCTGTGAGGCTGGATTACCAAAGTAAGTCGGCAGCCCCTCCATTCGCGCCGCACGGATGTTTTCCCAGCTCGAATCGGTGAGCAAAACCCGGCAGTCCAATTGCTGCAAGGCCTTGGCGATGGTGCGGGCCGGAGGGTTGGCGCCGACGATCAGAAAGCCGCTAGGCGCAGGTTCCGCGACCTTCAGCAAGCGTGCCAGCGGCCGAGCCGTGGCACTTTGCAACACGACAGTGCCGATAATCACGGCAAAGGTCAGCGGCACCAGCAGCAGGGCGCCCTCATGACCGGCTTCATCCAGGCGAATGGCGAAAATCGCTGACACCGCCGCGGCAACGATCCCTCGCGGTGCAATCCAGCCGAGCAGGGCGCGTTCGCGCCAGTTCAAGTTCGAACCCCAAGTAGACAGTACGACGTTCAGTGGGCGGGCGATCAACTGGATGACCAGCAGCAATGCCAGCACCGCCGGGCCAAGGCCGAGCAGGGCGTTAAGGTCCAGGCGTGCTGCCAGGAGGATGAACAGCCCAGAGATCAGCAGGACGCTTAGGTTCTCCTTGAAGTGCAGGATCTGCCGAACATCTACGCCTTTCATGTTGGCCAGCCACATACCCATGAGGGTTACTGCCAGTAGACCTGATTCATGGGTCACCTGGTTGGAGGCGATAAAGATGCCCAGTACCGCAGCCAGCGACGCCAGGTTATGCAGGTACTCGGGGAGCCATTGTCGGCGCATCACCTGGCCGAGGATCCAGCCCCCGGCTGCGCCAAATGCGCTACCGCACAGAATCACTCCGGCGAAGGTCATCAGGCTTTGACTCAGGCCATTGCCGGCAGCACTGGCGATGATGAAGCTGTACACCACTACCGCTAACAGCGCGCCGATCGGGTCGATGACAATGCCTTCCCAGCGCAGAATATTGGCAATGGTCGATTTCGGTCGCACCACCCGCAACATCGGCACGATGACTGTAGGGCCAGTGACCAGGGTCAAGGTGCCGAACAGGGTCGCCAGCAACCAGTCAAAGCCCAGCAACCAATGGGTGGCCAAGGTGATGATGATCCAGGTCGACAGGGCGCCGACGGTAACCATGCGATGCACCACCGTGCCGATCTCGCGCCATTGCGACAAGTGAAGGGTCAAACTGCCTTCGAACAGGATCAGTGCCACCGCCAGTGAAACCAGTGGCATCAGCAGCGGGCCGAACATTTCTTGTGGATCCAGCCAGCCAAGAATTGGTCCGGCAAGAATGCCGCTGACCAAGAGAAAGAGTATTGCCGGTAGTTTTAAGCGCCAGGCCAGCCATTGGCAGGCGAGGGCAGCAACGCCAATGCCACCAAAGGTCAGCAATATCTGTTGTTCGTTCATTCGGACTCCCTATGCCGACCATGTTGTGGAAGACTAGCGGCAATATTGCGCTTTCGTCATCTGCTTCCGAGTTGTCATGCCTGCCATTGAACATCCCCTGATTGACCAGTTCCTCGACGCCCTGTGGCTGGAAAAAGGCCTGGCGGATAATACCCGCGAGTCTTATCGCAGTGACCTGGCGTTGTTCAATGGCTGGCTTGAAGAGCGCGGTGTGGCGTTGCCTGATGCCGGGCGCGAGCTGATTCTCGATCACTTGGGCTGGCGCCTGGATCAAGGCTACAAGCCGCGGTCGACTGCGCGCTTTCTTTCTGGTGTCCGTGGCTTCTATCGTTATTTGCTACGGGAAAAGCTGATTGGCGTCGACCCAACATTGCAGGTCGAGATGCCGCAGTTAGGTCGGCCTTTGCCCAAGTCGCTGTCTGAGGAAGACGTGGAGGCGTTGTTGCAGGCGCCAGACCTCGGCGAGCCTATCGGTCAACGCGACCGTGCCATGCTTGAAGTCCTTTACGCCTGTGGCCTGCGTGTCACTGAGTTGGTCAGTCTGACCCTGGATCAGGTCAACTTGCGTCAGGGTGTATTGCGGGTCATGGGCAAGGGCAGCAAGGAGCGCCTGGTGCCGATGGGTGAAGAGGCGGTGGTATGGCTGGAGCGCTACCTGCGCGATGGCCGCAATGAGTTACTCAACGGGCGCCCGAGCGACGTGCTGTTTCCCAGCCTGCGTGGCGAGCAGATGACCCGTCAGACGTTCTGGCATCGGATCAAGCATCAGGCGCAGGTTGCCGGTATCAGCAAGAGCCTGTCACCGCACACCTTGCGCCATGCCTTCGCCACGCATTTGCTCAACCATGGGGCTGACTTGCGGGTAGTGCAGATGCTACTGGGGCACAGTGACTTGTCGACCACGCAGATCTACACCCATGTTGCCCGGGCTCGGTTGCAGGAGTTGCATGCCCGCCATCATCCGCGTGGCTGATCACGGTATCGGCTGGGGGCGGTCTGCATGGACATGATGTGGTAGGCTTGGGCGGTTTGCATCAAGGGCCATCCGCGCACCGTCATTTCAGCACGTGCCTTGCTTGATTGGCCCTTTGCCCGCCTTCAGGAGTTTCCATGCGCGTGACCCAGATTATCGCCACCGCCACCCTGGCGTTGGTCAGCACTTTTGCCGCTGCCGCCGACAACGCCGAGCAGGCAATCCGTAAGACCCTGCAGACCCTGGAACTGGGTTTGCCGGTCGAAAGCGTTGCCTCAAGCCCATTGAACGGCTTGTACGAAGTCAAGCTTCAGGGCGGTCGCGTATTGTATGCCAGCCCCGATGGCCAGTTCGTCATGCAGGGCTATCTGTATCAGATCCAGGATGGCAAGCCGGTCAACCTGACGGAAAAAACCGAGCGTCAGGCCATCGCCAAGAGCATTAATGCTATTCCAGCGGCCGAGATGGTGGTTTATCCTGCCAAGGGCGAAACCAAATCGCACATCACTGTGTTTACCGACACGACCTGCCCGTACTGCCACAAGCTGCACGCCGAAGTTCCTGAGCTCAACCGTCGCGGTATCGAAGTGCGCTACGTAGCCTTCCCGCGACAGGGCCTCGGCTCCCCGGGCGACGAACAATTACAAGCCGTCTGGTGCTCCAGCGACCGCAAGGGCGCTCTGGACAAGATGATCGACGGTAAAGAAATCAAGGCGGCCAAATGCGCCAACCCGGTCAGCAAGCAATTCCAGCTGGGCCAATCGATTGGTGTCAACGGTACCCCGGCCATCGTCCTTGAGGACGGTCAGGTGATTCCGGGTTATCAACCGGCGCCACAGGTTGCCAAGTTGGCACTGGCCGGCAGTAAGTAAATCAACAAGCGAGCCGTCACCATGGGGAGACGGCTGTTTTCACGAACGGCTGCGTGCCGTTCGTTCAATGGGGAGTTCACAGTGAAACCGGTCAAAGTAGGCATCTGTGGGTTGGGGACCGTCGGTGGCGGTACCTTCAATGTACTTCAGCGTAACGCCGAGGAGATCGCCCGCCGTGCCGGGCGTGGTATCGAAGTGGCACAGATTGCCATGCGTTCGCCAAACCCGAATTGCCAGATTACCGGTACCCCCATTACCGCTGATGTATTCGAGGTCGCAACGAACCCGGAAATCGACATTGTCATCGAGCTGATTGGCGGCTACACCATTGCCCGTGATCTAGTGCTCAAGGCAATCGACAACGGCAAGCACGTGGTCACCGCCAACAAGGCGCTGATCGCCGTGCACGGCAACGAAATTTTCGCCAAGGCGCGCGAGAAGGGCGTTATTGTCGCCTTCGAAGCGGCAGTGGCAGGCGGTATTCCCGTCATCAAGGCAATTCGTGAAGGCCTCTCGGCCAACCGCATCAACTGGGTCGCCGGGATCATCAACGGCACTGGCAACTTCATCCTCACTGAAATGCGTGAGAAGGGCCGCACCTTCCCCGACGTGCTTGCCGAAGCTCAGGCCTTGGGTTATGCCGAAGCCGATCCAACCTTCGACGTTGAAGGCATCGACGCGGCGCACAAGCTGACCATCCTGGCCTCCATCGCCTTTGGTATCCCACTGCAGTTCGACAAGGCTTACACCGAGGGTATCACCCAGCTGACCACCGCCGATGTGAACTACGCCGAAGCCCTTGGCTACCGGATCAAGCACCTGGGCGTGGCGCGCAGTACCGCCAACGGCATCGAGCTGCGGGTCCACCCGACACTGATCCCAGCCGACCGCCTGATCGCCAACGTCAACGGTGTGATGAACGCGGTCATGGTTAACGGTGATGCCGCTGGCTCTACGTTGTTCTACGGTGCGGGCGCTGGTATGGAGCCTACCGCTTCCTCAGTAGTGGCCGATTTGGTCGACGTGGTCCGGGCAATGACCTCCGATCCGGAAAACCGTGTGCCCCACCTGGCCTTCCAGCCGGATTCACTGTCGGCACATCCGATCCTGCCGATCGAAGCGTGCGAAAGCGCCTACTACCTGCGCATCCAGGCCAAAGATCATCCAGGCGTGCTGGCCCAAGTGGCAAGCATCCTCTCGGAGCGGGGCATCAACATCGAATCGATCATGCAGAAGGAAGTCGAGGAACAGGACGGCCTGGTGCCAATGATCCTGCTCACCCACCGTGTGCTCGAACAACGCATGAACGATGCCATCACCGCCCTGGAAGCATTGCAGGATGTGGTTGGCAACGTCGTACGTATCCGTGTCGAACAACTGAACTGAGCAGTCTTTGCGTTAGAGGATTAGGTCATGCGTTACATCAGTACCCGCGGTCAAGCACCGGCCCTGAATTTCGAAGACGTCCTGCTCGCCGGTCTGGCCAGTGATGGCGGTCTGTACGTGCCGGAAAACCTACCGCGTTTCACCCAGGAAGAAATTGCCTCCTGGGCAGGCCTGCCGTACCACGAGCTGGCATTCCGGGTGATGCGCCCGTTCGTCACCGGTAGCATTGCCGATGCCGACTTCAAGAAGATTCTCGAAGAAACTTACGGCGAGTTCGCCCACGCCGCAGTCGCCCCGTTGCGTCAGCTGAACAGCAACGAATGGGTATTGGAGCTGTTCCACGGCCCGACCCTGGCGTTCAAGGACTTTGCCCTGCAACTGCTCGGTCGCCTGCTGGACCACGTGCTGGCCAAGCGTGGCGAGCGCGTAGTGATCATTGGCGCCACCAGTGGTGACACCGGTTCTGCTGCCATTGAAGGCTGCCGCCGTTGCGACAACGTCGACATCTTCATCCTGCACCCGCACCAGCGTGTATCGGAAGTTCAGCGCCGGCAGATGACCACCATCTTTGGTGAGAACATCCACAATATCGCCATCGAAGGCAACTTCGACGACTGCCAGGAGATGGTCAAGGCCAGCTTCGCTGACCAGGGCTTTCTCAAGGGCACGCGCCTGGTGGCGGTCAACTCGATCAACTGGGCGCGGATCATGGCCCAGATCGTCTACTACTTCCACGCGGCCCTGCAGTTGGGTGGCCCGGCGCGTTCGATTGCGTTCTCGGTGCCGACCGGTAACTTTGGCGATATCTTCGCTGGCTACCTGGCGCGCAACATGGGCCTGCCGATCAACCAGCTGATTGTCGCCACCAACCGCAATGACATCCTGCACCGTTTCATGAGCGGCAACCAGTACGTCAAGGAAACCCTGCACGCGACCCTGTCGCCTTCGATGGACATCATGGTCTCGTCCAACTTCGAGCGCTTGCTGTTCGACCTGCACGGTCGCAACGGCGCGGCGATTGCCGGGTTGATGGATGACTTCAAGCAGGGTGGTGGTTTCAGCGTCGATCAGGATCGCTGGACCGAAGCGCGCAAGCTGTTCGATTCGCTGGCCGTCGATGATGCGCAAACCTGCGAAACCATCGCCGAGGTCTTCGCCCAGACTGGTGAAGTACTTGATCCGCACACGGCGATCGGGGTCAAGGCCGCTCGCGAATGTCGGCGCAGCCTGGATACACCGATGGTGGTGCTGGGCACTGCGCATCCGGTCAAGTTCCCGGACGCGGTGGAAAAGGCCGGCGTCGGCAAGGCGCTGGAATTGCCAGCACACCTGAGTGACTTGTTCGCCCGGGAAGAGCGTTGCACAGTCTTGGCCAATGACCTGAAGGCGGTACAAGCGTTCGTCAGTCAGCATGGTAATCGCGGCAAGCCACTCTGACCGACTGATAGGCCCACAGAAAGCCCGTCTATGACGGGCTTTTTATGTTTTGGCATCGCGGCCTTCGACTCGCCACGTAAATCTACCTCTTGCGTCTTCAGTTACACCGAAGGTGCTGCGAACTGCCCCTGGATACCTACACAGCCGGACGCCCTCGGGCGACAATTGTGGGCGCCAGTTTTACTGGCGGTGGCATCGACTGGGTGTTAGTCAGTGTGCGGTGTCTGCATCGCTGGCAAGACCAGCTCCCACAAAAGCAGTGCAACACCTCGCACTGCACTTGATCTTGATCTTGATCTTGATCTTGTTTTTGATCTTTGTACGCGTAGGTTCATGCGCTGCAGACTGCGACTTCAGGAGGCCGAGTGGAGGTACCTGTAGGGGCAGTGCGCAGCACCTTCGGCGATAGTCGAAGACGCGAGACGTAGACTTGGCGAAGCAAGTCGTAGGCCGCGTGGCCCTGGAAGGTTCCGGAGCGAGGGGACCCGAAGCGCAGCGTAGGGCCGTATGCAGGAGCAAGCGGTTTTGCCTACTTTTTCCAAGAAAAAAGTAGGCCGCCGTAAGGGCGGAATGGGTCGTCAGCGTCGCTGCACCGAATGGCTCAGCCCCCGCCCTAAGCACCAGCACCAGCACCAGCACCAGCACCAGCACCAGCACCAGCACCAGCACCAGCACGAGCCCCCAGATCAGGATGCCGTGAAGAACCTATTAACTTCTACACTGGCCTGAGTCAGAAGTAGCAATGGAGAATCGATGCGCAAAGGACCCCGTCAAACAACGGCGTTGCTGTTGGCCTGCCTGCTGTGGATCTGCACGGTAGGCTGGGCGCAGGCAGCACAACTGCCCTTTACCCTGGCACCGCCGTTCATCGACCTGGAACCGATGCCGTTGAGCCATGCCGAACAGCAATGGCTCGGCCCGGCACGCGTACTGCGGGTGGGGATCTCCATTGCTGATTATGAGCCGGTTGATATCACCATCGACCGCAACCGCTACCAGGGCATCAGTGCCGACTACCTGAGCCTGGTTGCCGACCGCCTTGGGCTCAAGACTCAAGTACTGGCATTCGCCAAGCGCGAGGAAGCCATCGAAGCCCTGCACAACGGGCTGATCGACGTGCTGACCAGCGCCAATGGCTTCGAGCGCAGCGTACCGGGCCTGCTTTTTACCGAGGACTACATCCCCGACCGCTCCATGGTAGTGGTACGCGGTGGCGCGGCGTTGCCCGCCGAGTCCCTGGCCGGGAAGAAGATTGTCCTGCTCGACGGCTATGCCGATACCCAGGTAATGCAGCGAGTCTATCCCCAGAGCCAGGTGATACTGGCCCCCAACCTCAGTAGCGCCCTGGAAGCCCTCAACCTGGGGGAAGTCGATGCCTTTATCGGCAACGAGATCATCATTCGCGCCTTCAACGCTCTGCGTCCGTACCTGGGCCTGCAAGTGGTTGGTCCCAGTGCCTTGCCACCCATTGGTTTCGCCTTCGCCATACGGGCCGAAGATCGGCCGTTGCAGGCCTTGTTCAACCGTGCGCTGGCCAGTCTCGATGATGCGGCGCGTCGGGAGATTCTTGGCCGTTGGACCTCCGGGCTAGGCTCGGATGTGGCCCATCACCGCGTCGTACTGACCGCCAAGGAGCGGCAATGGATCGCCAGCCATCCAAAGGTGACGGTGGTCGGCAGCCAGTATCCACCGTACCTGTTTCGCAATCGCCAGGGCGATTGGACAGGCCTCAACAGCGATGTATTGGCCACCATTGCGCAGTTGACCGGGCTGCAGTTTGTCTATGCACCTTCCGGGTCGATCGCCCAAAGTCTGCACCTGCTCAAGACCGGACAGGCAGACATGAGTACCACGTTGAGCGAAACGCCGGAACGTCGGACGTTCCTCAACTTCACCCATTCGTTGGGTGGGCAGAGCTGGGTGTTCATTGTTCGACCCGCGAACCTGGGGCTGGCGTCGCTGGAAGAGCTGGCCGGCGAAACCCTGGCCTTGCCTGCCCAGCATGCGCTGGAGAGCAGTATCCGCCACGAGCACCCTGGCATCCGTTTGCTGCTGGTGGATTCGCTGCAGCAGGCGCGGGAAAAAGTACGCACCGGCGAGGCGTTGGCGACCATTGACAGTGAGATCGGTGCCTACAGCGTGCTCAACAATGAACCGCAACTCAAGGTCGGACGTGGGGTGGAGGGCAAATGGGCGCCGGACAGGTTTTCCGTGCGACGCAACGCCCCGGAACTGGAAAGCATTGTGAACAAGGCGCTGGAAGCCTTCCCGGTTGCTGAGCTACGTGCCGTACGCATGAAGTGGTTGGGCGCGTTGGCTCCACCAGCTCCGGCTTGGCAGCAGATTGCACCCTGGATGTACTGGAGCGCGGCGGGCGCTGTGCTGTTCGGACTGGCTTCACTGCTCTGGAGCAGTCGCTTGCGGGCGCAGATCAACCAGCGGGAAAAGGCCGAAGAGGCGCTCAACGACCAGTTGGCCTTCAAGCGCGCATTGCTCGACGGAATCCCCAATCCAATTTATGTGCGGGATCTGGAGGGACGCCTGATTACCTGTAACAAGAGTTACGAGCAGGTGTTCTCATTGCGCCTGGAGGATGTCAAAGGACGTCGCCTGACCGACATCGAGGTGATCCCCCATGAATTGGCAACGCAACTGCACGCAGACTATTTAAGTCTGCTGCAGGACCCCAAACCGGTGTTTGTTGATCGCTGTATTGAGCATCAGGGCCAGCGCACCGATGCCTACCAATGGACAGTGCCGTTCTACCGCGCCGATGGTCAACTGCAAGGCCTGCTCGGCGGCTGGATCGACATCACTGAACGCAAGCAACTGGAAGTTGATCTGGTCGAGGCGCGCCAGCAGGCGGAGCAGGCCAACCAGGCCAAAAGTGTCTTCCTGGCGACCATGAGCCATGAGATCCGAACGCCTATGGCGGTGATCGTCGGCTTGCTTGAACTGGAGCGCGAAACAGCTCTGGCCAACGGCCAAGTGCCGTCACCAGGATTGGAGACTGCCCACCGATCGGCGGGTGAGCTCATGGCCTTGATCGGTGACAGCCTGGACCTGGCCCGGATTGAAGCCGGTAGCCTGCAGCTGGCACCTCAGGCGATTGCGCTGAAGCCGTTTATGGAAGGCATAGTCAGTCAGTTTCGCAACCAGGCTGTGACGCAAGGCTTGGATCTGCACCTGCACGTTGCCGACGACGTACAAGGCGCGTATTGGTTTGATCCTCTGCGACTGCGTCAGGTGATGGTCAACTTGCTCGGTAATGCCCTCAAGTTTACACACCTGGGCCAGGTCAATGTCCAGGTCAGTCGTACCGGGCAGGACACGCCAGCAGGGGTGGGCTTGCTGTTTTGTGTGCGTGACAGTGGAATTGGCCTCAGTGCGCAGCAGCAAAGCGAACTGTTCACTCCCTTTGTTCAGGCCAGTGCGCGTTTAGCCGGCGAGTACGGGGGCTCTGGTTTAGGTTTGAGCATTTGCCGGCAACTGGTAGAGCTGATGGACGGTACAATTAGCCTGCAAAGTGCGCCGGGTCAGGGCACCGAGGTACGTGTGGAGATTGCCGTTGAGCCGGTTGTCCAAGCCCAGGAACCTTGCGTCGCAGAGGCTGTACCCCGTCAGGACAGCCAGCCACGACGGATTCTGGTGGTGGATGACCTGTCTGCCAATCGCCTGGTGCTCAGCCAGCAACTGGCGTTTCTCGGCCATCAGGTGCTGGCCGTGGAATCGGGCCAGGCGGCACTGGAGGCGATGCAACGCGAACGCTTTGACCTGCTGCTGACCGACTGCAACATGCCGGTCATGAGTGGTTACGCCCTGGCTCGAGCGATCCGCCGGGTGGAAAGCCAACAGCTGCGACCGGCGACCGCCATCGTGGGTTGTACCGCCAATGCCATGAAAGAGGAGCGTGAGCGTTGCCTGGCGGCAGGGATGGACGACCTGCTGGTCAAACCGGTTTCCCTCGCGCGTTTGTCGGCGGTGATAGAGGCGCGGGCGCCGCTGTGCAGTTTTCGCATCCAGACCCTGCAGCAGATGACCCAGGCTAACCCGCAGGTCATGCAGCGTATGCTTGAGGAGTTGCAGAAGAACCTTGGTGAAGAACAGTTGTTGCTTGCTCAAGCCGTATCGGACCAGGCGCTGGACGCTATACGCGCCTCCTTGCATCGGATTGAGGGCGTTGCCTGCCTGATTGACGCCTTGCCCTTGGCCCAGGCGTGCGCTGCCTTGAGCCGCGCACGCCGTGAACGTGGTGCGGACGCGGTAAGCGCCGCCTGGCCTGCGCTGGAGCAGGTGATGCTGCAGCTCAAGGCGGATATTGAAAGGGAGCTTCAGAAAGTGCCGCATGCACTTTAGGACAAGTCCGATAGGTTGTTCGGATGTACTTGCCTAGAGTGGTACTTGTGCTGTCGCACATGACTGCCACTGCGGGGTAAGGTTCATGCATTCACTCAAGGTTCTGATTCTCGAGGACCATCCCTTTCAACTCATGGCGTTGCATCAAATGCTCAACGCCAACGGTGTATTCGATGTCTTGACTGCCGAATCGGTCGAGTCTGCCTGTCAGACCCTGTCGCGACGCGGTCGGGTCGATATCGCCATTTGCGACTTGCAAATGGACGGCGCTGATGGCCTGGCGTTGATCCGCCATCTGGCTGAAAGCGGGTTAGCCGCAGCGGTTGTCATTCTCAGTGCCGCCGAGCCTTGCGTAATTGAAAGTGTGGGAGCGCTGGCCCGGCAACTGGGGCTGAACGTACTGGGTTGTGTGCCCAAGCCGGCCACGAGCCTGGTCCTGCATGAGTTGTTGCGCCGTTACCTTGATCAGGAAAGCACCAAACTTGCCCCTGTCGAGTTGCCAGTGTGTCCGCAGTTGCTGCACCTGACAGCGCCCGAGCTGGCGCAATGCAAGGACCAGTGGGTGGTGCATTATCAACCTCAGGTCAATTGCGACGGTAAGCTGGTGGGGACTGAAGCATTGGTTCGCTGGCAGCATCCGAGGTTGGGCATGTTGTCACCGGCGCAGTTTCTTCCGCTGATCGAGCGTGCGGGTTTGTTTGATACCTTGACCTGGCATGTGCTGGACCAGGCGTTGGCGTTCAGTGCGCAGTATCAAACGCGCACCGGTGCGGCGTTGCCAGTGGCGGTAAACATCGCCCCGCAACTGTTGCTGCGTGATGATTTTCACGATCAGGTCAAGGCGGCGCTTCAGCGTCATGCTGTGCCTGCCAACGCCTTGACCCTGGAAATGATCGAAACTGCCGGTAGCGCACTGAACGAGGCGCAGCTCGAGGGCCTGCTGCACCTGCGCATTCTCGGTTGCCAGCTGTCCATCGATGATTTCGGCACGGGCGTTTCCAATGTACAGCGCCTGCTGGAACTGCCGTTTAGCGAGTTGAAACTGCCCAGTGAATTTGTTCGCGGTATGGCTCAGGATGGCCGCAAGGCTGCGGTGGTAGCGGGTGCGCTGATCATGGCGCGGCGTATGAACCTCAATGTGGTGGTCGAGGGGGTGGAAACGCTTGACGATCTACTGGCCATCAAGGATTTGGGGCATCCGGTCATGCAAGGCTACTTCATCGCCCGACCCATGCCGGGCGGGCAACTGCTGGAGTGGATCACAATGCGTACAAACGCCAGTATCCAGCAAGTGGCCACGGCGTGAACGTTCGCTCACCTCAGGCCATGCTCCTGCAGGTAGAGATAGAGCGCAGCATCGTTGGCCACCCCCAGCTTGCGCATGGCGCTGACTTTTTGGGTGCTGACCGTTTGTTTACTGCGATTGAGCAGGGCGGCGATCTGACTCACTGTATGTCCGGCGGCCAGCAGACGGGTAACCTCCAGCTCCTTGGGCGAAAGGTTTTCCTGAACGCCCATCATGTCCTCGCGTACGGCGCCCTCCTGAAGCAACAGGCGCTGAACTGAGGTGGCCAGGTAGGTTTTGCCTTGGGCCATGTAACCGATGGCCTGAGGCAGTTCATCAGCCAGGCTGGCCTTGCTCAACAAACCATTGACTCCCAGATTGAGCATCGCCCGGAACAGCCCGGCGTTGCTGAGCATGGTCACCACCAAAATCGGCAAATGCGGATAGTGCCGGCGAATCTGCTCAAGCAATTTCAGGCCGTCGTTCTGCTCCTCGGCCGGCATCATGAAGTCCGTCACCAGCACATCGCACTGTTGAGCGTGCAGGTGGGTCAACAATTCCTTCGGGCTTCCGGCTTGGGCGACGACCTTCACGCCGCTGATCTGATCAAGTACAGCCTGCAAACCGATACGAAAGATCGGATGGTCGTCCGCCAGGATGATGCGCAATGGCTGCAGGGGGGAAGTACTCAAAGCAGGCTCCGTTCGGGCAATGGAGGGATTCAAACTGTCATTTTTGCCGGTCATGCTCGTTGAGCGAGCCGTGAAGCATACCAACAGAACTTTTCCGCATGATTCGCGGTCATTGGTGTATCCCTTGGAAACAGGAAGGTGAGCAATGGACAGAATGGAATGTTTGGGCTCGTTGCTAAGTGAAGCATTGGCGCCGTACCAGGTCACGCTGCAACCACAAGGTTCAGCAAATCTATTCACTCTGTGGGTGGTTGATGAGTCTAGCCAGCCCATCCTGCGTCGTTCAGTGGCACTTGGCGAACTGCAATCGCAATCCTTGCTGGTTGACTTGGTCGATGGCTTGCAGCGTGATTTGCGTGTCGTCGAAGGGCGCCTGCAGCCGTCAATGATCGCTGCCCTGCAGCAGGTACAGCAACAGCGTCGTGGCCAGTCGCTCAGCCTGTAAAGGAACCTTTGCCATGGTAGGCAATCTGAGACTATAGGGACCGTTGATGGGTGTTTTGCTCCGATACCTTTCGACGGTCGCGAGAAGTCCTGCGGGACTTTTGCTTAACCCCGGCGTCTTCCCCAGCGTCCGGGGTTTCTTTTTGCCTGTTGACTGTCAGTCGCCGAAAAACTGCTGACTGTCCTGCAGGTAGCGTTCGCGCAGCTCCGGGTCCAACCACTTGGCATAGAGGTCTGGCAAGGTATCGCGGCGTAGGGTTTTCAGCAGTTGGTCAATGTGACTGATGGCTTCGCGCCCAAGCGGGGTGTCGGCACAACCAACGTGGATGAACTGGTAGCGAGCCACACCCTGGATCGGATAGAACCGGTAGTTGTCTGCCGGCCATCCTTGTTGTTGTATCAGGTAGCGGACCTCCGGCCAGTAGCCAAGCAATAACTGCAGGCGCTCGCGTTGTTGCATCTGCAGCAAGTTGGTCACCGCATCATTGCCAAAGTGACGGCTCAAGGTTTTGGCTGGCAGGGTCTTGAGCAAGGCATCGACCGTAGGGCTATAGCTGCGTTCAGCAACCACGCCGAGTTTCATTGAAGTGCTGTCGAGCAAGGTGCGCAGGTTGACTTCGTCGTTGTTCAAGTAGGGTTTGAGCAGAGGCTGGTCTTGTTGGCGCACCACCACGCCGCTGCTGAGAATGCCCAGACTGGGCTGGGAGAAGTGCACGAATTGAGCACGCTCGGGTGTCCATAGGAGGGTGGGGTCGCAGGTAAAACGCCCCTCCTGGAGCATCTGATTGCCGCGTGCGCGGTTGACCCGCAGGATGCTGTGATCGTATTCGGGCATTTTTTCGATCAGCATCGGTAGCAACTGGTCGACGACTCCCTGGCCTTTGCTTGAACCCTCGAAGATCGTCAGCGGCGGCAGGTCGCGCAGCAGCCAGAACAACCGTTCCTTGGCCACTGCAATACCGGGCATGCTGGTGCCCAGCAGGGTGCAGAGCATCAATGCCAACAGCGTATGGCAGCGCTGTCGCCTGCGTTTGATCATATGCAAGTCTCCACCGTCGGGCCGGTCACCGGGTCAGGCGCAATGCGTTACACCGCGCCTTGCTCACGTAGGCGTGCAATGCCTGGTGCGTCGTAGCCGAGCTCAGCAAGCAGTTGCTCGGTGTGCGCGCCCAGTTCCGGCCCGACCCATTCGCTGGAGCCCGGTGTCTCTGATAGTTTTGGCACGATCCCAGGCATCTTGAACGGCTTGCCGTCGGGAAGCTTGGCGTGCAGGAACATTTCGCGGGCCAGAAACTGCGGATCGCTGAACATATCTTCGGCACTGAAAATACGGCTGGCCGGGACCTGCGCATCGTTGAGCACCTGCATCAGAGCGTCCAGCGTTAGGCTGGCGGCCCAGCGGTCGATGACGCCGTAGAGTTCATCGCGGCGTAAATCGCGGCCGTCGTTACTGGCCAATTGCGGATCGTCGGCCAGGTCCTGGCGGCCGATGGCCTGCATGAAGCGTTTGAAGATCGCATCGCCGTTGGCACCGATCTGCACATGTTTGCCGTCGGCGCTGGTGTGGATCGACGAAGGCGTGATGCCTGGCATGATGTTGCCCGTGCGCTCGCGAATAAAACCGAACACATCAAACTCGGGCACCATGCTTTCCATCATCGCGAAGATCGCTTCGTACAAGGCGACATCCACCACTTGGCCTTCACCGCCATTGACTTCGCGATGACGCAACGCCATCAAGGCGCCGATCACCCCCCACAATGCAGCGATTGAGTCGCCGATAGAAATGCCCGTACGCACCGGGGGGCGGTCTTCGAAACCGGTGATGTAGCGCAGCCCGCCCATGGACTCACCCACCGCACCAAAGCCAGGCTGGTCTTTCATCGGCCCGGTCTGGCCAAAGCCGGACAGGCGCACCATCACCAGCTTGGGGTTCAGGGCGTGCAGCGTGTCCCAGCCCAGGCCGAGCTTTTCCAGTACGCCGGGGCGGAAATTCTCGATCAGGATGTCGGCGTCGGCCAGCAGCTTTTTCAGAATGTCGATGCCTTCGGCATGCTTGAGGTTGAGGGTCAGCGATTGCTTGTTACGGGCCTGGACAAACCACCACAGCGAAGTGCCCTCATACAGCTTGCGCCATTTGCGTAACGGATCACCGCCATCGGGGGACTCGACCTTGATGACCTGGGCACCGAATTCGGCACAGATGCGCGAAGCAAAAGGGCCGGCAATCAGGGTACCGAGTTCGATGACTTTCAGTCCGGCGAGGGGTTTGCTGGGCGTGGGCATGTGGCGTCCGTAGCGGCAGGTCAGAGCTCCCGTTTTTATCACAGGCAGACGCGCTCAGATACTGTCGCGGGGCAAGGATTGTACGGATCGGTTAGACTGGGCGACTTTTTCTTTGCGCAAGATGCCCGCCATGGCCCAGCCCTCCACGACCTACAAGTTTGAACTGAACCTCACCGATCTTGATCGCGGTGTGTACGAAAGCGTCAAGCAAACCATTGCCCGCCACCCTTCGGAAACCGAAGAGCGTATGGCCGTGCGGTTGTTGGCCTATGCGCTGTTCTACAACGAACAGCTGGCGTTCGGTCGCGGCTTGTCGGAGGTCGATGAGCCCGCTTTGTGGGAAAAAAGCCTGGATGATCGCGTGTTGCACTGGATTGAAGTCGGTCAGCCAGACGCGGAGCGTTTGACCTGGTGCTCGCGTCGCACTGAACGTACCAGCCTGCTGGCCTATGGCAGCCTGCGTGTATGGGAGACCAAGGTCGTTCCAGCGGTCAAGAATCTGAAGAATGTGAATATTGCCGCTGTGCCGCAGGAGGTCCTGGAGACACTGGCCAAAGACATGCCGCGAGCGATCAAGTGGGATGTGATGATCAGCGAAGGTACGATCTTTGTCACTGATGACCGCGGCCAGCATGAAGTCCAGCTGCAATGGCTGCTGGGTGAGCGCGGCTGAGGCCGCCTTGCGCACATTCCCTATTTCCGATTGACGAGAAGCCCACCTCCGCCCATGCGTATCGAACCACGCCCACTACCTTCGACCCTGCCGCTGCTCGGCGACCTGCCGCCGTTGCTGACTCGCCTGTACGCCGCCCGCGGCGTGCAGTCAGCCGAAGAACTGGACAAAAGTCTGGCACGCCTGCTGCCTTTTCAGCAGCTCAAGGGCATTGATGCGGCGGTGGATCTGCTGGTTGAGGCCCTGGCTGAGCGTCAGCGTATTCTGATTGTTGGCGACTTCGATGCCGATGGTGCCACGGCCAGTACGGTGGGCGTGCTGGGCTTGCGCCTGCTGGGCGCAGCCCATGTCGATTATCTGGTGCCTAATCGCTTCGAATATGGCTACGGCCTGACGCCTGAGATTGTCCAGGTCGCGCTGGAGCGTCAACCTCAGCTGTTGATCACCGTCGACAACGGTATTTCCAGTGTCGACGGCGTGGCAGCGGCGAAAGCGGCCGGGCTCAAGGTGCTGGTGACCGATCACCACTTGCCAGGCACTGAATTGCCAGGCGCTGATGCCATCGTCAACCCCAACCAGCCGGGTTGCACCTTTGCCAGTAAGGCGCTGGCCGGGGTTGGGGTGATCTTTTACGTGCTGATGGCGTTGCGCGCGCGCCTGCGTAGCCTCGGGCACTATGAAAACCAGCCTCAACCGAATATCGGTGAATTGCTCGACCTGGTGGCGCTGGGCAGTGTCGCTGACGTGGTGCCGCTGGATGCCAATAACCGTATCCTGGTGCACCAGGGGCTCGAACGCATTCGTGCCGGTCGTGCCCGCCCGGGGCTCAAGGCGATCCTGGAAGTGGCGCGGCGTGACCACGCGCGTATCACCTCCACTGACCTGGGCTTTATTCTCGGGCCACGGCTCAATGCTGCCGGTCGCCTGGATGACATGAGCCTGGGCATCGAGTGCCTGCTCAGCGAGGACCCGAACCTGGCTCTGGAGATGGCCGGGCAGTTGGATGAATTAAACCAGGACCGCAAATCCATCGAGCAAGGCATGCAGCGCGAAGCACTGGCCCAGCTCAAGGACCTGCCACTGGAGTCGATGCCCTTCGGCCTTTGTCTGTTCGAACCAGACTGGCATCAGGGCGTGATTGGCATTCTTGCCTCGCGTCTCAAGGAACGCTACCACAGGCCAACCATTGCCTTCGCCGATGCAGGTGATGGCATGCTCAAGGGCTCAGCCCGTTCGGTACCAGGTTTTCACATTCGTGATGCCTTGGATGCCGTGGCGGCGCGCCAGCCGCAACTGATCAGCAAGTTCGGCGGCCATGCCATGGCCGCCGGACTGTCGTTGCCGGCGGATAACTTCCCGGCATTTGCCCAGGCGTTCGACGAAGAAGTGCGCAGGCAGTTGCAGGAAGATGACCTGACCGGCCGTCTGCTCACGGATGGCACGTTGGCCGTTGAAGAGTTTCACCTGGAGCTGGCGCGCGCACTGCGCCACGCCGGCCCTTGGGGGCAGCACTTCCCCGAGCCGTTGTTCCATGGGGTGTTCCAGCTGGTTGAGCAACGGGTGGTGGGCGAACGGCACCTGAAGGTGGTGCTCAAAAGCGAGTGCGGCGCGGTAAAACTCGATGGCATCGCCTTTAGCGTTGATCGGGAAGTTTGGCCGAACCCGACCGTGCGTTGGGTCGAATTGGCCTACAAGCTTGACGTCAACGAGTTCCGCGGCCAGGAAAGCGTACAGCTGATGATCGCGCATATGGAGCCGCGCTGAACTCAGAGATCAAAGTGGTCTAGGCTCAGAATGATTGGTCGAAGAACCTGCGGGGAAGATTCTGTGGTCGGCCGGTCAACCATCTGGAGCCTTACCACTTGATTTGAGAGGTGCCCCATGAGCCTGCTGCTTGATCCCTATACCCTGCGCCACCTGACCCTGCCCAACCGTATTGCGGTTTCACCCATGTGCCAGTACTCCAGTGTCGATGGCCTGGCCAATGACTGGCACCTGGTTCATCTGGGCAGCCGCGCGGTGGGCGGTGCCGGATTGATTTTTACCGAAGCCACGGCGGTCACTGCCGATGGCCGGATTACTGCCCAGGACCTGGGGCTGTGGGACGATGCGCAGATTGCGCCGTTGCAACGCATCACCCGCTTTATTACCGCGCAGGGCGCCGTGCCAGGCATTCAGTTGGCCCATGCCGGACGCAAAGCCAGTACCTATCGGCCATGGTTAGGCAAGCAGGGTAGCGTCAAGCCGCAAGAGGGCGGCTGGGTGCCGATCGGGCCGTCGAAGATTGCTTTCGACCCGCAGCACACCGCACCTGTGGAGATGAGCAAAGCGCAGATTGACGAGGTGATCCAGGCCTTTGTCGACGCGGCGCAGCGTGCGTTGAAAGCCGGTTTCAAAGTGGTTGAGGTGCATGCGGCTCATGGCTATTTGTTGCATCAGTTCCTTTCGCCCTTGAGCAATCAACGCCGTGATGAATACGGCAGCAGCTTCGAAAATCGCGTTCGTTTGACCTTGCAGGTAACTGAGGCGGTGCGAGAAGTCTGGCCGGAAGAGTTGCCGGTGTTTGTCCGGCTCTCGGCCACCGATTGGGTCGAGGATGGCTGGAACCCGGATGAAACCGTCGAGCTGGCCAAGCGTTTGAGGAAGCTGGGGGTGGATTTGATTGATGTCTCCTCCGGGGGAACATCAGTGAATGCCGAGATCCCCACGGGGCCTGGGTATCAGACGCAATTTGCCGCGAAGGTGCGTGAGGAGTCGGGGATTGCTACCGGTACGGTGGGGATGATTACCGATCCGATGCAGGCTGAAACCATATTGCGTACCGCGCAGGCCGATATCATCTTTCTGGCCCGCGAGCTGTTGCGCGATCCCTATTGGCCTTTGCATGCAGATGATGATCTTGGGGGGAACAGGGCGACCTGGCCGGCGCAATATCAACGTGCGACCAGTCGCGCTAATCCAATTCATGAGTCGGATTTACGCGATTGATTGGGCCTTGATGCTCAACAATGTGGGAAAACCATCTTTGCTTTGTTTGTGGGAGCTGGCCTTGCCAGCGATGCAGGCGCCGCGCAGCAACTGACACCGCGCCAATCCTATCGCCAGCAAGGCTGGCTCCCACAGCAATAGCCGACAACCTGTCGCTTTTATGCAAGCTCACCCACCGCCCGCCAGGCCTCATCAATGGCCGCATGCGCATAAGCACTCCAGGCCGCATCGGAATTGGCGATGCTGACGTTGCCGACCGGCTTGCGCGCGAGTTCCATCCACTGTTCCGTCTGTTCGGCGTCGTCATAAAGGGTGTTGGTGAAACAAGCGTATCCGTGTGGCCAGCGGTTGACGGTAATCGCCAGGATGTCCTGGGTGTGATCAAAACCACCGGGGCCAAGCATTCGCTGCAACTGTTCGCGCAATTGGCTTTCCAGTACATCAAACGGCGTGCCATACAAGCGTCCACGCCCGGCGCGAGCCTGGTCCCGGCTGTTCATCCCGCTGTCGGGGCTGGTCGGCACGTAGACCATGTGCAGGCCAATGGGCTGTGCCGGGTCGCGTGGATGCTCGTAGCCGCCGAGACTGACCGGGTAGTCCAGTTTGATCCGACTGTAGGGTTGGGTGGCGGCATAGATTTCATGCACCCCAAGCGTTTGAAACGCTTGCCAGTTGCGCACGATGACTTTGCTGTAAACCAGCGGGAACTTCACATTCTGGCTCAGAGCATGGGCCTGCTCAGTGGACAGGTCGCGCAGCAAGTAAGGGATCATCATGTTGTAGCAGGCAAGGATGCAGTGCTTGCCGCGCACCTGGACCAGTTGCCCGTCGCGGCTGTAGCCGACGTTTACCGCGCCCTCAACATTGCGCACGCTGACCGCGGTACTGTTCAGGCGCAGGCGAACCAGTTGCTCGGCGCGGTCGAGCTGGCTGTAGTCGAAATTGGCCAGGACGATGTCTTCCATGTCCTTGCCCGGTGCTACAGGTGGAATCAGGCTGCGCACCAGCAAGCGCGCCAACGAAGCATTGCCGTCAGGGAAATGGTAGATGTAGGGCTCTTGCATTTCGGCCTGGGCTTCTTCGCTAATAGGCTCCAGGTTCATCGCGGCAAAACCAGGGAAGCCTACGCTGTAGGCGTCAGCAGCAGCCACCGTATCGATGCTCAGGGCCATAAAATCGTTGGTGCGCCCTTGAAAATACTTCACCGCCGTTGCTGACAGGCCGACATCCTTGAGCAGAAAGTCCTGGTAGCTGGTGCGCTCCAAGTAGGTGGTTTTGTCCTCCAGGGACTTGCCTGCCAGGTAATCCCGAGGCGTCTGGTGCAGGTCGATCAAGGCCTTGCGGTCGCTTTCTGGCAAGGGGAAATCGTTGATGAAGTCACTGATCGAGCGGGCGTTGAGCTGTGTCGGGGCAATGTCGTCGGCGACCATCGGCGTCGGATCGCCGCTGACCAATTTATCTTCGCCGAAGTGCTCTTTGTCGAAAAACACCCCGCGTGACAAGCCCAGGTCGGGATAGAAGCTGCGATCGAACGCGGTTTCGAAGCGTTTGATATCGACGCCGAGCTTGTTCAGCAACGCGTTGACCTCGGTGCTGTACAGGTGGTTGGGGGACTGAAAGGCTTCGCTGCCACCGTAGCCGATAATCATCCGGCCACCGGCGCTGAATTCGTTGCGTTTGGCATGCCCGCCAAAGTCGTCGTGGTTTTCCAGAATGAGGATTTTTGCTGTTGGGTGTTTTTCCCGATAGAAAAAGGCCGCCGAGAGCCCGCTGATACCACCGCCGACCACCACCAGGTCGTAGGTTTCGCTGATCGGCAGGGCGTCAGTGGTGAAGCGCTTTTTCTCCCAGCCCATTTGGTGCGCCACTTCGAAGGCGCCGACATGGCTGCCACGTAGTCCAGTCAAGGACGGTGGGTAGTAGCGCTCATTCTGGGCAGCTTGCAGCAATTGCAGGGGCGTCAGGCCCGCGGCAATGCCGATAGCGACGCCATTGATGAAGTCGCGTCGGGTGATTTCCATGGGTTTCCTTACCTTAGTGCTTGAACATCACGTGCCGAATGCAGGTGTAGTCTTCCAGTCCGTACATGGACATATCCTTGCCATAGCCGGAAAGTTTCTGACCACCATGGGGCATTTCGCTGACCAGCATAAAGTGCGTGTTGACCCAGGTACAGCCGTACTGAAGGCGTGCCGAGAGGCGGTGGGCACGGCCGACATCGCCGGTCCAGAGCGAGGAGGCCAGGCCATAGTCCGAGTCATTGGCCCACGCCAGTGCTTGGGCTTCATCGTCGAAACGGGTGACTGAAACAACGGGGCCGAAGACTTCGCGGCGTACGATCTCGTCGTCCTGCTGGGCATCAGCCAGCACGGTTGGCTCGAAAAAGAAGCCGTCGCCAGCCACGGCTTTGCCACCGGTGACCAGGCGGATGTGCGGTTGGGCCACGGCGCGCTCGACCATGGCGGCGACACGGTCACGGTGCTGGGCGGTGATCAGTGGCCCAAGTTCAGTGTCCGGATTGTTTTGCAGGCCATGTTTGATACTGGCCACGGCGTTGCCAAGCTTTTCCACGAATTGCTCGTAGATACCGGTTTGGGCATAGATGCGACAGGCCGCCGTGCAGTCTTGGCCTGCGTTGTAGAAGCCGAACGTGCGGATGCCTTCAACGGCGGCGTCGATATCGGCGTCGTCAAAGATAATCACCGGGGCCTTGCCGCCCAGTTCCATGTGCATGCGTTTTACGCTTTGCGCTGTGCTGGTAATGATGTTGCTACCCGTTGGAATCGAGCCAGTCAGCGACACCATGCGTACTTTCGGGTGAGTGACCAGCGGCGTGCCGACACTCGGCCCGCGGCCAAAGAGGATGTTGAGCACACCCGCAGGAAACATCTCGGCAGCCAGTTGTGCCAGGCGCAAGGCAGTGAGTGGCGTCTGTTCCGAAGGTTTGAGTACCACTGTGTTGCCTGCAGCCAGAGCCGGCGCGATTTTCCAGGCGACCATCATCAATGGGTAGTTCCACGGTGCAATCGAGGCGACCACACCGAGTGGGTCGCGGCGAACCATAGAGGTGTGCCCAGGCAGGTATTCACCGGCCGCTGAACCGCCGAGGCAACGGCTGGCGCCAGCAAAGAAGCGGAATACATCAGCAATTGCCGGAATTTCGTCGTTGAGTGCTGCCGCGAAGGGCTTGCCGCAATTGTCGGACTCCAGACGCGCCAATTCCTCACCGTGGGCCTCGATGCTGTCCGCCAGTTTCAGTAAAAGCAGGGAACGGTCCTTGGGTGTGGTCTGCGACCAGCTGTCGAAGGCGTGGTCGGCGGCGCGTACGGCGGCATCAACCTGCGCCTCGCTGGCCTCGTTGATCTCCACCAGCACGCTGCCCAGGGCTGGGTTGAGTACAGCCAGTGCATCGCCTTCACCGGCAACCAGTTGGCCATTGATCAGCAGTCGGGTTTGCATGGTTAAGTCCTCCTAGAGTTATTTACCGCTGCCGGCAACGCTTTCGCCACCGCGGGTCAGGTAATAGGCGCCAAGGATCGGCAGCATGGTCACCAGCATCACTAGCATGGCGACCACGTTGGTCACCGGCACGTCCCGTGGCCGACTGAGCTGGTTGAGCAACCAGATCGGCAAGGTCCGTTCGTGACCGGCGGTGAAGGTGGTGACGATGATTTCATCGAACGACAAGGCAAACGCCAGCATGCCGCCCGCCAACAGCGCCGAGCCGAGGTTGGGCAGGATGATGTAACGGAAGGTTTGCCAGCCATCTGCACCCAGGTCCATCGAGGCTTCGATCAGGCTGTGCGAGGTGCGGCGCAGGCGGGCAATGACGTTGTTGTAGACGATCACCACACAGAACGTTGCGTGACCGATGACGATGGTGAGGATGCCAGGTTCGATCCCCAAGGTCTTGAAGGCCGAGAGCAGGGCGATACCGGTGATGATGCCGGGCAGGGCGATTGGCAGGATCAGCATCAGCGAGATGCTTTCCTTGCCAAAGAAGCTGCGTCGGTACAGCGCCGCCGAAGCCAGGGTGCCGAGCACCAGCGCGATCAGTGTGGCCAGACAGGCCACCTGCACCGACAATTTGATCGCTTCGAGCACATCAGGTCGGGCAAACGCGACACTGAACCACTTCAAGGTAAAGCCCTGGGGCGGAAAGCTGAAAGCGGCATCCTGGGTGTTGAAGGCATAGAGGAAGATGATCAGGATCGGGAAGTGCAAGAACACCAGCCCGCCCCAGGCTGCCAGGCGCAGGCCCCATGAAGCGTGTTCAGAGTGCATCGAATGCCCCCAGGCGTTTGACGATCGACAGGTAGATGGCAATCAGCACGATCGGCACCAGCGTGAAGGCCGCGGCCATGGGCATATTGCCGATGGCGCCCTGCTGGGCGTAGACCATGCTGCCGATGAAGTAGCCAGGCGGACCGACCAGTTGCGGCACGATGAAATCGCCCAGCGTCAGCGAGAAGGTGAAGATCGAACCGGCGGCAATGCCCGGTACCGAGAGCGGCAGGATCACCTGCATGAAGGTTTGCCGGGGTTTTGCCCCCAGGTCCGCCGAGGCTTGCAGCAGTGACGGCGGCAAGCGCTCCAGCGATGCCTGGATGGGCAGGATCATGAACGGCAGCCAGATGTACACAAACACCAGAAACCGGCCCAGGTGCGAGGTCGACAGGGTGCTGCCGCCCACCCCGGGAATGGCGAGAATGAACTGCAACACCGGTTCCAGACTGAGTACCTGGACAAACCATTGGGCCACACCGCCTTTGGCCAGCAACAAGGTCCAGGCATACGCTTTGACGATATAGCTGGCCCACATCGGCAACATCACCGCAATGTAGAAGAACGCCTTGGTCTTGCCTGTGGTGTAGCGGGCCATGTAATAGGCAATCGGAAAGGCCAGGGCGGCGCTGGCGATCGACACGGCCACGGCCATGCCCAGGGTGCGCAGGATGATGTCGAAGTTCGACGGGTTGAACAGGGCGGCGAAGTTGGCCAGGGTCAGCGTCGGGGTGACCGCCATGGTGAAGTCGTCGAAGGTGTAGAAGCCTTGCCAGAGCAGACTCAGCAGTGAACCCAGGTAAATCGCGCCGAACCAGATCAATGGCGGGATCAATAGCAACGCCAGGTACAGGTTGGGCCGTCGGTAGAGCAGGTTGGCGAAGCGTCGCAGCGGCGAGTTGGAGGACACCGACGTGGTTGATCCCTGGGCCAGGCTCATATCACTGCCCCTCGTTCAATACGGTTTCCTGCAGTGACGTCATCGCTTGCCGTGCCCAGCGTGCCTGCAAGCGTTGTCCGGGCTGCCAGGGGATAGCCTGCGCTTGCCATTGGTTGTTGGCCTGGCTCACACAGAGCAGCTGACCATTGTCCAGTTTCAACTCATAACGGGTGGCGCTGCCCTGGTATTGGATATCGTGCAGCAGCCCGCTGACGTGGACCTCATCGCTGGTCGCTGGCTGGTCGCCCAGGCGAATGTGTTCCGGTCGGATCGAAAAGGGCAGTTTGCTGCCGTTCAACCGCGTCGCCAGCTCACCGCGCAGCACATTGGAGGTGCCGACGAATTCGGCGACAAAGGTGGTGGCCGGTTTCATGTACAGATTGCGCGGTGAATCGACCTGCTCGATGCGCCCGCGGTTGAATACCGCAACCCGGTCGGACATCGACAGCGCTTCGGTCTGGTCATGGGTGACGAAGATGAAGGTGATACCCAGCTGACGCTGCAGTTTTTTTAGCTCGCCCTGCATTTGTTCGCGCAGTTTCAGGTCCAGGGCGCCGAGAGGCTCGTCGAGCAACAGCACCCGCGGTCGATTGACCAGTGCCCGGGCCAGGGCCACACGCTGGCGCTGGCCGCCAGAAAGCTGCACCGGTTTACGTTGCCCATAACCGTCCAGGGCAACCATGGCCAAGGCTTCATCGGCGCGGGCCATGCGTTCTTGTTTGCCCACGCCTTTGACCTTCAGGCCGTAGGCAACGTTATCGCGCACGTTCATGTGCGGGAACAGGGCGTAATCCTGGAATACGGTGTTGACGTCGCGCTGGTACGGCGGCAGTCCGGCGGCCTCGACGCCGTGGATGCGGATGGAACCAGCACTCGGTTGCTCGAAGCCAGCGATCAGCCGCAGGCAGGTAGTCTTGCCCGAGCCCGAGGGGCCGAGCATCGAGAAGAACTCGCCGTCATGAATGTCGATGGACACCCGGTCGACGGCCTTGACCTCGGCGAAGTGGCGCGAAACGTTGGTGAACTGGACGGCAAAGGTCATGGTGCAAAGCTCCAGCGAAATGAGTGTATTCGCATCACTGGCAATGTGGGCTCCCATAGGGGCTGGGGCGCTGAACCCTTGTGGGAGCCGGCATTGCCAGCGATTAGGCCTTAACGCCCACCCATGATCCCGATGTAATCCTGGGTCCAACGGCTATAAGGCACAAATTTGCCACCCTCGGCCTGTGGGGTTTTCCAGAAGGCAATCTTGTCGAAGTTGTCGAAGCCATTGGTCTTGCAACCTTCTGCGCCCAGCAACTCGCTGCTAGTGCAGGCCGCCGGAACTGCAGGCAGCGAACCGAACCAGGCGGCGACATCACCCTGGACCTTGGGTTGCAGTGACCAGTCCATCCATTGGTAGGCGCAGTTGGGATGCTTGGCCTCGGCATGCAGCATGGTGGTATCAGCCCACCCAGTGGCACCTTCCTTGGGAATGGTCGAGGACACCGGTTGCTTGTCGGCCTTCAGGGTGTTGACCATGTAGCCCCAAGAGCTGGAAGCGACCACCCCTTCGTTCTTCACATCGCTCATTTGTACCGTTGCGTCGTGCCAGTAGCGATGCACCAAGGGTTGTTGCTGGCGCAGCAGATCGAGCACGGCCTTGTACTGGGTCTCGTTGAGCTCGTAGGGGTTCTGGATGCCCAGCTCAGGCTTGGCCGACTTGAGGTACAGTGCCGCATCGGCAATGTAGATGGGCCCGTCGTAGGCCTGGATCCGACCTTTGTTCGGTTTGCCATCCGGCAGGTTTTGCGGCTCGAAGACCACGCTCCAGCTGGTCGGTGCTTGCTTGAAGATGTCGGTGTTGTACAGCAACACATTGGGGCCCCACTGATAGGGGGTGCCATAGACCTGATTGTTGACCACATACCAGGCGCCGTCCTTGAGGCGTGGGTCGAGGTTCTTCCAGTTCGGGATCAGTGCCGTATTGATCGGTTGAATCCGTTTGCCGGCAATCAGGCGCAACGAGGCATCGCCAGAGGCGGTGACCAGGTCGTAGCCTCCCTTGGTCATCAAACTGACCATTTCATCAGAGGTGGCGGCGGTTTTGACGCTGACTTTGCAACCGGTTTGCTTCTCGAAACCGCTGACCCAGTCGTAGGCCTTGTCACTTTCACCCCGTTCGATATAGCCGGGCCAGGCGACAATATCCAGTTGACCTTCGCCGGCACCTACGGCTTTGAGCGGTTCAGCAGCCTGCAGACCTGCACTGGCCAGCAAGGCAGTAGCCAGGGTGCTGAGCAAGGTGGTGTTGTTCACGAACATGGTGTTCCCTCTTGTTCAAATTATGATCGGGGCAGTCATGAAAGCGCTGGCATAGCGTATTAAGCGTAGTGCTGAAATTCACCTGTATTGCAGCGCTTCACCGCGCCATGTCGTTTTTGCCACTGTGCGGGCAACATCTGGAAGCAAATGCATTCAGCTTGGTTTCAGCTTGCGGCAGTACTCTTGGGGTTTGTTTCCCTCTCAGGAGATGCCCGATGAACACCCGTGGCTTGCTCGATCAACTGCTCAAATCCGGTCAGGACCTGCTGCAAAACCAGGCTGGCAAAAGTGCCGGCGGCAAACCCAGTACTGGCGGTGGGCTTGGCGACTTGCTGGGCGGTAAAAGCGGTGGCGGCCTTGGCAGCCTGCTTTCCGGGGCTGGCGGTGGGGCGCTGGCGGCAGGCGCCATGGGGCTTCTGCTGGGCAATAAAAGCGCCCGCAAATACGGTGGTAAGGCTCTGACCTACGGTGGCCTGGCCGCGCTCGGAGTGCTGGCATACAAGGCCTATGGCAATTGGCAGGCCAACCAGGGCGCCACGGCGCAACGTGAGCCACAGACCCTCGATCGCCTGCCGCCAGCTCAAGTCGAGCAGCATAGCCAAGCGATCCTCAAGGCGCTGGTGGCTGCTGCCAAATCCGATGGTCATGTTGATGAGCGCGAGCGGGCGCTGATAGAGGGCGAATTCGTCAAGCTCTCCAATGATCAGGAACTGCACCATTGGTTGCACGCCGAACTCAACAAACCGCTGGACCCGGCCGATGTGGCACGTGCCGCCAGCACGCCGGAAATGGCCGCCGAGATGTACATCGCCAGCGTCATGCTGGTCGATGAAGAGCATTTCATGGAGCGTGCCTACCTGGATGAACTGGCCCGTCAGCTCAAGCTTGACCCGGCATTGAAAATCGAACTGGAAAATCAGGTGAAGCAGGCCATCGCTCAATGATTCTGGGGTAGTGGCCAGCGTCCTGGCCATTTGCCCCGGTCCCACCTAAACGTCAGCCGCAAAAGCCCAGGGTGCCTGGGCTATACTCTGCGCATTTTTCTGCTCGCGTAGAACATTTGAGGGCTGACTGTGAAAAACTGGACCTTGCGCCAACGGATTCTGGCGAGCTTCGCCGTGATTATCGCCATCATGCTGCTGATGGTGGTGGCTGCCTATTCGCGTCTGGTGGCAATCGAGACCGATGAAGAAGCAGTGCGCACCGACAGCATCCCCGGGCTGTATTACAGCTCGATGATCCGTAGTGCTTGGGTCGACAGTTACGTGTTGACCCAGCAGTTGGTCGGATTGGGCGAGCACCGCGACATCACCGCCGCCGACAGGGCGTTGTACAAGGACTTCGATGATCGGCTCAAACAGCACATGGCCAATTATCAGGCGACTATCCAGGACCCCAAAGATCAGGCCACTTTCGATGAGTTCGAGCGTATGGAGACGGCCTACGACAAGGCCATCGACACGGTGCTTGAAGCCTACGCGCGCAAAGACTACGCACAAGCCGAACAACTGATCGGCGAGGTGTTGACCCCAGCTTGGGTGGTGGGTCGCAAGCATCTGAACGAGGTGATCGAGCACAATCGTAAATCAGCCGTCGAGGCGGCAGACTCGATTGTCGATGCTGTGGTCACGGCCAAGTTCAGCATGATCACCTCACTGGTCCTGGCGATCATTGCCGCAGGTGTTTGCGGCCTGATGCTGATGCGCGCGATCACCGCACCGATGCAACGTATCGTGCATGCCCTGGACAAGCTCAGCAGTGGCGACCTCAGCGTGCGCATGAAGCTTGACCGCAAGGATGAGTTCGGCGCCGTGGAAACCGGCTTCAACGAAATGATGGGTGAGCTGACCAACCTGGTGTCCCAGGCCCAGCGCTCTTCGGTACAGGTCACCACCTCGGTGACCGAGATCGCCGCGACGTCCAAGCAGCAACAGGCGACTGCGACTGAAACCGCCGCCACCACCACCGAAATCGGCGCGACCTCGCGGGAAATCGCTGCCACCTCCCGCGACCTGGTGCGGACCATGACCGAGGTCACCTCGGCCGCCGACCAGGCGTCGACCCTTGCAGGCTCCGGTCAACAAGGTCTGGCCCGTATGGAAGAGACCATGCACCAGGTGATGGGCGCGGCGGATCTTGTCAACAACAAGTTGGCCATCCTCAACGAGAAGGCGGGCAACATCAACCAGGTCGTGGTGACCATCGTCAAGGTCGCCGACCAGACCAACCTGCTGTCGCTCAACGCCGCCATCGAGGCAGAGAAGGCCGGCGAGTACGGTCGTGGCTTTGCCGTGGTTGCCACTGAGGTCCGGCGTCTGGCTGACCAGACTGCGGTAGCCACCTATGACATCGAGCAGATGGTTCGCGAGATCCAGTCGGCCGTCTCCGCAGGGGTCATGGGCATGGACAAGTTCTCCGAAGAAGTCCGCCGCGGCATGTTCGAAGTGCAGCAGGTCGGTGAACAGCTGACCCAGATTATCCATCAGGTCCAGGCCCTGGCGCCGCGGGTGCTGATGGTCAATGAAGGGATGCAGGCCCAGGCCACGGGCGCCGAGCAGATCAACCACGCCCTGGCGCAGTTGGGCGATGCCAGCAGCCAGACCGTGGAGTCGCTGCGCCAGGCCAGCTTTGCCATCGACGAGTTGAGTCAGGTTGCGACCGGTCTGCGTGGCGGTGTCTCGCGGTTCAAAGTCTGAAACGCCGATGAACGACCTTCAGCCTCGTCGCAGTCAGGACGCGAATGTCCACGGCACCTTGTACCTGTTGTTCAGGATCGGTGAGCAACGTTTTGCCCTCGACGCTCATGAAGTCGCCGAAGTGTTGCCACGCTTGCCGCTCAAGCCCATTGCCCAGACGCCCAGCTGGGTGGCTGGGGTGCTGGCGCATCGCGGTGCGCTGGTGCCGGTGATAGACGTCGGTGCCTTGAGCTTTGGTTTGCCCGCGCCAGTGCGCACCAGTACCCGTCTGGTGTTGGTGCACTACCGGCTTGAACCGCCGCAGCCAGATGCATTGTTGGGCCTGATTCTGGAACAGGCCACCGACACCTTGCGCTGTCTGCCGCAAGCGTTCCAGCCCTATGGCCTGGACAACCAACAGGCGCCTTACCTGGGCCCGGTACGTGAAGATGCCCAGGGGATGGTGCAGCGCATCAGCGTACAGGACCTGCTCAATGACGAGGTGCGAGCGCTGTTGTACCCCTTGCCTGAGGCGCCGGTGGGTGAGCGCAGGGAGCCGCAATGAGCAGCGAACAGCGTTTCTTCCGCTTTTTGCAAGAGCGTATCGGGCTTGACGTTGCCTCGGTCGGTGCGCCTATGGTCGAGCGCGCACTACGTCAGCGCTGTGCCACTGTCGGCGCCTTCGACCTGGATGACTATTGGCTGCGCTTGCAGCAGTCACGCGATGAGCAGCAAGCGCTGATCGAAGCGGTGATCGTTCCCGAGACGTGGTTCTTTCGCTATCCGGAGTCGTTCACAGCGTTGGCGAGTCTTGCCAGCAAGCGCCTGGCAGAACTCGCCGGGGCTCGGCCGCTGCGCATCCTCAGCTTGCCATGTTCTACCGGTGAAGAGCCGTATTCCATCGCCATGACGCTGCTTGATGCCGGCATTGGCGCCCACTCGTTTCGCGTCGACGGCATGGACATCAGTCCTTTTTCGATCAGTCGCGCCGAGCAAGGGGTGTATGGGCGAAATTCCTTTCGCGGCTCGCATCTGGATTTCCGTCAACGGCATTTTGACCCTACCGACGACGGCCATGTACTTCACCAACGTGTGCGCCAGCAGGTCAAACTGCAATCGGGGAATGTGCTCGACCCGGCGTTGAAAGCCCGGGCTGGTAGTTATGATTTTGTCTTTTGTCGAAATTTGCTGATCTATTTCGATGTGCCTACCCAGCAACGGGTGTTCGAGGTGCTCAAGAGCTTGATCCATGAGCAGGGCGTATTGTTCATCGGGCCTGCTGAAGGCAGCTTGTTAGCGCGGATGGGCATGCGTCCGCTGGGCATTGCCCAATCCTTTGCCTATGTACGCCAAACTGAAGCTGCGCCAGTGTTTACCCATAAGCCAGCGGCGTTCACGCCGATGCCGACAGCACCGAGCAATGCACCGCGCCCCGTGCTAGCTCCCGCACGCAAGCTCAAGGTCATCGCGCCACCGGCGCCAGCAAAACCTAACGCGTCGGACAGCAGCACCGAGCTACTGGCGCACATTACCCGGCTGGCTAATGCAGGCAGCAGCGCTGAGGCCCAAGCGGCGTGTGCGCGCTATCTGCAGCAACACCCGCCGCATGCTCAAGTGTTCTATTGGCTTGGCCTGCTCTGTGATACCGCTGGCGACACCGGCGAGGCGCTCAGTCATTACCGCAAGGCGCTGTACCTCGATCCGCAGCACGCCGAAGCATTGGCGCATCTGGCGGCATTGCTTGCTTCTCAGGGCGATGCTGTCGGAGCCCGGCGACTGCAGGAGCGTGCTGCGCGGCGAGCGGATCGGGAGTCTGAACAATGATGGGAGATTTACCGGTGCAAGTTGTTGCCACTGATGCTACTGCCATCGATGACTGCTGGAACCGCATCGGTGTGCGCGGTGATAAAAGTTGTCCGTTGCTGGTTGAGCATGTGCACTGCCGCAATTGCGATGTGTACGCCAGCGCTGCAACACGCCTGTTGGACCGCTATTCGTTGTCCCAGGACGTACATGAACAGGTGCAAGTGCAAGAGGAACGTGCCGGTCGCTCGATGCTGCTGTTTCGCCTGGGTGAAGAGTGGCTGGCGCTGGCAACCCGTTGTCTGGTCGAAGTCGCCCCGTTGCAACCGGTGCACTCGCTGCCCCACCAGCGCTCGCGCGTACTGCAAGGCGTGGCCAATGTTCGCGGCGCCCTGGTGCCGTGCCTATCGTTGGCAGACTTGCTGGGCCTGGAAGAGCTCACCAATGGCAGCAGCTCGGCGCGGGTCATGCCGCGCATGCTGATCCTTGCCGCCGCGGGTGGTGCGGTGGTGGTGCGGGTGGATGAAGTCGATGGTATCCACGGCCTGGACCCTGAGCGGGTGGTGCGAGAGCAGGGTGAGGCACATTTTACCGCCGCAGTTCTGCAATGGCGCGAACGCAGCGTACGGGTGCTGGATGAAGAACAGCTATTGTCCGCTGTAAACCGGAGCCTTTCATGACCCCAGAGCAAATGCGCGATGCTTCCTTGCTCGAGCTGTTCGGGCTGGAGGCTGAAGCCCAGACCCAGGTGCTCAGTGCCGGCCTGCTGGCACTGGAACGCAATCCGACCCAGGCCGATCAATTGGAAGCCTGCATGCGTGCCGCTCACTCGCTCAAGGGCGCGGCGCGGATCGTTGGGGTCAATGCTGGGGTCAGCGTGGCCCATGTGATGGAGGACTGCCTGGTCGGTGCCCAGGAAGGTCGCGTGCTGCTACGTGCCGAGCATATCGATGCCTTGCTGCAGGGGACTGACCTGTTGATGCGTATTGCCACACCCGGCGATACCACGCTTGAACCTGCAGTCCAGGCGTTTCTGTTGCAAATGGCAACGCTGCTGGAACCGACCACCACACCCGCGGCGCTCGCTCCGAGTGTCTCGATGACGCTGCGCGAACCCGTGCCGCCGGTCGCAGAGCCGTTGTTAGAACCAGCAGTGCCTGAAGTCGAGCCCGAGATCACCGCGCCGCGTACTGGTAAACGCGCCACTGAAGGCGGTGAGCGGATCTTGCGAGTAACTGCCGAACGCTTGAACAGTCTGCTCGACCTGTCGAGTAAGTCATTGGTCGAAACCCAGCGGTTCAAGCCTTACCTGGCAACTTTGCAGCGCCTCAAGCGCATGCACAGCCAAAGTGTTCGCGCCCTTGATGGCCTGAAAGTCCAGTTGGAGGCCAGTAGCCAGAGCCCGGAAGTCCAGGATGCCCTGGCCCAGGTGCAGCAGTTGTTGGGGCAAACCCAGCAGATCCTCCTGCAGCAGGCGGCCGACCTTGATGAGTTCGGCTGGCAGGCCAGCCAGCGCGCACAATTGCTCTATGACACCGCGCTGGCCTGCCGTATGCGGCCCTTCGCCGATGTGCTTACCGGACAGAGCCGCATGGTCCGTGACCTGGGGCGTTCGTTGGGCAAGCAGGTGCGCCTGCAGATCGAAGGCGAGAAGACCCAGGTTGATCGCGACGTCCTGGAAAAGCTCGAGGCGCCGCTGACCCATTTGCTGCGTAACGCCGTCGACCATGGCATCGAACTGCCTGAGCATCGCTTGCTGGCCGGCAAACCGGCGGAAGGACAGATCCGATTACGTGCCTCCCATCAGGCCGGATTGCTGGTGCTTGAACTGAGCGATGACGGCGCTGGCGTTGATCTGCAGCGCTTGCGCCAGAGCATTGTTGAGCGTCAGTTGTCACCGGAGCAAACCGTGGCGCAAATGAGCGAGGCGGAGTTGTTGACCTTCCTGTTCCTGCCTGGCTTCAGCCTGCGCGACAAGGTCACCGAAGTTTCTGGCCGCGGCGTGGGTCTGGATGCGGTGCAACATATGGTCCGCCAGCTACGCGGCTCGATTGTGCTGACCCAGACCAGCGGGCAAGGCAGCAGCTTCCACCTGGAGGTGCCGCTGACGCTGTCGGTGGTGCGCAGTCTGGTAGTCGAGGTTGGCAGCGAGGCCTATGCCTTCCCCTTGGCCCATATCGAGCGCACCCTGGAGTTGCCCGCTGAGGCCATCGTACAAATCGAGGGGCGTCAGCATTTCTGGCACGAAGGCCGGCATATTGGCCTCGTCGCGGCCAGTCAGTTGCTCAATCGGCCGCCAAGCCAGAGTGACGGGCAAACCATCAACGTGGTGGTCATCCGCGAACGAGACATGCTCTACGGCGTGGCTGTCGAGCGCTTGATCGGCGAGCGTGTGCTGGTGGTGATGCCGCTCGACGCGCGGCTGGGCAAGATTCAGGACATTTCCTCCGGCGCGCTGCTGGATGATGGCAGTGTGGTACTAATCATCGACGTTGAAGACTTGCTACGCTCGGTCGACAAACTATTGAGCACCGGCCGCCTGGAGCGCATTGAGCGCGGCCAGCGTCACACCCGCGAGGCCGCGCGCAAGCGCATCCTGGTGGTCGATGACTCGCTGACCGTTCGCGAGTTGCAGCGCAAACTGCTCAGTAATCGCGGTTATGAGGTGGCAGTTGCGGTCGATGGCATGGACGGTTGGAACGCCTTGCGCAGCGAGGATTTCGACCTGCTGATTACCGACATCGACATGCCGCGAATGGATGGTATCGAGTTGGTCAGCCTGTTGCGTCGCGACAACCGTCTGCAGTCGCTGCCGGTGATGGTGGTCTCCTACAAGGATCGGGAGGAAGATCGACGTCGTGGACTGGACGCTGGAGCCGACTACTATTTGGCAAAGGCCAGTTTCCATGATGATGCCTTGCTTGATGCCGTTGTCGAGTTGATCGGGGGAGCACAGGGATGAAGATCGCTATCGTCAACGACATACCCATGGCTGTGGAAGCCTTGCGCCGGGCGTTGGCGTTCGAACCACAACATCAGGTGGTGTGGGTGGCCAGCAACGGCGCCGAGGCGGTGAAGCGCTGCGCCGAGCAGATCCCGGACCTGATCCTGATGGATCTGATCATGCCGGTCATGGACGGGGTCGAGGCGACCCGGCGGATCATGGCCGAGACGCCTTGCGCCATTGTGATCGTCACGGTAGATCGCCAGCAGAACGTTCACCGGGTGTTTGAAGCCATGGGCCACGGTGCACTGGACGTGGTCGATACCCCGGCGTTGGGTGCCGGGGACCCCAAGGAAGCGGCTGCGCCGCTGCTGCGCAAGATCCTTAACATTGGATGGCTGATCGGCCAGCAGCGCAGTAACACGCTGCGGCCAATGGCGGCGCCATTGCGTGAAAGCGCGCAGCGTCAGGGGCTGGTCGCCATCGGTTCTTCGGCGGGTGGCCCGGCGGCCCTGGAGGTCCTGCTCAAGGGCTTGCCGCGCGAATTTCCTGCGGCGATAGTTTTGGTTCAACACGTTGACCAGGTGTTTGCCGCTGGCATGGCGGAATGGCTCAGCAGTGCCTCAGGACTGCCCGTGCGCCTGGCCTGTGAGGGAGAGCAGCCGCAACCTGGGCAGGTGCTGCTGGCGGGCACCAACCACCACATCCGGCTACTGAAAAACGGCACATTGGCCTACACCGCAGAGCCGGTGAATGAAATTTATCGCCCTTCGATTGATGTGTTTTTTGAAAGTGTGGCCCGCTACTGGCGCGGTGACGCCGTTGGCGTACTGCTGACCGGGATGGGCCGAGATGGTGCTCAGGGTCTGAAACTGATGCGCCAGCAAAACTTCCTGACGATTGCTCAGGACCAACACAGCAGTGCCGTCTACGGCATGCCCAAGGCGGCTGCTGCGATAGAGGCGGCAGTTGAAATTCGTCCTTTGGAGCGAATCGCTGCGCGACTGATGGAAGTTTTTCCAAAATGACGATATGTAATGTGCCACGCCGCTCCGCCGGCAGTGACCAGGTGATAGCGCATGAATGATTTACCGCTCGACGGTTTCCCGACCACGAATGAAAACTCGGCAATGGTGCTGTTAGTCGACGATCAGGCAATGATCGGTGAGGCAGTGCGACGGGGTCTGGCGCATGAAGAGAATATTGATTTCCACTTTTGCGCCGACCCGCATCAGGCTGTGGAACAGGCCGTGCGAATCAAGCCGACGGTGATCCTGCAAGACCTGATCATGCCTGGGCTCGATGGCTTGACCCTGGTGCGCGAATACCGCAATAACCCGGCCACCCAGGACATCCCGATCATTGTCCTGTCGACCAAGGAAGACCCGCTGGTCAAGAGCGCGGCCTTTGCTGCCGGGGCCAACGACTACCTGGTCAAACTGCCGGACAACATTGAGCTGGTGGCGCGCATTCGCTACCACTCGCGTTCCTACCTGACGCTGCTGCAACGCGACGAAGCCTACCGTGCTCTGCGGGTTAGCCAGCAGCAATTGCTCGACACTAATTTGGTGCTCCAGCGCCTGATGAACTCCGACGGCCTGACCGGGCTGTCGAACCGTCGTCATTTCGACGAGTACCTGGAGTTGGAATGGCGTCGGGCGATGCGCGAGCAGGCGCAGCTGTCGCTGTTGATGATCGATGTCGATTACTTCAAGGCGTTCAATGACACTTTTGGTCATCTTGCGGGTGACGAAGCGCTGCGCAAGGTCGCCGAGACCATCCGTGGTTCCTGCGCCCGCCCTAGCGACTTGCCCGCCCGATACGGTGGCGAAGAGTTCGCTCTGGTGTTGCCTAACACGTCGCCAGGCGGCGCGCGCCTGGTGGCGGAAAAACTGCGCCAGAGCGTGGCAGCGATGAACATCGCCCACAACATGCCAGATGCCAACGCCTGTCTGACCGTAAGCATCGGCCTGGCGACCCAGACGCCAGGCATTGGCAGTCACTGCCGGCAGTTGATTTCGGCGGCCGACAAGGGGCTGTACCTGGCCAAAAACAACGGTCGCAATCAGGTGGGTGTGGCCTGAAGCGGTTTGCGGGCACCCTTCAATAGGGGAGCCAGCCTTGCAGGCGATGAACTGTACGCGGTACCAGTGGGTATGCGGCGTCTGCATCGCTGGCAAGGCCAGCTCCCACACCTCTGCCGCCCGACGGGCTGCCGTCAGCTTTCAGACTCGGTTATACTCTCCGGCTTTTCTACCGATTACGCACGAGAGCTGCCCGACCATGGAAATCAACCCGATCCTGAATACCATCAAGGACCTGACCGAGCGTTCCGAGTCAATTCGGGGGTATCTTTGACTACGATCAAAAGCATGAGCGTCTGATCGAAGTCAACCGCGAGCTGGAAGACCCAAGCGTCTGGAACAAGCCCGAATACGCCCAGGAACTGGGCCGCGAGCGCAGTGCGCTGGCACAGATCGTCGACACCCTGAACGAAATGCACAGCGGCCTGGCCGATGCGCGCGAGCTGCTCGACATGGCCGTTGAAGAGGACGACGAAAGCGCCGTCAACGATGTCGTCGAGATGCTTGAGGGCCTTGAAGCGTCCCTCGCACAGCTTGAATTCCGCCGCATGTTCAGCGGTGAAATGGACATGAACAACGCCTACCTGGATATCCAGGCCGGCTCCGGTGGTACCGAAGCGCAGGATTGGGCCAACATCCTTCTGCGCATGTACCTGCGCTGGGCTGACAAGCGCGGCTTCGACGCCACCATCATGGAGCTGTCTGCCGGTGACGTCGCCGGGATCAAGGGTGCTACCGTGCACATCAAGGGCGAGTACGCCTTTGGCTGGCTGCGCACCGAAATCGGTGTGCACCGTCTGGTGCGCAAGAGCCCGTTCGACTCCGGTAACCGTCGCCACACCTCGTTCTCGGCGGTGTTTGTGTCCCCCGAGATTGATGACAAAGTCGAAATCGAGATCAACCCGTCCGACCTGCGTATCGACACCTACCGCTCCTCCGGTGCCGGTGGTCAGCACGTAAACACCACCGACTCGGCGGTGCGGATTACTCACGTGCCGACCAACACTGTGGTCAGCTGCCAGAACGAACGCTCCCAGCACGCCAACAAAGACACCGCCATGAAAATGCTGCGGGCCAAGTTGTACGAGCTGGAGATGCAGAAGCGCAACGCCGCTTCCCAGGCGCTGGAAGACAGCAAGTCGGACATCGGCTGGGGTCACCAGATCCGTTCGTACGTACTCGATGCCTCGCGGATCAAAGACCTGCGCACCAACATCGAGCGCAGCGACTGCGACAAGGTGCTCGACGGCGATATCGACGAATACCTGGAAGCCAGCCTCAAACAGGGGCTGTAACCCGCGAAACCGATGCTGCGGGCAGGTTCACTCCCTGATGGAGCGAGCGTGCCTAGCGATCCCTTGGCAATGGCAGGGGACAATGAACCCGTGATGGAAGATGTGACGACATGAGCGACCTCAAACTCGACCCGCAAGACCTGCAACAGGAAGAAAACACCCTGATCGCCCTGCGCAAGGAAAAGCTTGCTGCAGAACGCGCCAAGGGCAATGCCTTCCCCAACGACTTCCGCCGTGACAGCTACTGCAACGACCTGCAGAAACAGTATGTCGACAAGACCAAGGAAGAGCTGGAAGCTGCAGCGATTCCGGTCAAGGTTGCCGGACGCATCATGCTCAACCGTGGTTCGTTCATGGTGATCCAGGACATGACCGGTCGCATCCAGGTCTACGTCAACCGCAAGACCCTGCCGGAAGAAACCCTGGCTGCGGTCAAAACCTGGGACCTGGGCGACATTATCGCCGCCGAAGGCACCCTGGCCCGTTCCGGCAAGGGCGACCTCTACGTCGAGATGACCAACGTGCGCCTGCTGACCAAGTCGCTGCGCCCGCTGCCAGACAAGCACCATGGCCTGACCGACACCGAGCAGCGCTACCGTCAGCGTTACGTCGACCTGATGGTCAACGAAGAAGTCCGCGACACCTTCCGCGTGCGCTCGCAGGTCATTAACCATATTCGCAACTTCCTGATTCAGCGTGACTTCCTTGAAGTCGAAACGCCGATGCTGCAGACCATCCCGGGTGGCGCCGCGGCCAAACCGTTCGAAACTCACCACAACGCCTTGGACATGGCCATGTTCCTGCGTATCGCGCCGGAGCTGTACCTCAAGCGTCTGGTGGTCGGTGGCTTCGAGAAAGTTTTCGAGATCAACCGCAACTTCCGTAACGAAGGCGTTTCGACCCGGCACAACCCCGAGTTCACCATGCTCGAGTTCTACCAGGCCTACGCTGACTACGAAGACAACATGGACCTGACCGAAGAACTGTTCCGCGAGCTGGCGCAGCTGGTGCTGGGCAGTACCGACGTGCCGTATGGCGACAAGGTGTTCCACTTCGGTGAGCCGTTTGTGCGCCTGTCGGTGTTCGATTCGATCCTCAAGTACAACCCTGAGCTGACCGCTGACGACCTCAACGATATCGACAAGGCCCGCGCCATCGCCAAGAAGGCCGGTGCCAAGGTGCTGGGCTTCGAAGGTCTGGGCAAGCTGCAGGTGATGATTTTCGAAGAGTTGGTCGAGCACAAGCTGGAGCAGCCGCACTTCATCACCCAGTACCCGTTCGAAGTGTCGCCGCTGGCCCGTCGCAACGACGAAAACCCGAACGTTACCGACCGCTTTGAGCTGTTTATCGGTGGTCGCGAGATCGCCAACGCCTACTCCGAGCTCAATGACGCAGAAGATCAGGCCGAGCGTTTCATGGCCCAGGTGGCTGACAAGGACGCCGGCGACGACGAAGCCATGCACTACGACGCTGACTTCGTCCGTGCCCTGGAATACGGCATGCCGCCAACCGCCGGTGAAGGTATCGGTATCGACCGTCTGGTGATGCTGCTGACCAACTCGCCTTCAATTCGTGATGTGATCCTGTTCCCGCACATGCGCCCACAGGCCTGAGTGATCTGAACAAGCCGCCTTCCGGGGCGGCTTTTTCATGCCCGTAGAAAATTCATCCATCGGATCCAACTCATGGGGGTAGATCAGCCGTGACTCCTGCAATGGCTCAACAAGGTGCCGCTGGCGTTGCCACGACAGTTGCCGAAAGTGTTCAGTATCAGGGCCGCAAGGCCAGTCGTCAGGGCAGCGAACAGCGCCGCCAGGACATACTCGATGCCGCCATGCGCATTGTCGTGCGTGAGGGCGTGCGCGGTGTACGCCACCGCGCCGTGGCGGCTGAGGCCGGGGTGCCGCTGTCGGCGACTACCTACTATTTCAAAGACATCGAAGACCTGCTCACCGATACCTTCGCCCAGTATGTCGAGCGCAGTGCGGCCTACATGGCCAAACTGTGGGAGCACACCGAGGTCGTGCTGCGCCAGTTGCTTTCTCAGGGTGACCAAAGCCCGCAGTGCCGGGCGCGCCTGGCCGATGAAGTGGCGAAGATGACGGCTGAATACGTGCAGCGTCAGTTACACAACCGTCGTGACTTTCTTATGGCCGAGCAGGCCTTTCGCCAGGAGGCTTTGCTGTGCCCGCGCCTGGCTGAACTGGTCAAGCTGCATGAGCAGATTTTGCTCCGTGGTGCCTGCCAGATGCTTCAGGTCGTGGGCTCGCGCCAGCCACAGCAAGACGCGCTGGTGTTGACGGCGATTATCGAGCAGATGGAATATCAGGGCCTGCTCGACGACTCACGCGTTGATGCGCAAGCGCAGATGCTCGCTATCCTTACCCGGTACCTGCATTTGGTGCTGGCCGCCGTGTGAGGCGCGACCCTATTTCAAGGAGAACCCGATGAAAGCCAGAAGTCTGCTGTTGGCGCTGTCGTTCCTGCTGCTGGGTGGTTGTCTGGTGACCTTCAATGAGCCAATGCCGGCCAATGAGGCCGCGCCCAAGACCTTGCTGGGCAAATGGTCCAGCAAAGACGCCTGGGGTGAGCCACTGACCCTGCAGATCAGTCGCAGTGGCGGTGACGCTTACAAGGCAGTGGCCATCGGCAAGGACAAAAAACGTGACGAGTACGTATTCACGGTGTCCAGACACGGCAACCGCTGGTACCTCTCGGCGGGCGTGCCCAAGCGCCTGGGCGGCAACTTCCTGATTGGCGGCTTTGACGTCATAGATGGCAAGGAGTTGGTGATCTACAACCTCGATGTTGAACAGGTTAACCAGGCCGTGGCGAAAAAAGAGCTGAGCGGGCGTACCTACGAGGTACCCGAGGACAATGGTGAGGGTGTGCTGATCGACAGCCCGGCCGAGCGGGTCCTGGCCTACCTGGACGACCCGGCCAACTCCGACCTGTTCATCGAAGTGGCGCGGTTTCAGCGGGCCGGCAAGTAATCAAGGTTAGCAATACAGACCAATCAAGGAGTGTAGGGTGGACGAGTACCAGCAGACGATTCGTGCCTTGTCTGATCGCATTGTCCTGGCACAAACGCCGATTCGCGTGCTCGATGCGGTGAAGTGGGACGACACCATCCGCCAGGGTTTTCTCAACGCCAAGGGCAAGGAGCCACCCGCGGTGGACCGTGCCTATTACCAGGCGCGGCCGCTGTCGTTCGACTCAAGTGCAGTCAAACTCGAGTTCCAGAACATCGAGCGTGACATCACCCGCCAGTTGGGGCAGTTCAACCCGGTCGGGCAGATCATGCGGCGTATGTGCAAGGAATACCGCATGGTGGTGCGCATGCTTGAAGCGCGCGGCACTGAAGACTTTGGCCTGATCTCCCAAGAGCTGTACGGCGCGGCATCCGATGCGTTCCATGCCGGTGATCCGACCCTGGCCGACCTGGGCCTGATGCTTTCGGACTATCTGAACAACATCGATGGTCGCGGCGATCTCAAGGACGAACCGAAAAACCTCACCGCCAAACAAGCCGTAGAGCTCCTCCAGGGACGCTTGAACAAAGTGTTCAACGAGGCCGAGGACACCATTCGGGTGTTCGAGTCTGACGGTATCGTCGCCGATGCCGCGGCGGGTGCCGATTACATCAAGATCCGCGCTGATGCCATGTTCAACAGCCGTGACGTACGCGCACTGGAAGTCCACGAAGGCCTGGTGCATGTCGGCACCACCCTCAACGGCTTGAACCAGCCGATCTGTACCTTCCTGGCCAAGGGCCCCCCCTCATCGACGGTGACCCAGGAAGGCCTGGCGATTCTCATGGAAGTGATTGCTTTTGCCTCCTACCCGAGCCGCCTGCGCAAACTGACCAACCGCACCCGGGCCATCCACATGGTCGAGGAGGGCGCCGACTTCATGCAGGTCTACGAATTCTTCCGCGCCCAGGGCTTCGGTATGCCGGAAAGCTACGGCAATGCCAGTCGAGTGTTCCGTGGCTCGGTGCCCAATGGTTTGCCATTTACCAAGGACTTGTCCTACCTCAAGGGCTTCATCATGGTTTACAACTATATTCAGTTGGCCGTGCGCAAGGGCAAGCTCGAACAGATCCCCTTGCTGTTTTGCGGCAAGACCACCCTTGAAGACATGCGCACCTTGCGCCAACTGGTCGACGAAGGCCTCGTGGAACCGCCCAAGTACTTACCGGAGCAGTTTCGCGACCTCAATGCACTGTCGGCCTGGATGTGTTTCTCCAACTTCCTCAATCACCTGAGCCTGGACCGGATTGAAGCCGATTATTCGAACATTCTCTGAAGCATGGCGCAGGCCCCTGGGCCTGCTGCTGGTGCTGCTGAGTCTGGGTGGCTGCAGTTCGCTGCTGTTCTACCCCGAACCTGGCCAGCCGTTCACTCCAGAGAAAGCCAAGCTTGAGTACCGTGACGTAACCCTCACGGCAGCCGATGGCACGCGCTTGCACGGCTGGTGGCTGCCGGCCAAGGCGGGCGTCGAGGTCAAGGGTACGGTGCTGCATCTGCATGGCAATGGCGGCAACCTGGCCTGGCACCTGGGTGGCAGTTGGTGGTTGCCCAAGCAGGGCTATCAGGTGCTGTTGCTCGATTACCGCGGTTATGGGCTGTCCCAGGGCAACCCCGCATTGCCCGAGGTCTACCAGGACATCGGCGCCGCACTGGACTGGCTGGACCAAGCGCCCGAAGTACAGGGCAAGCCACAAGTGCTGCTCGGGCAGAGCTTGGGCGGTGCCATGGCCATTCATTACCTGGCCCAGCACCCGCAGCAGGCCAAGCGTTTCAAGGCGCTGGTGTTCGATGGTGTGCCGGCCAGCTACCGTCAAGTCGGACGCTTTGCCCTGAGTACCTCCTGGCTGACCTGGCCGTTTCAGGTGCCGCTGTCATGGTTGGTGCCCGATGGTGACAGTGCGATTTATTCGATTGCCCAGATCAAAACCCCGCCAAAGCTTTTTTTCCACAGCATCGATGACCCGATCGTGCCGCTGGTCAATGGTCTGCAGCTCTACCAGGCGGCCCCACCGCCGCGCGTATTGCAACTGACTCGTGGCGGTCATGTGCAGACCTTCGCCGACAAGACCTGGCGACAAGTGATGCTGCGGTTTCTCGAAGACCCGGAACATTTCAATGGATTGCGGCGTTTGGCCGAAATCCCCAATTACCCTGACGAGACGTCACAATGAGTGAAGAACGTAACGCGATTCCCCTGATTATCACGGGTGTATGCAGCATCATCGGTACCGTAGGGGCGCTGTGGTATTACGGCTACCTGCATTTCGCCAAGCCTGAAGATGCGCTGTTGTTGTCCGATTTCACCATGCTCAAGACAGTTCCGGGGGAGGACTACAAAATCTCCCTCAAGCCCGCCAATCAGGTAGCGCAGTGCGTTGATGGAGTCCTGGTATTGTTCGACATGTCACAGAAGGGGCTGACCGGTGTGCTGGTCGACAACAAGAAGCAGGCGGTGCGTTGCATGGGGCAGGAGACCCCGCAGGAAGTTCAGGAGTAACAGCATCGCCAATTGATGTGAGAGCTGAAGTTGAACTGTGGGAGCCAGCCTTTCTGGCGATGGCATCAGCGCGGTATCAGTTGCTGCGCGTCGCCTACATCGCTGACAAGGCCAGCTCCCACAAGACCATCACATGGCATTGGCTCTCACAATCTTCAATGCGCCTGACTCACTGTCCGCGGCGCCACCGGCTGGTTGTCATTGGAGATGGTCACTTCCACCCGACGGTTTTGCGCCCGTCCCGAGTTGCTTGAGTTATCCGCCACCGGGAACTCTTTGCCATAGCCTTGGGCAACAATCCGCGCCGGATCCACTCCGGCACGCACCAGGGCCATGCGTACCGAGGTTGCACGGCGCTCAGACAGCGACTGGTTGTAGTTGGCGCTGCCTTTGCTATCGGTATAACCCTCGACAATCACCTTGCGGTCAGGGTTTTGCTGGAGAAACTGCGCCAGCTGGGTGATGTTGGGGTAGGCACTGCTTTTTAGGGTGGCTTTGTCGAAGTCGAACAGTACGTCGCCGAAGGTCACCAGGGTGCCGCGATCGGTCTGCTTGGCGTTGAGGCTGTCCTGCAGTTTTTTGATCTGCGCATCGCGGGCATCAAGCTGCGCCTGAGCGCGCTTGTCTGAGGCATCGTTGAGCGTGGCTTCGGCACTGCGCAGGGCGATGGTTTGCTTGGCCACTTCGATACGCTGGTTGGTCAGGTAGGCGAGCTGGTCAACTTTTTCCTGGTCTTCCTTCTCCATGTAGGCCTGATCGGCTTTGTTCAAATAATCCTGAGCTTCTTTGGTTTCCAGGGCGGCGACTTTGCTCGCCTGCGGGTTGCTTTGCAGGGTCGAGAAGTTGGTCCGGGCCGATTCCAGGTTGGCGTTTGGTTGCGTGGAACAAGCGGCCAGGCCAACGCTAAGGGCCAGAAGGGCGGGGATCATCATGTCTTTACGCATAACAGTTCATCCTTTGATTGTTTACCAATGCACGGGTCGACAGCGTCGCCTCACTGGGCGTTGCGCATACCTTCCTCACGCACGTCCTGTACGCCCTCTTGGGCATCCTTTACGGTTTTTTCGGCCTTGGCGGCCTGAGCCTTGCGTTCGGCGACCCGGGCGTCCCACTCGGCCTGTTCGGCCAGGCGCTTGGCGTCGTCGTAGTGTTTGTCGTGCATGGCGATTTCAGCCTGCTTGAGCTTGTCTTGGGCCGCTTTCATTTCAACCGCGGCAAACTCGGTGCCGCCAGCGCTGACCGCAGCGTTGACGGCTGATTGGCTCACAGCGAACTGTTCGCTGGGTGGGTTGCCGGCACAACCGGCCAGCACCAGGCTGCTGCCCAGTGCCAGTGCGGCCAGTTTGAGCCCGCGCAGGTGGTTCGATGTGGTCGTAGCGGTACGGGTCTTCATGGTGGTCAACTCCATTGGATCGCTCCTGATGAACAACGAATTCCATAACAGTCCATTGGCGCCAATCAGCTGCGGCGGGAAATGCGGTCCACGCGCTTGCAGAGGGTCTTTGCCAGGATGGCTACAGGTTCTGACTTTGGCGTTTTTTCAATAGTTCAGAAAAATTGCTGCACGTTCACCGGTTTTGGCGACGGATTGGCTAGCTTGATTTTTTGAACTTCAAGCGCGGGCCGTAGTATGCGGGCGCCTGTTCAGGCGCTCGCTAACGGCTTGGAGGAGGGGCGTCAGTGGGGTTGTTCGTCTTTGCGACTGCTCATGTCGTGCAGATAACGACGGGACAATGCCAGAAAGCGCGGTGTCGGGCCGATGTCTTCGTAAAGCGGATCACCTTCTTCATCGGTGGCAATGACCTGCTGGCCCTGGATGTAGGGAAAGCTCGCTTCCAGCTCTTCCAGTGCCGCGCCGAGTAATTCACCGAGCAGTTCTTCGGGGCGACGCTTGGGGTACATCTCGGTGAGTGCGGCCAGACGCGCCGCCGATTCCACGTCAAGATGCAGGACATGGCCGGTGGGGCTCAGGCGGCCTTTGGCGTTCTGCTCCCAATGCTGCGCAAGCTCGCGGATTTTCATGATCACCTCGTAAAAGCCTGGGTACCTGATTTGAGCGTAGACACTGTGCAGGCTTTGGTCTGCCTTGAAAGCACGACCGGTACTGGGGCACTCTGGACCCAGAGCGGTTTTCCAGGAATGCCGGAGACAAGGCTGATGACTGATATCGATGTGCGCTTGCGTGAAGATGTTCATTTGCTGGGTGAGTTGTTGGGGGACACCATTCGTGAGCAGCACGGCGAAGCGTTCCTGCAGAAAATCGAAGCCATTCGCCGCAGCGCCAAGGCTGATCGAAGTGGGAGTGCCGAGCAGCTGAGCTCAAGCCTCGACGACCTCGCCGAAGATGAGCTGTTACCTGTGGCGCGGGCCTTCAACCAGTTTCTCAATCTGGCCAACATCGCCGAGCAGTATCAATTGATTCGCCGTCGCGATGCCGGCCAGGACGAACCCTTTGAATCGCGAGTATTGCCTGAGCTGCTGGCGCGACTCAAGGCCGCCGGGCACAGCGACGATGCGCTGGCGCGTCAGGTGGGCAAGCTGAGCATTGAACTGGTGCTGACCGCCCACCCCACCGAAGTGGCGCGCCGCACGCTGATCCAGAAGTACGATGCCATTGCCGTACAATTGGCCGCTCAGGATCATCGTGACCTGATTCCCGCAGAACGCGAGCAGGTCCGTGAACGCTTGCAGCGCTTGATCGCCGAAGCCTGGCATACCGAGGAAATCCGCCGCACCCGGCCAACGCCGGTGGACGAAGCCAAGTGGGGTTTTGCGGTGATCGAGCATTCGCTCTGGCAGGCCATTCCTCATCATCTGGGCAAAGTCGACAAAGCCCTGCACGCAGCCACTGGCCTGCACTTGCCGCTTGAGGCTGCGCCAATCCGCTTTGCCTCGTGGATGGGCGGCGACCGTGACGGCAATCCCAATGTCACCGCCGCGGTGACCCGCGAGGTGCTGTTGCTGGCGCGCTGGATGGCCGCTGACTTGTTCCTGCGTGATATCGATGCCCTGGCCTCGGAACTGTCCATGCAGCAGGCCAGCGAGGCACTCAGGGCCAAGGTGGGCGAGTCTGCCGAGCCTTACCGCGCGCTGCTCAAACAGTTGCGTGATCGCCTGCGCGAAACCCGTAGCTGGGCGCATAGTGCGTTGACCTCGGCGCAAGCGCCATCGCCCTTGGTTCTGCAAGACAACCATGACCTGTTTGAGCCCCTGCACCTGTGTTTCGAGTCTTTGCATGCCTGCGGCATGGGCGTGATCGCCAATGGTCCATTGCTTGACTGTCTACGCCGGGCAGTCACCTTCGGCCTGTTCCTGGTGCGCCTGGACGTACGTCAGGATGCCGCCCGACACACGGCGGCGCTCAGTGAGATCACCGAGTACCTGGGCTTGGGGCGTTATACCGATTGGGACGAAGACGCGCGTATTGCCTTCCTCCAACAAGAACTCAACAGCCGTCGCCCGCTGTTGCCTGGAGACTTCAAGCCCCAGGCTGATACGGCCGAGGTGTTGGCCACGTGTCGGGAAATCGCCGCCGCACCTGCCGCCTCCCTGGGCTCTTATGTGATCTCCATGGCCGGTGCCGCTTCTGATGTGCTCGCCGTGCAACTGCTGCTCAAAGAAGCAGGTGTACGGCGGCCTATGCGCGTGGTGCCGCTGTTTGAAACCCTGGCTGACCTGGATAACGCCGGACCGGTCATGGAGCGTCTGCTCGGCTTGCCGGGTTATCGCGCCGGCTTGCACGGCCCGCAGGAAGTGATGATCGGCTATTCCGATTCGGCCAAGGACGCTGGCACTACGGCGGCGGCCTGGGCCCAGTACCGGGCCCAGGAGACGTTGGTGCGGATCTGTCGCGAACAACAGGTCGAACTGTTGTTGTTTCATGGGCGTGGCGGCACTGTCGGACGCGGCGGTGGCCCGGCCCACGCGGCGATCCTTTCACAGCCACCAGGGTCGGTGGCCGGGCGTTTCCGTACCACCGAACAGGGCGAGATGATCCGCTTCAAGTTCGGTCTGCCGGACATCGCTGAACAGAACCTCAACCTGTACCTGGCCGCGGTACTGGAAGCGACGTTGTTGCCGCCACCACCGCCGCAACCGGCCTGGCGTGTGCTCATGGACGAATTGGCCGCCGACGGCGTCAAGGCCTACCGCGGCGTGGTGCGTGACAACCCCGAGTTCGTCGAGTACTTTCGTCAGTCCACTCCGGAGCAGGAACTGGGTCGCCTGCCGTTGGGCAGCCGTCCGGCCAAGCGCCGTGCCGGTGGTATAGAAAGCCTGCGGGCGATTCCGTGGATCTTTGGCTGGACCCAGACCCGTTTGATGTTGCCGGCCTGGCTCGGCTGGGAAGCGGCACTCAATAATGCGCTGACGCGCGGACAGGGCCCGTTGCTGGCCGAGATGCGCGAACAATGGCCGTTTTTCCGCACCCGTATCGACATGCTGGAAATGGTACTGGCCAAGGCCGATGCCGAGATCGCCCGCTCCTACGACGAACGTCTAGTGCAACCAGAACTGCGACCTTTGGGTGCACATTTGCGCGACCTATTGTCGCAGGCCTGCCACGTGGTACTGGGTCTGACCGGGCAGCCGGTGCTACTGGCGCACAGCCCAGAGACCCTGGAATTCATCCGTTTGCGTAACACCTACCTGGACCCGCTACATCTATTGCAGGCCGAGCTGCTGGCCCGTTCACGCCAGCGCGAAGCCGCTCTGGATAGCCCGCTGGAACAGGCCTTGCTGGTCACTGTGGCCGGTATTGCGGCAGGCTTGCGCAACACCGGTTGATCGTAAACACGGGGACGCCAAGTATCGTTCAAGAACGATGAGAATGCTTGCAAAGCAATAGGTTGCGCTCGGCGCAACCGGTGCTTTGCCAGCCCCGTGTGCAGAGATTTTTCCGACTTTCGACCGCTTGTGTGGCTTGAAGGCGCTGTGTATCTTGAGCAGCCTTTTGACCGATTTGTGGTCATGACCCAATTCCGGACTTGGCCCTCTGCGCCGAATCCACTGATTTGCTTACAAAAATGAGGAGCACAATATGCGCGTGATTCTGCTGGGAGCTCCCGGGGCCGGTAAAGGTACTCAGGCAAAGTTCATCACCGAAAAATTCGGTATTCCACAGATCTCCACTGGCGACATGCTGCGCGCCGCAGTCAAGGCCGGCACTCCGCTGGGCCTCGAAGCCAAGGCGATCATGGACGCTGGCAAGCTGGTTTCCGACGAGCTGATCATCAACCTGGTCAAGGACCGCATTGCTCAGCCTGACTGCGCGAACGGCTTCCTGTTCGACGGTTTCCCACGCACCATTCCTCAGGCGCAAGCGCTGGTGACCAATGGCGTCGAGCTGGATGCTGTGGTTGAAATCGCCGTTGAAGACGAAGAAATCGTTCAGCGTATTGCTGGTCGCCGCGTTCACGAAGGTTCGGGCCGCGTTTACCATGTGGTCTACAACCCGCCGAAAGTGGCAGGCCAGGACGACGAAACCGGTGAAGCGCTGGTGCAGCGTAAAGACGACACCGAAGAAACCGTGCGTCATCGCCTGTCGGTCTACCACGAGCAGACCAAGCCACTGGTAGACTTCTACCAGAAGCTGTCGGCTGCTAACGGCGGCAAGCCGAAGTACGCCCATATTGAAGGCGTTGGCTCGGTCGACGCGATCACCGCTAAGGTTCTGGCCGCTCTGGGCTGATCACGACCTGTTGGTGCAGACAACGGCCCGCTTGCGGGCCGTTGTTGTTTATAATGCCGCTCTTTTTTCTCTCGCCTGGATACACCGATGACCACCTTGCTGGCCCTGGATACCGCCACTGAAGCCTGCTCCGTTGCCTTGCTGCATGACGGCAAGGTTTCCAGCCATTACGAGGTGATCCCGCGCCTGCACGCGCAGAAGCTGCTACCGATGATCCAGCAGTTGTTGGCCGATGCCGGCACGACACTGTCGGCCGTCGATGCCATTGCCTTTGGTCGTGGGCCAGGCGCGTTCACTGGTGTGCGCATTGCCATCGGTGTCGTGCAAGGCTTGGCCTTTGCCTTGGAGCGCCCCGTGCTGCCGGTGTCGAACCTGGCGGTGCTGGCCCAGCGTGCCTTGCGCGAGCAGGGTGCAAGTCAGGTCGCAGCAGCCATCGATGCGCGCATGGATGAGGTGTACTGGGGCTGCTATCAGCAAGTCGACGGCGAAATGCGTTTGCTCGGTAGCGAAGCGGTGTTGCCACCGGAGCGTGCCGTATTGCCGGAGGACGCTAGCGGCGAGTGGTTTGGCGCCGGTACTGGCTGGGGCTATGCTGAGCGTATCCCGGTGGTACTCAGTGGCCAGGATGCAACATTGTTACCGCATGCCCTGGACCTGCTGAGCCTGGCCACCTTTGCCTGGCAGCGTGGTGAGGCGATCGCCGCTGATCTCGCGCAACCTGTGTACCTGCGTGACAACGTGGCGACACCGAAAGCGCGCTGAGTGCTGTTCATCGGTTATTCCCAGGCCAAATAAAACCTTTTGCCCGAACTGTGGTCCAGTTATCAGTCGGGCATTAGCGTAGGTACTCTGATGCTGCTAAATTGCCATCATTGCTCCTGAGAAGATCGCCATGCGTATCGACGGTTTTTCCTCACAGTCCTACCCCATCAAGCGGGCCCCGCGCAAAGCACCGGTTCGTAGTGATGACGTGGACGAGGATTTGCCGGGCGAGTTCGAAGTGCAGCCGCAGGCCAGCACTGGCCAGGCCCGCAGAGGTGGATTGCCGGCCCGTCAGCAAGACATGATCTTTCCCCGTGCACGCAATAAACGCACCGCCCAGGCCCTTACCAGTTACCTGACCACCGCAGGTTTCGTTGACTGGGAGATGGAAGTGCTGGGGTTGGACCTGTACATTTGATGGATGAGTCTGTCTACACTGCCCTATTTTCTCGGTTGCCCGTCCTGGAGTGAAAACGCCTGGCGCGAGTACCTGTACCCGGCTGACGCTAAAAGCGGGGATTTTCTTGGCCTCTACAGCCAGGTCTTCAATGCCGTAGAAGGCAACACCACCTTTTATGCCCGCCCGGCCCCGGCTACTCTCGAGCGCTGGGCCCAGATCATGCCCGCGCACTTTCGTTTCACTGCCAAGTTTCCCGGTGATATCAGCCATGGTGGGGACCTGCGGGAGCAATTGGTCGCGGCGCAAACCTTCATTGAGCTGCTCAAACCACTGGGTGCACGGGTTGCGCCCTACTGGCTGCAATTGCCGGCGGCGTTTAGCCCGGCCCGCTTGGCAGAGTTAGTGGCGTTTATCGACGAGGTTGGCGTGCCTATCGCGGTCGAAGTGCGCAACCAGGCTTTCTTTGCCAAGGGTGAAGAAGAGCGCCTGCTCAATCGCTTGCTGCTTGAGCGGGGTGTCGAACGTATCTGCCTGGACCCGCGCGCGTTGTTCAGCTGTACCTCACGTGAACTGGGGGTGCTCCATGCCCAGGCGAAAAAACCGCGGGTGCCGCCGCGTCCCACAGCTTTCAGCCAGCATCCGCAGGTGCGCTTCATCGGTCATCCGGAACTGGCGGCCAACGAGCCCTTTCTATTGCCATGGCTGGACAAGGTTGCGGCCTGGATCGAGGAAGGTCGCAGCCCCTATGTTTTCCTGCATACTGCTGATAATCGCCTGGCCGCAGCGCTGGCGCAGCGTTTTCATCGTGGACTGATGGAGCGTCTGCCGGGGTTGCCGGCTTTGCCTGAACTGGACAGGACGCCTGAGGCCGAACAACTCGGTCTGCTCTGAACGCGTCCTGCCGTCTGCCCGGGAGCTGTGATCATGGATGTACAAACCCTGCGTGCCGAAGCCTTTAAAGCCTTGCATGAACGCGAAGTCGCGTTCGTTATCCCCAACCCTTGGGATGCTGGTTCCGCCAAGTTGTTAGCGAGCCTGGGCTTCGAGGCCCTGGCCACCACCAGTGCCGGCCTGGCCTTCTCCCTAGGGCGACCGGACGCCGAAGGCGCCATGAGCCTGGAAGAAACCCTCGACAATGCCCGCGCCATTGTCGATGCCACGGCCTTGCCGGTGGCCGCCGATCTGGAGAATTGTTTTAGCGACGATCCCAAGGGCTGCGCCGATGCCATCTTGCAGGCGGCACAGGCAGGGTTGGTGGGTGGCTCTATCGAGGATGCTAGCGGTAACAGTGAAGACCCCATTTACAGCTTTCACCACGCCGTGGAGCGGGTTGAGGCTGCCGTAGCGGCCGCCCGTAGTCTGGACTTCCCGTTCATGCTCTGTGCCCGCGCCGAAAACCTGTTGCACGGGCGCCTGGACCTGGACGACACCATTGCTAGGCTGCAAGCCTTCGCTGAGGCCGGTGCTGATGTGCTCTATGCGCCAGGGTTGCGCACCGCTGAAGAAATTCGTGCGGTGGTCCAGGCCGTGGCACCCAAACCTGTAAACGTACTGATGGGCATGTCTGGTGTGGATCTGAGCGTTAATCAGTTGCAGGACCTGGGCGTTCGGCGGATCAGCGTTGGTTCGTCATTGGCTCGTGCTGCCTATGGGGCGTTCTATCGCGCCGCCGAGGAGATCAAAGGGCAGGGCCGTTTCAGCTATGGTGAGCAGGCACTGAGCTTTGATCAGCTGAACCAACTGTTCAGGCGCTGATCGAGCATGGGCAAAGGCCTGCTGCTGTGTCTGTTGCTGGTGGCGGCGGCGCTGTTTGCCTGGTATCAGGGTGTGCGCTTGCCTGACGCCTGGAACCCTTGGGCTGTGCTTGATGTGCGCCTGCCACCGAACCTGCTGACGCCTTATAAGTTGAGCCGCCTGGATGATGATCCCCAACGCTGCGCCCAGGCGTTGGCGACCTCCGAGCTGCGCTATCGGCCCCAAGCTGACAGTCCGGCACAGGCGCCTTGTCCGTTGCAGAACGTGTTGCGGGTCGAAGGTTCATCCGTGCGCCTGAGCAGCAGCTTTCTTGCCTCCTGTCCTTTGGCGGTGGCCTATGCCCTGTTCGAGCGTCATGCCTTGCAACCGGCGGCGCAGCGCGCGTTTTCCCAGGCAGTGGTGCAGGTCGATCATCTGGGCAGCTTTGCCTGTCGCAATGTCTACAACCGCAAGAACGCTCGGCTTAGTCAGCATGCCTCGGCCAATGCCCTGGACATCGCCGGCTTTCGCCTGGCGGACGGACAACGGATCAATTTATTGAACGACTGGAAAGGTGAGGGCGCCAAGGCGCGTTTTCTACGCGAGGTGCATGCCGGCGCCTGTGACAGCTTCAATACCGTGCTGGGGCCGGAGTACAACGCCGCGCATCGCAATCACTTTCACCTGGACATGGGTCTTTGGCAGATCTGTCGCTGAGGCTCAGGCGGCGATGCGTACGTTGTTAAGCACGACGGGACGGGCCCAACGGGTGTCGAAGTCCAGGGCTGATTGCTGGGCAACCAGTGTCGGCTCATCGAAGGGCTCTGGCGCCGTGTCCAGCAGATCAGCTTCAAGCTCGGCAATGGGCAGGTACAGTGATTTTGGCGCAGGGCCCGGCCCAGGCTCAGGCAGCGGATGGCCCTGGCTCATGACTACCGGACGAACCCAGGTGTTACTGATGTCCAACTGACGCTGCTGTTCGATCAGTTCAATTGCACTGAATGGCGGGGCGAGTTTTTCCAGCAGTTCTGGTTCGAACTCGGCAATCGGCAGGAACAACGGCTCAGGGGGCGCGATCTCGGTTTCCTGCACGTTGCACAGGCGCTGAGTGTGAATCTGTGCCAGCACCTGGCTGCCGCTCAGGGGCTCACCGGTGATCTTGTCGAATTGCTCGGGGGCCATGCCGCCAGCCTGGCTGCCTTCGGCTTGTTGCTCGGCCAGGGCGCGGGCAAAAAAATCCTGCCACAGGTGGCTGACGCCGCCCAGTGCCTGGGTATTGTGCCGGCCATAATCGCCAACGGGCGATAAGTAACCTGAGCTGAGCTGAAGAATGTCGGTCATGGCAGTCGCGGGCCGTGAAGGTCTGGCAAAATAGCGAATACTTCGTATATCGGCCGTGGCCGACGATCATTTAATTTTTTTGAGTAGTGGGTGTGATGGTGGAGCAACTGGCGGACGGCGGTATCCGGGTCGAGGCACTGACAGCCGATTATCAGGCCAAGGCCCAAGCGTGGGCTCAACGCCTGGATCTGCCGTTGGTTGACGACAACGCCGGGTTCGCTGTGCAAGTGGGAGCCGGTGGCTTGCAAATTCAGCAGCTCGGCCCGCAAGCACCTGGCCCTGTGCGGGTTGATTTCGTCGAAGGTGCGGCAGCGCACCGTAGGGTGTTTGGTGGTGGCAGCGGGCAGATGATTGCCAAGGCCGTGGGCATCGCCCAGGGCGTGCGCCCGCAGGTCCTCGATGCCACCGCGGGGTTGGGCAAAGATGCATTCGTGTTGGCCAGCCTGGGCTGCCAGATGACCCTGATCGAGCGCCAGCCACTGGTAGCCGCACTGCTTGAAGACGGCTTGGCGCGGGCGGCCGAGGATGCCGAGGTTGGGCCCATCGTGTCGCGCATGCACCTGCTCACCGGCAACGCTATCGAGCGCATGCGCAACTGGCAGGGCGAGCCGCCGCAGGTAATCTACCTCGACCCGATGTTCCCGCACCGCGACAAGAGCGCCTTGGTGAAAAAGGAAATGCGCGTGTTTCGCCCGTTAGTGGGTGATGATCTGGACGCGCCAGCACTGCTCGAAGCAGCCTTGGCCCTGGCCAGCCATCGGGTGGTGGTCAAGCGCCCGCGCAAGGCGCCGATCATCGACGGACCAAAGCCAAGCCACAGCCTGGAAGGCAAATCGAGTCGCTACGACATCTACCCGAAAAAAGCCCTCAAGGCCTGATCAGGGGCGATAAGCGCGCAAGAACATCGCGACCACTTCGGTAACGTGGGCGTGAGCGGCTTCGGTATCCAGGGCCGGGGAATAGCCGAGCAGCAGCCGATAGTTCGGCGCGCCCTTAAGCAGGCAGAAGAAGTGCTCCGCCGCTTTGTCCGGGTGCTCGATGCGCAGCAGGCCGCGTTGGTCGACGCGCTGCAGCAGCAGTTCCATTTCGCGCAGGACCCGCAACGGGCCGGCTTCGAAAAAGATCTGGCTGAGCTTGGGGTCTTGGGTGCCCAGGGTCATGATCAGGCGGGTCAGTTGCACCGACTGCTCGCTGCTGATTAATGCCTGAAAACCACAGCCGATATTGAGCAGCACCTGCTCCAGCGGCACGTTGTCGGGCAGCTCGAAGATCAGCTCCGGCAACTGCGCGGTGCAGGTGGCAGAGATCGCAGCAGTGAACAGCGTCTCCTTGTCGGTGAAGTGGCTGTAGACCGTGAGTTTTGAAACACCTGCCGCTGTCGCGACCGCATCCATGCTGGTGCTGGCATAACCAAGCGTTAGAAACAGCTGCTTGGCCGCCTCGAGAATGGCCTGGCGTTTAGCCAGGTCCTTGGGCCGGCCGGGGCCGACGGGAGCGGTGAGATCGTTGGGCATGTTCAGTTGTACAGATTCCAGTAAGTGCACATGGTACATCGCCGACCCGTACGGAGCAGGCAGATATCGTCATAAGCAACGCCTGTTAATACGTTTTTTCTCTTGGGCAGGCGCTTCCCCGCTCTGGTTCCCTGATTTAATATACTCGCGAGTATAAATATTCAAAGCGTCACTCGCGAAAGGTCATTCATCATGTTGCGCCTTGCCTTGCCCCTCGCTGCGCCCCTTGCGTTTGCCCTGTTGCTCACTGCCTGCGGGCAGGAGAGTGCGCCGCAGACTTCCCTGCGTCCTGCCATGGTGGTGCAGCCGCAACCGGCCAGCGCCGCTGCCGACAGCTACCCGGGTGAGGTACGCGCGCGCTTTGAGCCGGAGTTGGCCTTCCGCATTGCCGGCAAGGTCAGCAAACGCTTGGTGGAGGAGGGGCAGCGGGTCAAGGCTGAGCAGCCATTGGCCGAACTCGACCCACAGGATGTGCGCCTGCAGTTGGAGGCCAGCCGCGCGCAGTTGGCTGCCGCTGAAGCCAACCTTAATTTGGTCAAGACTGAGCGGGATCGCTACAAGACGCTGCTGGAGCGGCAGATGGTCAGTCGTTCGCAGTACGACAACGCGGAAAACCTTTACCGCGCCGGCCTGGCCCGGCTCAAGCAGGTGCGTGCCGAATTTGATGTGGCCGGCAACCAGGCTGAGTATGCGGTGCTGCGTGCCTCCCAGGATGGGGTGATCGCCAAGCGCCAGGTTGAGGTAGGGCAGGTGGTGTCGGCGGGTCAGACGGTGTTTACCCTGGCCACTGACGGTGAGCGCGAAGTGCTGATCGGCTTGCCGGAGCAGCATTTCGGCCGTTTCAAAGTCGGTCAACCGGTGTCGGTCGAGTTGTGGTCGCAACCGGATCAGCGTTTCAACGGCCGTATTCGTGAATTGTCACCGTCGGCCGATCCACGCTCGCGGACCTTCGCTGCACGGATCGCCTTCAGCGCCGGCAAGGTGCCAGCGGAATTGGGGCAGAGTGCCCGGGTGTTTATCCAGCATGATCAGCAGGTGCCGCTGGCAGTACCCCTGTCGGCGTTGACCGCTGAAAACGGCCAGACCTACGTCTGGCGGGTGGATGCCAACAATACCCTCAAGCGTGTTCCGGTACGGGTGGGCGCCTATGGTGAAAACAGTGTGCCGGTGCTTGAAGGCCTCAATGCGTCGGACTGGGTCGTGGCGGCCGGTGTGCATGTGCTCCAGGAGGGGCAGCAGGTACGACCGGTAGATCGTTCCAATCGTGTGGTGAATCTGGCGGCCAAGGAGTAAGTCCCGATGGGTTTCAACCTTTCCGCCTGGGCGCTGCGCAACCGGCAAATTGTGCTGTTCCTGATGATTCTGCTGGCTATGGTCGGCGCTTTGTCTTACACCAAACTGGGGCAGAGCGAAGACCCGCCCTTCACCTTCAAAGCCATGGTGATTCGCACCCTCTGGCCCGGCGCCAGCGCTGAGGAAGTCTCGCGGCAGGTCACCGAGCGCATCGAAAAAAAGCTGATGGAGACCGGTGAGTACGAGAGGATTGTTTCTTTCTCCCGCCCCGGTGAGTCGCAAGTCACCTTTATAGCCCGTGATTCAATGCACTCGGCTGATATTCCCGAGCTTTGGTATCAGATCCGCAAGAAAGTCGCTGATATTCGTCATACTCTGCCCCCCGGCATTCAAGGGCCGTTTTTCAACGATGAGTTCGGCACCACCTTCGGCAATATCTATGCGCTGACCGGCGAAGGTTTCGACTATGCCGTGCTCAAGGATTACGCCGACCGCGTGCAGATCCAACTGCAACGGGTCAAGGATGTGGGCAAGGTCGAGTTGCTCGGCTTGCAGGATGAAAAGATCTGGATCGAGCTGTCCAACCTCAAACTGGCCACCCTCGGTTTACCTCTGGCAGCCGTACAACAGGCGCTTGAGGAGCAGAACGCGGTCAGCACCGCCGGTTTCTTCGAGACCCCCAGTGAGCGCTTGCAACTGCGGGTAAGTGGGCGCTTTGACACCGTCGAGCAGATAGAACAGTTCCCCATCCGGGTGGGTGACCGTACGTTCCGTATCGGTGATGTGGCTCAGGTGCGTCGTGGGTTCAACGACCCACCCGCGCCACGCATGCGCTTCATGGGCCAAGATGCCATTGGCCTCGCCGTGTCGATGAAAGCCGGTGGCGACATTCTGGTGCTGGGCAAGGCGCTGGAAGCCGAGTTCGCCCGTATTGCCAATAATCTCCCGGCCGGTATGGAGTTGCGCAAGGTTTCGGATCAGCCAGCGGCGGTGAAAACCGGGGTCGGTGAATTTGTCCAGGTGCTGGTCGAGGCACTGGCGATCGTGTTGCTGGTGAGTTTCTTCTCGCTCGGCATGCGCACCGGCCTGGTGGTAGCCCTGGCGATTCCCCTGGTGTTGGCGATGACCTTTGCCACCATGTATTACCTCGGCATCGGCCTGCACAAGATTTCTCTCGGGGCACTGGTACTGGCCCTGGGGTTGCTGGTGGACGACGCGATCATCGCCGTGGAGATGATGGCGATCAAGATGGAGCAGGGTTATGACCGGATCAAAGCCGCCAGTTATGCCTGGACCAGCACCGCGTTTCCGATGCTCACCGGCACCTTGATCACGGCAGCAGGCTTTTTGCCTATCGCCACCGCTCAGTCCAGCACCGGTGAGTACACCCGTTCGATTTTCCAGGTGGTGACCATCGCCCTGATTGCCTCGTGGATTGCCGCCGTGGTGTTTGTGCCGTATTTGGGCCAGCGGCTGCTGCCCGACCTGGCCAAGCTGCATGCGGCCAAGCATGGCACCGCTGAAGGCGGCCCTGACCCCTACGGCACGCCGTTCTACCAACGGGTTCGGCGCCTGGTCGGGTGGTGTGTGGAGCGGCGCAAAACGGTAATCGTGGCGACTCTTGCGCTGTTCATTGGCAGCATCGTGCTGTTCCGATTCGTGCCCCAGCAATTCTTCCCGGCTTCCGGGCGACTGGAACTGATGGTCGACTTGAAACTGGCCGAAGGCGCATCGCTGAGCAATACCGCCGAGCAGGTCAAGCGCCTGGAGGCGATGCTTAAAGACCGCGCGGGTATCGACAACTACGTCGCCTATGTAGGCACCGGTTCGCCACGTTTTTACCTGCCGCTGGATCAGCAATTGCCGGCCGCCAGCTTCGCTCAATTCGTGGTTCTGGCAAAAACCATTGAAGAGCGTGAAGCGCTACGCAGTTGGTTGATTGCCACCCTCGATGAGCAGTTCCCAGACCTGCGTTCGCGGGTCACGCGTCTGGAAAACGGTCCACCAGTGGGTTATCCGGTGCAGTTCCGGGTCACGGGGGAGCATATCGAGCAGGTTCGTGCCTTGGCGCGCAAGGTGGCGGCCAAGGTCCGCGAGAACCCACATGTGGTCAACGTGCACCTGGACTGGGAAGAGCCGAGCAAGGTGGTCTACCTCAATATCGACCAAGACCGCGCTCGTGCGCTTGGGGTGAGTACCGCCAACCTGGCCAAGTTCCTGCAGAGCTCGCTAACCGGGTCGTCGGTCAGTCAGTTCCGTGAAGACAACGAGCTGATCGAGATCCTCCTGCGTGGTACCCAACAGGAGCGTACCGAGCTTGCCAATCTGCCGAGCCTGGCGGTGCCGACCGACAATGGTCGCAGTGTTGCCCTGTCGCAGGTGGCGACGTTGGAATACGGTTTCGAGGAAGGCATCATCTGGCACCGTAATCGCCTGCCCAACGTCACCGTGCGTGCTGATATCTACGGCAAAGAACAACCGGTCACCCTGGTCAAGCAAATCCTGCCGACCCTGGATGCGGTGCGTGCCGAGTTGCCGGATGGTTACCTGTTGGACGTCGGTGGTACGGTGGAAGACTCTACCCGAGGACAGAAGTCGGTCAATGCCGGTGTGCCGCTGTTCATCGTCGTGGTGCTGACCTTGCTGATGCTGCAACTGCGCAGCTTTTCACGCACGGTGATGGTGTTCCTCACCGCACCACTGGGGCTGATCGGGGTGACCTTGTTCCTGCTGGTGTTCCGCCAGCCGTTTGGTTTTGTCGCCATGCTGGGAACCATTGCCTTGTCAGGGATGATCATGCGCAACTCAGTGATCCTGGTCGATCAGATCGAACAGGACATTGCTGCGGGGCTGGACCGCTGGCAGGCAATCATCGAAGCGACGGTGCGACGTTTCCGGCCTATCGTACTCACCGCGCTGGCTGCCGTGCTGGCGATGATCCCGCTGTCACGCAGCGTGTTCTTCGGACCGATGGCGGTGGCGATCATGGGCGGGTTGATCGTGGCGACGGCGTTGACGCTGTTGTTCCTGCCGGCACTGTATGCGGCGTGGTTCAGGGTGAAGAAGGCTTGACGGTGGCAAGACCAGCTTCCGCAAGGTGATCATTGCTTGCAACACCTGTGGGAGCCGGCCTTGCCGGCGAGGGGCTGCGAAAGCAGCCCCGTGGTAGCTTACAGTGCGCCAAAGACCTTCTTGGCCAGGCCGGTAGCTGCTGCCGCCGGGTTCTGGCGAATGCCTTCTTCCTGCTTGGCAATCATTTCAAACAGACCATTGAGCGCTTGCTCGGTCACGTAACCTTCGACATTGGCACTCTTGGCATCCAACACGCCAAATGCTGCCGCTTGCCCGGCAAAGCTGTTGTACTGCTGAGCCACGCCGACCTGATCGGTCGCCTTCTTGACGATCGGCAAGAACTTGGCGCGGATCTGCTCGCGGCTGGTCTTGTTCAGGTATTGGGTGGCTGAGTCATTGCCGCCAGCGAGAATGCCCTTGGCATCATCGACAGTCATTTTCTTCACGGCATCGACCAGTAGCGCCTGGGCCTGAGGCATAGCGGCCTCAGCGGCCTGGTTCATGCTGGCTTCAAGTGCGTCGACCTCGGCGCCCATACCGAACTGCTTCATTTTCTTTGCGACTTTGCCGAGCTTGCCCGGCAATTCGATGCGCACCTCAGGGTTGTTGCTGAACCCCCCAGGAGTACCCAGTTGCTTCACGGCAACCTGAGCGCCTTGGGTCAGGGCATCTTTCAAGCCACCAGAGGCGTCTTTTTGCGACAGATCGCTGAGCGACAACGCCAAGGCGTTGGCCGACAGCAAGAGGCCGGCGCACAGGCCGGTAAAGGTAAGAGCAGGGCGGAACATGGCAGCATCCTTATCAAAAATCACGTCGGGCTATCAGCGAACAGCATCGACCTTGATACGCAACGGTTGCGGATCGTTGCCATCAAGTTGCACGCCATGGTGTTCGGTGTTGATGAACAAAAGCTTGCCATCCAGCTCGATTCGCGCGCTGATTGCGTAGCGGTGGCCAGGCTTGACTTGGGCCGGGTCGTAGTTCAAATGGAAAGGCAGCGGGACGTTGCCCTTGATCGGACCGTTCTGGCTGGCCAGGGTCACCGCCGGTGCGTCCATCAACGACACGTCCTGCAACGCGACACTCAGCGTGGCGGCAGGCGGCAGGGCAATGCGCTGGAGGTAGAACACTTCGCCTTCCAGGCTGGCCTTGGGGGGCGAGGGGTTACTGCTGCAGGCGGCGAGCAGGCTACCCAGTAGGATCAGGGACAGTTTTTTCATCTAAAGCTCCTTGAGGAAGGTGCCGCAGCAGCGGCAGCCAACCGGTTAAGTCGTATTACTCCAAGACACAGTCAGTTAGGACTATGCCGTTGTTTCGGGAATATCCTCGCTGCGGTGCAAGGCCACCTGACGGATCGACAGGCGAATCTCAGCGGACAGCACACGCTTGGCCGCACCCTCTGCCAGCTCACTGAGTTTCTCGTGGTAACCGAGCTTGCCATGGGTATCCGGGCGCAGCACGCCTTGTTTGATCTGGGTCTGGATAAAGTGGCGGAACAGGGTCTTGTCGAAAAACTCCGGCGCATTGAGCCCATGCAAGATCGACAGGCGCTGGGCCATGATCACGCACAGATCCTCCAGTTCTTCGGCGCTTAAGGTGTGCTGGCCACTGTTAAGCAGCAGGGCCGTGGCCATGTAGAAACGCTGCAGCGTCTGGGTGATGGCCCGCGCCAGCAGGGTCAGCAGCACAAACTGTCGTGAGCTTGGCGCTGGACGCAGGTACACGCCATTTTCGTAACGCAGCAGCCCCTGCTCGACAAAGGCTTGCAGCCATTGATCAACGACGTCGTCCAGCTCTTCGAGGTCCCAGCGAATGAACAGCTCCGACTGCAGGTACGGGTACAGCGCTCGGGTGTATTGCAGGATCAGGTCGCGGCTCATGCGTGAGCTGCTCTGGAAAAAGCTGGCCAGCAGCGCCGGCAGGGCAACGATGTGTAGGACGTTGTTGCGGTAATAGGTCATCAGTACCGCATTCTGCTCGTCCAGGTAGAGAATCCTGCCCAGCGCATCACTTTGCTCAGCCAGCAGGTCCATACCCTTGACGTAACTGATCAGAGCCAGGCCATCACCTTCGGGCAAAGTGGTGTGCGGCGAGTACGGTACGCTGCGCAGCAACGCCAGGTACAGATCCAGCACCCGCGCCAGGGCGCGTTCGTCAAGCGCCAGGCGGCTGGTGGACAGCAAGGCCAGGGCCACCAGATTGACCGGGTTGATTGCGGCCGCTTCATTGAGGTGGCGTGCAACCTTCTCACCCAGGCGTGAGGTGGTTTCGTTGAGCCAGCTTGGGCGGAACTGCGGGGCGTGCGCCTGTTCGCGCCAGCCAGGCTGCTGTTGGTCGAGGAAGGCGCCAAGGCGGATCGGCTCGCCGAAATTCACGGCCACCTGACCGAACCGCTGCTTGAGCGCGCCGATGACTTTGAAGATGTCGAAGATCGACTCTTTCTTCTTGCTCGCGCCACGCAGTTCGCCCAGGTAGGTGCGCCCCTCAAGCACGCGCTCGTAGCCGATATACACCGGGACGAAGACGATCGGCGTGCGCGAAGAGCGCAAATAACTGCGCAGGGTAATGGCCAGCATGCCAGTCTTCGGTTGCAGCATGCGCCCGGTGCGTGAGCGCCCGCCTTCGACAAAGTACTCTACTGGGAAACCCTTGGTGAACAAGGTGTGCAGGTATTCGTTGAACACTGCCGTGTACAGCGGATTCCCCTTGAAAGTACGGCGCATGAAGAAGGCCCCGCCGCGACGCAGCAGGCCGCCGATCACTGGCATGTTGAGGTTGATCCCGGCGGCGATGTGCGGCGGGGTAAGGCCGTTGCGAAACAGCAGGTACGACAGCAGCAGGTAATCGATATGGCTACGGTGGCAGGGCACGTAGATGACTTCATGGCCTGGGGCAATGCCCTGGACCTGCTCGATATGGTTGACCTTGATACCGTCGTAGATCTTGTTCCAGAACCAGCTGAGTATCACTTCGAGAAAGCGAATGGCGGTATAGGTGTAGTCCGAGGCAATTTCGTTGCCGTAGCGCAGGGCCTGGGCTTCAGCCTTGGCCAGGGGGATTTTCTCGCGCTCGGCCTCATCGGCGATGGCTTGGCGCACCAGTGGGTCGTGGACCAGGCCTTTGACCAGGTTGCGGCGGTGCGAAATGTCCGGGCCGATGACGGCGGTCTTGAGGTTGCGAAAGTGTACCCGCAGCATGCGCTGGGCCATGCGTACCGTGCGCTCGTGGCCTTTGTTGTGCTGCACCAGCTCGCGCAGGTGAATGGGGGCGGAAAACTGCACACGGGTCTTGCGGCCCAGAATCAGCACGGTCAGCAACCGTCGTAGGCGACCGGTAACCGCCCAGCTGTCAGCAAACAGTAGTTTCCATGGGCTTGATTCACTGGCTGGCGACTGGCCCCAGAACACGCTGACCGGAATGATCTGTGCGTCCTCTTCGGCATGCTGGCTGATGGCATTGACCAACCGCGACAAGGTCGGCGGCGCGCCGCGCTTGTCCTGGCGACCTAGCCAGTCTGGCTCCGGAGTCAGGTAGAAGAACGCGGCCGGCTCTTCTAGGGTACCCACCGCCACCGGCAACACCGGGCGTGGTAGCCCGGCTTTGGTGCATTCACGGTCGAGCACGGCCAGGTCGGTCAACGACGGCGACTGCAACGCGTAGAACACCGGCCGGCTGCGATCCAGGTTCAGGGTGAAGGACGACTGATTGATGGTCTCGGAGCGAACCCACAGGTACAACAGGCGACGCAGAGCGCCAAAGATCAAGCGGCGCAAGGGGGAACGGGTCATACGGTGTGTGCTCTGGGTAAATTTTTCGAGTGATTGCTCAGTTGGTTAGTGTGCCGTATCTGCGCAAGTTCAGCAAAAAGCTGGCCCGTCATAAAAAATATTTCAAGCCTGTCATATACTCGGTCCGCAGCTTGCAGGCGTAATGCTCAAGCTGTGTCAGCGGAGGAAGGTGATTCTCTGCTTGCAAGGCGATTCCAAAATAAAAACCCGGAGTAGTTCAGATGTCGTCTCGTGAGACTGGAAGTGTTAAGTGGTTCAATGACGCCAAAGGTTATGGCTTCATTCAGCGTGAAGGTGGTGCCGATGTGTTCGTTCACTACCGTGCCATTCGCGGTGAGGGGCATCGCACCCTGCTTGAGGGGCAGCAGGTCGAATACAGTCTGACGCAGGGCCAGAAAGGCCTGCAGGCCGAAGACGTAATCGGGCTGTAAGCACCGGACCACAGGCCTTGAGCCTGGGTCCATAAGCGAAAAGGCCCGTCGCCGGACAACCGGGACGGGCCTTTCGTAGAACTGGCCTCAGCTGGTACGCCAGGTGATTTCCTCTTCACCGTCGGCGCTGATGCGGATCCAGCGATCAGCATCTTCTTCACCTTCTTCCTCGACCCAGCTACCGGGGGCACAGCGCACTTCGACGTTCAGGGCCGTGAAGGCTGCACGCGCGCAGGCAATGTCGTCATCCCATGGAGTCTGGTCGCTTTCCAGGTAAAGACTGTTCCATTTGCCTACAGCCTTCGGTAACCAGGTAACTGGAATGTTACCGGCCTTGCACTTGTAGGTCTGGCCTTTTTGTACCCAGTCACTGCAAGGGCCCAGGGCTTCGGTGAGCCAGGCTGCGATCTGCTTGTGGTCGACGTCGGCGTCTTTGAGGTAAATCTCGATATCGGGTTGGCGCATTGGGGGCTCCGGGTGTGCTCAGTCTTGGCGCACGAAATAGTCGTAACGCATCGATACCGTGACTTCGAAAGGCTCGGCTTGCTCGATGACGCCGGCACGTTTTTCTGCGCTGGCCCGCCAACCATGAGGAGTCATGGCCAGCAGGTCGGCGCGGGATTTGCCATCGACCAGGCTGAGACGGAATTTAAGGGTTTCGCTATGGGCATGCTGCATACCCGTCGGAACCAATGCCAAGTGCTTGTCATCGGCATAGTCGCGCACTTCATCGTAGAGCCTGTGACGCAACTCAATCAGGTGCTCGTTGGTCGGTCCGACGCGCATCAGGCCACCGCCGGGGGCCAGCAGGCGCAGCGCCTCCTGCCAGTCGAGGGGACTGAATACGCTGGCCAGGAACTGGCAACTGGCATCGGCCAGGGGCACGCGCGCCATGCTTGCCACCAGCCAGGTCAGCGCCGGGTTGCGTTTGCAGGCGCGCTTGACCGCTTCACGGGAGATGTCCAGAGCATAGCCGTCAGCCTCGGGCAACGCCTCGGCTATCTGCGCGGTGTAGTAGCCCTCGCCGCAGCCGATATCCAGCCAACGCGCGGGTGCCCGTTCGGCAGCCAGTTCGGCCAAGCGGCGAGCCACCGGGGCATAGTGGCCAGCATTGAGGAAGTCACGTCGTGCCTCAACCATGGCCTGGTTATCGCCCGGGTCGCGGCTGTTCTTGTGCTGCACCGGCAACAGGTTCAGGTAACCCTGGCGAGCACGGTCGAAACGGTGGCCGGCCGGGCAGGCGACACCGTTGTCGAGGGTGCTCAGCGGGGCGCTGCAGAGAGGGCAGGTGAGCATCAGGCGAGCAACCGGGTCAGGGTCTGGTAGTAGATTTCGGTCAGTACGTCGAGGTCACTGGCCAGGATCCGTTCGTTGACCTGGTGGATAGTAGCGTTGACCGGACCGAGTTCGACCACTTGAGTGCCGAGGGTGGCAATGAAGCGCCCGTCAGAGGTGCCGCCGCTGGTCGAGGCTTTGGTTTCGCGACCTGTGACCGCCTTGATGCTGGCCGACACGGCATCGAGCAGGTCACCCGGTTCGGTCAGGAACGGCAGACCGGACAGCGCCCAGTCCACGTGCCAGTCGAGCTGGTGCTTGTCGAGAATCGCTGCGACACGTTGCTGCAGGCCTTCAACGGTCGACTCCGTGGAGAAGCGGAAGTTGAACAGGGCGGTCAGTTCGCCTGGCACTACGTTGGTGGCGCCAGTGCCCGAGTTGAGGTTGGAGATCTGGAAACTGGTTGGCGGGAAGAACGCGTTGCCTTCGTCCCAATGCTCGGCTGCCAGTTCCGCCAGCGCCGGAGCGGCCAGGTGAATCGGGTTCTTGGCCAAGTGCGGATAGGCCACATGGCCTTGCACGCCATGCACGGTCAACTTGGCGCCGAGCGAGCCGCGACGACCGTTTTTGACCACATCGCCAACCAGGCTGGTGCTCGACGGCTCGCCGACGATGCACCAGTCCAGGCGCTCCTTGCGCGCCGCCAGGCGTTCGATCACCGCCTTGGTGCCGTGGTGGGCCGGGCCCTCTTCGTCACTGGTGATCAGGAAGGCGACTTTGCCGCGGTGGTTCGGGTAGTCGGCGACGAAGCGTTCGGTGGCCACCACCATGGCCGCCAGGCTGCCTTTCATGTCGGCAGCGCCACGGCCGCAGAGCATGCCGTCAGCATCGATCAGGGCATCGAACGGATCGTTCTGCCAGGCCTGCACAGGGCCTGTAGGCACTACGTCAGTGTGACCGGCAAAGCACAGCACCGGACCTTCCTGAGTGCCATGGGTGGCCCAGAAGTTGTCGACGTCTTCGATACGCATTGGCTCCAGCATGAAACCGGCATCGCCCAGGCGTTGCATCATCTGTTTCTGGCAGTCGGCGTCGACCGGGGTCACCGAGGGGCGACGGATCAAGTCGCAGGCCAGTTCAAGGGTAGGCGAGAGGTCGGCTGGGGCCGTCATTGAAGGAACTCCGGGGGCAAGGCAGGGCACGAATTCGAGGGGGGTTATCTTATAGCAATTCGGCAGGAGTGAGGACCGTGGATCTCTGCAGTCTGTCAGGGCCTCATCGCTGGCAAGGCCAGCTCCCGCAGGTTTGGTACATGCCAATACATTAGGTGGGGTGTATGACATTCCTGTGGGAGCCGGCCTTGCCGGCGAAAGGGCGGCAAGGCCGCCCCGAGGTCAGGAAGCCTGTGCCGGCTGAGGAGCATCCACAGGCTTGGGCAGCGACGACAACAGTGCCATGATCAGCGCCGCCAGGTACGGCAGCGACTGCACCAGCAGCATGGTCACCCAAAAGCGCATGTCATTGCTCGGCAGGCCTTGGACCAGGTAGATGCCAGCAGCAGCGCCCCACAGCAGCAACATGATGAACAGTTCTTCACGCGCTTCGGACAGTGCCACCAACAAGCCATGACTGTCGGCATTCTTCGGCGTGCGAAAGAACGGAATGCTGCTGGTGAAGAAGCCGTACAACACCGCTTTGGCGATGGTGTGCGACAGGGCCAGGCCCGCCAGTGCTGCGGCGAAGGCGTCCTTGAGGTTGACCCCGACCGCACGGCGATAGAGGAAGACGATCTTGCCGACCTTGAACACGAACAGCGCCAACGGTGGAATGGCGAAGATCAGCAGCGGCGGGTCGACCCGTTGCGGCACGATGATCATCGCCGCCGACCAAAGCAGTGCGCCGACGGTGAAGAAGATGTTCATGCCATCGGCGATCCACGGCAACCAGCCGGCCAGGAAGTGATAGCGCTGGCCGCGGGTCAGCTCAGTGTCCTTGCCGCGCAACAAGCTGGCGGTATGACGTTTGATGATCTGGATGGCGCCATAGGCCCAGCGGAAACGCTGTTTTTTGAAGTCGATGAAGGTGTCGGGCATCAGGCCCTTGCCATAGCTCTCGTGCGAATACGCGGCCGAGTAGCCCTTCTCGAATACCCGCAGGCCGAGTTCGGCGTCTTCACAGATACACCAGTCAGCCCAGCCCAGTTCTTCGAGTACCGAGCGTCGGGTCATGGTCATGGTGCCGTGCTGAATGATCGCGTCGCGATCGTTGCGGGTCACCATGCCGATGTGGAAGAAGCCCTTGTACTCGCTGTAGCACAGCTTCTTGAAGGTGCTTTCATTCTGGTCGCGGTAGTCCTGGGGCGATTGCACCACGGCGATTTTCGGATCGCTGAAGTGCGGCACCATATGCTTGAGCCAGTTGCGGTCGACACAGTAATCGGAGTCGATCACCGCAATCACTTCGGCATCTTTGGCGGTGTGCGGGATCAGGTAGTTCAGTGCTCCACCCTTGAAACCGGCCAGAGGGGCGACGTGGAAGAACTTGAAGCGTTCACCAAGCATTTCGCAGTGGGCCTTGATCGGCTCCCAGACTGCCGGGTCCTTGGTGTTGTTGTCGATGATCAGGACTTCGTAGTCCGGATAGTCCAGCGCCGCCAGGGCGTTGAGGGTCTGTTTGACCATCTCCGGCGGTTCGTTGTAGCACGGTACATGCACCGAGACTTTTGGACGGTAGGCGCTGTCGGCCTGCACCGGCAGGAACTCGCGGCGGCGTTTGTGAATCCACACCGCCTCAGCCAGTTCATGGGCTTCGGTCAGCAACACGATAAACACCCCGAGCGCGCCCAGCGCGAGCAAGAAGCCCACCGTCAGACTGAACCAGGTGCTGTACTGCTGGCTGTAGTCGTAGCCGATCCACACCAGCACCGAACCGCAGAGAAAGGCGATAAAAGTCAGGAATGTGCGACCACGCTGACGCAGCGCCGAGCCGTCGATCAACAGCAAGGTCAACGAGAGCATGGCCAGCACCACCGAACCTACAGCCAATACACGCCACTGAGGGATGGCGACAACTGGGCCTTCGAAGTTGAACTTCTGCTGGCGGGCGGCGTTGAACACCCCCCAGTAGGCGCCGACCGAGCCTTCATCGCTGGCCTTCCAGGGTTGGTCGTAGGCTTCAATGACGAAGTAGTTATAGCCTTGGCGATTGAGCTTGTTGACCAGGGTGCGCAGGTAAATGGCCTGGTCAGCCTGGGTGGCGTCGGCACCGCCGCGCATGCGTCCGTTGCTCGGCCAGCCGACTTCGGACAGCAGCAGCGGTTTGCGCGGAAACTGTTGTTTGAGGTCGCGGGCACGGTCGAGCACGAACTGACCGGCGTCCTTCATCGGAATGAATTCCCAGTACGGCAGGATGTGCGCGGCGACCAGGTCAGCGTGTTTGGCCAGTTCCGGGTGTTCCTTCCAGATGTGCCACTGTTCACTGGTGGTCACCGGTACTTTTACCGCAGCACGTACGCGATCCATGTACTGGATTAGTGCTTCAGGGGTGATTTCTTCGCGGAACAAGGCTTCGTTGCCGACCATCACCCGTACGACACTACGCGAGCTGTTGGCCAGTTCAATGGCCTTCTGGATCTCCCGCTCGTTACGCTCAAGATCTGGGCTGATCCACACCCCGAGGGTCACCCGCAGGCCGAACTCTTCGGCCAGGCGCGGGATTTCCGCCTGGGTGCCTTCGACGGTATAGATACGAATACTGTCGGTCAGCTTGCTCAGTTGCTCCAGGTCCTGACGCAGTTCGTCTTCAGTCGGGTACTGGCCCTTTTGTGGGCTTTGGCCAAGACGGAACGGCGAATAGGAGAAGCCAGAAATCTGCTCCGGCCAGTTGGGCGCAGAAACCGGGCGATTGATCAGCGCCCAGAACCCGGTGAATAGTGCGGCGATGGCCATGACTATTACCAGGTTGATACCAAATTTACGCGATGACATAGATAGTTCGGGTTCCGAAAGGTGGAACGGGCGAGCGCCACTGGGCGCGGATCCTGCTCGTTATCCGCCTATGCTGTGTAGGAATAGGTCGGCGGCAGTAGGTTAGATTCGCTTCATGTCTTGAAGTTCTAAGGCCCGTGCTGTTGTCGTCCAGGACTAGGGATTGCATCGGACATTAAAACAGGATTACCGCCGACATTACCAATTCCGACGCAGGCGGCTGGTCCGAAGCGGGATGGCATTGGGCCGCAAGAGGCCTATAATGCGCGCCGGTTTTTTCGGGGTTTGGCCATGAGTACAGATGATCCACGCTTTGCCGGTGTTGCCCGGTTATACGGTGACAACGGCCTGCAGCGCCTGCGCGAGGCCCATGTGGCAATCGTCGGCATTGGTGGTGTCGGCTCCTGGGCGGCAGAGGCTATGGCCCGTAGCGGTGTCGGCGAAATCTCCCTGTTCGACCTCGATGACGTTTGCGTCAGCAACACCAACCGCCAATTGCATGCCCAAGAGGGCAATATCGGTAGGGCCAAGGCCGAGGTCATGGCTGAACGCCTGCGGGCGATCAACCCAGCGTGCAAGGTGCATGCGGTGGTGGATTTCGTGACCAAGGAAACCCTGCCGGAGTACATTGGTGAAGATATTGACTGCGTCATTGACTGCATCGACAGCGTTATGGCCAAGGCCGCACTGATCGGCTGGTGCAAACGCCATAAGGTCACCATCATCAGCACCGGTGGTGCCGGTGGGCAGATCGACCCGACGCAGATCCGCGTCGCTGACCTGAACAAGACCTTCAATGACCCACTGGCGTCGCGAGTGCGCTCAACCCTGCGACGCGACTATGGGTTTTCCCGTACGGTGACTCGCAACTACAGCGTGCCCTGTGTGTTCTCTACCGAGCAACTGCGTTACCCCAAAGGTGACGGCAGTGTCTGCCTGCAAAAGAGTTTTGTGGGTGAGGGCGTCAAGCTTGACTGTTCGGGTGGCTTTGGTGCGGTGATGATGGTGACGGCGACTTTCGGCATGGTCGCCGCCAGCAAGGCGGTGGAAAAACTGGTAGGGGGTGCACGCCGCCCCTCCGAGCGCAAGGCTCAGGTGCCAGCGGCAAGCTGAGCCATACGTTGCAGCACGGCGTTAAGGCCGTTGCTGCGCGAGGGCGAGAGTTGCCGGCCCAGGCCCAACTGGTTGAACCAGGCGGGCAAATCCAGTTGCTGGAGTTCGCGGCTGGACAAACCTTCAACCCGGATCAGCAGCAGCGCCAGCAAGCCACGAATGATTCGCGCATCACTGGCGCCTTTGAAGCGCCACTGGCCTTCCTGCTGCTCAGCGACAAGCCAGACCTGGCTCTCACAGCCATGCACGCGGTTTGCTTCGGACTTCTCGGCATCGCTCAAGGGTGTCAAACGCTCACCCCATTGCATCAGCAGGCGCGCCCGTTGCTCCCAGCCAGCCGCCTGTTCGAGGCTGTTCAGTGCTTCCTGTGCTTTATCGGGCAGGCTCATCGCAGCAGCTCCAAGGCTTGATCCAGTGCCTCGAAGAAACGTTGCAAGTCGTCAGAGTCGTTATACAGCGCCAGCGAGACTCGTATCGCCCCGTCCAGGCCCAAACTTTTCAGCAGCGGCATGGCGCAGTGGTGCCCCGCACGTACGGCAATGCCTTGTTCGGTGAGCAGGTGGGCGAGGTCGGCGTTGTGCACGCCGTCCACCACGAAGCTGGCCAGTGCCAGTTGCGGTTGGCCGAGCAGACGAATGCCTTCACGGTCATTCAGGCCGCGCAACAACGTGCGGTGCAGACCAGCTTCGTGTTCACTGACTGCGTTCGGGTCGAGTCCGGCCAGGTAGTTGAGGCTGGCGCCCAGGCCGATCACGCTGGCGATTGGCGGGGTACCGGCTTCAAAGCCCAGAGGCGCCGGGCGGAAGCTGGCCTGGTGATAGTCAGCCAGTTGGACCATCTCTCCGCCGAATTGCCAGTGGCGCAGGCGTGCCAGCGCTTCACTGCGGCCGTAGAGCACGCCAACGCCGTCTGGGCCATACAGCTTGTGGCTGGAGAACACATAGAAGTCGCATCCCAGTTGTTGCATGTCCTGACGGCCATGCACGACACCCTGGGCACCGTCGACTACCGTCAGCGCCCCTTGGGCATGTGCGTGGGCCAGCAACGGAGCCAGCGGCTGCCAGGTGCCGAGCACGTTGGACAACTGGCTCACTGCCAGCAGTCGGGTGCGCGGGCCGATCAACTGCAAGGCAACTTCGAGATTGATCAGACCGCGGTCGTCCAGGGGCAGAACTACCAGTTTGAGGCCGCGGCGCTGGGCCAGTTGTTGCCAAGGCAACAGATTGGCGTGGTGTTCCAGCGCGCTGATGGCGATTTCATCACCGGCTTCGAACAAGCTCTCAAGCCCATAGGCCAGCAAGTTCAAGGCTGATGTAGCGCCATGGGTGAAAACAATCTGTTGGCTGTCGCTGGCATTCAGCCAACTGGCAACCTTTTCCCGGCTACGTTCGAAGGCTTGGGTCGCCAGGGCGCCGGGAAGGTGTTGGGCACGGTGCACATTGGCGGCGCCGTGGCCGTAATAGTGGCTCAAGGCATCGAGCAAAAGTTGCGGTTTTTGCGTGGTAGCAGCGCTGTCCAGGTAGGTCTGGTGCTGGCGTTGCAGAGCGGCGATGGCTGGAAAGTCAGCACGCCACGGGGAGGGCTGGAACATGATGATCGGACCTGAATATCGGGCCTGGCGTTAGGCCAGACCCGATGGTACCACTTAGTTGTGGGCGTGCAGCGCTTCGTTCAGCTCGATGGCCGACTTGTGGGTCTTGCACTCCACAGCGCCATTCAACGAATTGCGGCGGAACAGCAGATCGGTCTGGCCGGCCAGATCGCGGGCTTTGACCACCTTGACCAGCTGGTTGTTCTCGTCCAGCAGGTTCACCTTGGTGCCGGCAGTGATGTACAGGCCGGCTTCGACCGTGTTGCGGTCACCCAAAGGAATGCCGATACCGGCGTTGGCACCGATCAGGCAGCCTTCGCCGACCTTGATCACGATGTTGCCGCCGCCCGACAGGGTACCCATGGTCGAGCAACCGCCACCCAGATCCGAGCCCTTGCCGACGAATACGCCCGCCGAGACGCGGCCTTCGATCATGCCTGGGCCTTCGGTGCCAGCGTTAAAGTTGACGAAGCCTTCGTGCATGATGGTGGTGCCTTCGCCGATGTAGGCGCCCAGGCGTACACGGGCGCTGTCGGCAATACGCACGCCGGCAGGCACAACGTAGTCAGTCATCTTCGGGAACTTGTCGACCGAGAACACTTCCAGCAGCTCGCCCTTGAGGCGCGCTTCCAGTTGCTGCTCGGCCAGTTCTGCCAGGTCGACGGCGCCCTGGCTGGTCCAGGCGACGTTAGGCAGCAGCGGGAAAATGCCGGCCAGGCTCAGGCCATGCGGCTTGACCAGGCGGTGCGAGAGCAGGTGCAGCTTCAGATAGGCTTCCGGGGTAGAACTCAGGGCCGCGTCTTCGGCCAGTACGGTGGCGACCAGCGGCTTGTTGCTTTCGGCCAGACGGGTCAGCAGCGCGGCTTGAGCGCTATCGATACCCTTGAGGGCCTCGGCCAGCTGTGCGGCTTGGGCATTGCTGAACGCGATGGCATGGTTGCCACCTTCATAGCCCAGTACTGGCGTGATCGCAGCGACCAGCTCGGCACTCGGGTTGATCAGCGGTTGTGCGTAGAACACTTCCAGCCATGCGCCTTGACGGTTCTGGGTGCCGACACCGAAGGCCAGGCTGAACAGGGTAGTGGACATGCAGTTACCTCTTGCGAATTTGATTGAAAGCGTGCGCCGCGTTATTGCAGAGCGGCTGCGTACAGGTCGGGCTTGAAGCCGACCAGGGTCCGCTCGCCGAGGTCGAGCACCGGGCGCTTGATCATCGACGGTTGGGCCAGCATCAGTTCAATGGCCTTGGCCTGGTCGAGGTCGGCCTTCTGGGCGTCTTCGAGCTTGCGGAAAGTGGTGCCGGCACGGTTGAGGATTGTTTCCCAGCCGTGTTCGTCACACCAGCGGGTCAGGCTGGCACGGTCAATGCCTTGGGTCTTGTAATCGTGAAAGTCGTAACCCAGGCCTTTGTCTTCCAGCCAGGTACGGGCTTTCTTCATGGTGTCGCAGGCCTTGATTCCATAAAGGTGCAATGGCGTGTCGCGTTTGGTCATGTCTTGCCCCTCCTGGGAAAAAATGGTGAAGGATTATGCCACGGTCAACCGGTTTGGGTTGGCCTTGCCGAGGCACTTTGTAGCATTGTGTTACAGGTTTTGGCAGCCTCTGCGACTTTTGTGCAGCGGTGCGCCTGCAGCCTGAACGGCTACTATGTCGTTTCAATGGCAATGCCCAGAATGGGCGAATGGTGCGCCGTTGACTGTGCTCGAACTGGAAGGAACACGCCGTATGCAATCAGCCTACACCGTTCTCATCCTGCTGATGCTGGTGAGTGTCTCCAAACTTGTCGGTCGGGTCATCCCGTTACCGTTGCCCCTGGTGCAGATTGCCGCCGGGGCATTGCTGGCCTGGCCCACGTTGGGGTTGCACGTGGCCCTCGATCCGGAATTATTTCTGTTTCTGTTCTTGCCGCCGTTGCTGTTTGCCGATGGCTGGCGCATGCCCAAGCGCGACCTATGGCGCTTGCGCGGTCCGATCCTGACCTTGGCTGTGGGGCTGGTGCTGTTCACGGTCGTTGGCGCTGGCTACTTTATTCACTGGTTGCTGCCGAGCATCCCGTTGCCGGTGGCCTTTGCGCTAGCTGCCGTGCTCTCGCCAACTGACGCCGTCGCCGTCTCGGCGATTACCCAGGATCGCTTGCCCACGCCCTTGATGCACATGCTTCAGGGTGAGGCGCTGATGAATGATGCGACAGGTCTTGTGACCTTCAAGTTTGCCTTGGTGGCGGCCATCACCGGCGCGTTTTCTCTGGCTGAGGCCAGTGTCACCTTCGTGCTGGTGGCTGTGGGTGGTCTGGCTATTGGCGTGGCTCTAAGCTGGCTGGTAGGGCGCCTGCGGGCCTGGATGATCGCCCGTGGCTGGGATGATCCGGCTACCCATGTGGTGTTCATGCTGCTGTTGCCCTTCGCGGCCTATGTTGTGGCCGAGCGCTTGGGAGCATCGGGGATTCTCTCGGCAGTGGCGGCCGGAATGATGCAAAGTTGGCTCGACCTACTGCCACGCCAGACCAGCACGCGCTTGCTCAACCGCAGTGTCTGGTCGTTGCTGGAGTTCAGCTTCAATGGCCTGATCTTCCTGTTACTGGGGCTGCAACTGCCTGACATCATCAAGGCGGTCACCAGTCACGAAGCCTCGTTGTGGCCGACGTTGATGTGGCGCTGCCTGGATGTGGTGGCAATCTTTGCGGTACTGGTGGTGCTGCGCTTCGTCTGGGTGCAAGGCGTGTGGCGCCTGATCGGGGTGATCCGCCGCTGGCGCGGCAAGCAAGACCTGGTGGAAGTGGCCGACGCCCGCTCCTGTTGGTTGCTGACCATCGGTGGTGTGCGTGGCGCCGTGACGCTGGCCGGTGTCATGTCGGTGCCGTTGCTGATCAGTGCGGGCAAGGCATTCCCGGAGCGGGACTTACTGATCTTTATCGCCGCCGGGGTGATTCTGCTATCGCTGATATCCGCTTGCATTGCCTTGCCAGTATTGTTGCGCGGGGTGACCAAGAGCCCTGACGACACCTTGCGCCAGGAAGCCAAGGAGGCCTGGCGACGGACAGCAGAGGCGGCCATTCATGCGCTGGAAGCCGAGGAGCTGGCCGAGCCCGGCTCACCGCAAGATGCGGCCCAGGCGGCGCTGGCTGCAGAGCTCAAAGCACGCTTGATGGCTGAGTACCGCCATCAGTTGGACACTTACGACGACAATGCTGAAGCCCAGGCCCTGGCCGAACAAATGGATCAGTTGGAGCGACGCTTGCGCTTGCGAGCGTTGCGGGCCCAGCGATTGGAGTTGTACAAGCTGCATCGCCATCATCAGGTTGGGGATGATGTCGTGCGGGAAGTGCTCGGCGAGCTCGATATGAGTGAGGCCAATCTGGGGGTGGTGAAGTAGCCAGGCATTGCGGGGCAATCTGCTTCCCAGGGGGATAGGAAAGCGCTTGTCCCGCAATGGACCGACATGCGTCATTCGAAAGGGTGCAGGTCAGGCAGCCCGATCAGTCATGAGGGTAGGCCAGGCGCATGAACTCCAGGTCTTTCTCGCTGAGTTCAACGTTTGGCTTCATGTCCCAGTCGCCCAGAATGAATTCCGGGGGAATGTAGTAGTGCATGATCGAGGTGCGATCATATTCCGTTTTCACTAGGCCGCTGGGGTTGTATTTACCTAGTACCTGGGCCTTAACTTCCTCTTCGGTCCAGTCTTGCGACTGCATGTAGTGCGGCACCGCCACTGCTTCGTTCCAGGGTATGTCCGCGTCGGGATGTTGATGCTCATGCTGGCACCCTAAGGCATGGCCAAACTCATGCAGTACGACGTATTTGAAGTACGGATGGTCCGGAGTAACGGTCAGGGATATTGTGTAATCTTCGTGATCCAAGGCGTCGGTTCCGATGTCGGACTCGTTAAACTGCGCGTCTGGGCCGGTGAGAACCCTGATCTGGGCGCGGCTGTCATCGTCTTCTGCCAGATCAAGCTCCAGATTGGCTCCCGAAAGATCTACCCATTCACTGGCTAGCTCGAAAATGGCCATTTTCAGGCTCCTTTCTGGTGCGCCGAGAAAGGAAATCCACAGCGTTCGTCCGGGTTGCCAGAGTCTGCTGGTGACGGCTAATGAGCGTTTTTTTCGGCCACCGCTGCTGGTGGCGGCGGCGTTACGAGGATTTTCTTCCACCGCCAGCTCATGGGAGCGTTGCTCGGTCAGGCGGTTTCGGTAGCGGGGATAGATTGGAACGGTCATGAGAAAACTCCGTAAATAGAGGAGCTCGGAGTTTCCCCCTACAAGGACCTGGTCATGTGGTAGCTATGTATCGTGGCGACGCCTTGAAGGGCGCCGCCAGGCGTTTACCGCTTAGCGTTTGATAAATGACCGAATGCGCTCAGCCGCCTCGACACACTCCGCCAGCGATGCCACCAGCGCCATGCGCACGCGACCAGCACCCGGATTGACACCGTTTACTTCGCGGGACAGATACGATCCTGGCACCACAGTCACATGCTCGGCCTCGAACAGATCCCGGGCGAACTCGGCATCATCTCCAGGTACTTTGGCCCAAAGGTAGAAGCCACCGTCCGGACGCTTCACGTCAAGCACCGGTGCCAAAATCTCCAGCACGGCATCGAACTTCTCACGGTACAGATCTCGGTTGGCCAGTACGTGGTCTTCGTCGTTCCAGGCGGCGATGCTCGCCAGTTGGGTTTGCACCGGCATGGCGCAGCCGTGGTAGGTGCGGTACAGCAGGAACGGCTTGATGATCTCGGCGTCACCGGCGACAAAGCCCGAGCGCAGGCCTGGCAGGTTGGAGCGCTTGGACAGGCTGTGGAACACCACGCAACGCTTGAAGTCGCTGCGACCCAGCTCCACGCAGGCGCTGAGTAGGCCAGGTGGTGGGCTTTGTTCGTCGAAATAGAGTTCGCTGTAGCACTCGTCGGCGGCAATCACGAAATCGTGCTCGTCGGCCAGGGCGATGAGCTTCTTCAGTGTGTCCATCGGTACCAGCGCGCCGGTAGGGTTGCCTGGAGAGCACAGGAACAGGATCTGGCAGCGTTTCCAGGTCTCGGCAGAGACGGCATCGAAGTCCGGGTTGAAACCGTTGCTGTCCAGGCACGGCAAGTAGTGAGGCGTGGCGCCGGCGAGCAGGGCAGCGCCTTCATAGATCTGGTAGAACGGGTTGGGGCTGATGACCAGGCCGTCGGCGCTACGGTTGACTACCGCTTGGGTGAAGGCGAACAGTGCTTCACGGGTGCCATTGACCGGCAGTACATGTTTGTCGGCATCCAGCCAGCCGCTTGGTACACCGAAACGCTGCTCGCACCAGCGAGTGATGGCCTGACGCAGGGCTGGCAGGCCGACGGTCGTCGGATACACCGCCATCTGCTGAAGGTTCTCGGCCAGGGCCTTAGCGACGAACGCCGGCGATTCATGCTTGGGCTCACCGATCGACAGGGCAATGGCGCGTTTGTCGGCCGCAGGCTGGACGCTGCCGAGCAAGGCGCGAAGTTTCTCGAACGGGTAGGGCTGAAGCTGAAGCAAATCGGTGTTCATCGGCGCAAGGTCTCGTCAAACGTTAAATGGTCAGGCGGGAAACGGTGGCCCCGGCAGCCTGGTCGACGCGCAATTGCTCGACGATGGCGTCCTGTAGGCGGCTGCACAACTGGGGGTCAGAGAGCGGCTGGTTGTCGGCGTCGGTGATGAAGAACACGTCTTCGACCCGTTCGCCGAGGGTGGCAATCTTGGCATTTTGCAGCGATAAGTCGAACTCCAGGAAGATCTTGCCAATCCGCGCCAGCAGGCCTGGGCGGTCGGGGGCGCTGAGTTCGAGGATGGTCACCGGTCGCTGGGCGTCGTTATGGATGGTCACTTGCGGGGCAAAGGTGAAGTGCTTGAGTTGACGTGGAACCCGCCGCTTGATGATGGTCGGATAATCGTCCGGGTTGCGCAGCGCCTCGGTCAGGCCATCGCGGATCTCCTTGACCCGCTGAGGGTTGTCGCCGATCGAGCCGCCGTCGTTGTCGAGCACGATGTAGGTGTCGAGGGTGAACTGGCTGCTGGACGTGATGATCCGGGCGTCATGGATGTTCAGGTTGAGCTGGTCCATGGCGGCAACAGTCACGGCGAAGAAGTCGTGCTGGTCAGGCGCATAGATGAAAATTTGCGTGCCGCCTTCGAATTCGCGCTGGGTGGTTTCCTTGATCAAAACCAGTGGGCCGCCATCGGCCGGTTGCTGGAGGATCGCATCGCTGTGCCAGGCCACGTCGGCAGCGGTGTGGCGCAGAAAGTAGTCATCACCCAGTTGCGCCCAGAGCTGCTCGACGTCGTCCGGGTCGGTGCCTTCACGGATCAGGGTGTCCAAGGCGGCGCTTTGTGTCTGGCGAATCTGCTCTTCGCGGTCCAGCGGGTTCTCCAGGCCGCGACGCAAGGCGCGCTTGGTCTCGGTGTAAAGCTGGCGCAGCAGGCTGGCGCGCCAGGAGTTCCACAGGCTGGGGTTGGTGGCGTTGATATCGGCCACGGTCAGCACATAGAGGTAGTCCAGGCGGGTTTCGTCGCCCATCTGTTGGGCGAAGTCGTGGATTACCTGTGGGTCGGACAAGTCCTTGCGTTGGGCGGTGGTCGACATCACCAGATGATTCTGCACCAGCCAGACGATCAGGCGGCTGTCCCAGAGCGGGAGCTGGTGGCGCAGGCAGAACTCCTGCGCATCCACGGCGCCCAATTCTGAATGGTCGCCCTGGCGACCTTTGCCAATGTCGTGATAGAGGCCCGCCAGGTAGATCAGCTCGGGCTTTGGCAGGCGCCCCATGAGCTTGCTCGCCAACGGGAATTTCTCTGACACCGGGGTGTATTGCAGTTTGCGCAGGTGCTTGATCAGGTTCAGGGTGTGGGCATCGACGGTATAGATATGAAACAGATCGTGCTGCATCTGCCCTACGATCAGGCCGAACTCCGGCAGGTAACGGCCGAGAATGCCGTAGCGGTTCATCCGGCGCAGGTTGCGATGGATGCCGATTTCGCACTTGAACAGCTCAATGAACAGGCTGGTGTTGCGGATATCATTACGAAACGCGTCGTCGATCAAATGTCGGTGTTCACGCAGCAGGCGAATGGTGTCAGCGCGCACACCTTTGATTTCTGGGTGCTGGGCCATCAGCACAAAGATTTCCAGCATGGCGAACGGTGTGCGCTTGAACACGTTCGGCCGTACTGCCTCGATGTAGCCGTCATGCAGGCGGAAGCGTGCATTCAGCGGCTGGGTGCTGCCGCTGTCGTCGTCGAGGATCACCTCTTCAAAATGCTGGATGATCAGGTCGCTGAGCTCAGCAATGCTCATGACCACCCGGTAGTACTGCTGCATGAACTGCTCGATGGCGCGTTTGGGGTTGTCATCGCTGAAGCCAAGCAGGGCAGCAATGCTGCGCTGGTGATCGAACAGCAGACGGTCTTCGGCGCGACCGGCGAGCATGTGCAAGGCGTAGCGGACCTTCCACAGGAACTCCTGGGAGGAGGCCAGCAGGGCGTTTTCGCTCTCCAGCAGGAAGCCTTCGCCAGCCAGGGCGTGCAGGTTCAGGGTGCCGTACTGGCGCCGGGCGATCCACAACACGGTTTGAATGTCGCGCAGGCCGCCGGGTGAGCCTTTGACGTTGGGCTCAAGGTTGTATTCGGTGTCGTTGTACTTGTGGTGGCGGGCCTTCTGCTCGGCGCGCTTGGCCAGGAAGAATTCCTTGCTCGGCCACATGTGCGCGGTGCTGGTGACTTCCAGCATGCGCTGGCGCAGGCGCTCGGGGCCAGCAATGGTGCGACTTTCCATCAGGTTGGTAACGACCGTGAGGTCGGCACGGGCCTGCTCGGCGCACTCATCGATCGAGCGCACGCTCTGCCCGACTTCCAGGCCAATGTCCCAGAGCAGGGTCAGAAAGCGTTCGATCGAGTCACGAAACACTTCGTGATCAGCGCTGTCGAGCAGAATCAGCAGGTCGATATCGGAGTAGGGGTGCAATTCGCCGCGACCGTAACCGCCGGTGGCGACCAGGGCGATATCGGCGTCTTCGCTCCAGGTGAACTGATTCCAGGCCTGTTGCAGGATGTTATCGACGAACCAGGCGCGGTCCTCAATCAGGCGGCGGATCTCGCGGCCGTCACGAAAACGCTTGTCGAGCACGTCGCCAGCCTGGCGGATGGCCTTCTTGAAGGCTGCGATAGGGCTAGCCTTGAGAGCCAGTTCCGCCTGGAACTGGCCGCGGTCGAACAGCTCGGGATCCACCTGGGGCATCGAGTCACTTTCCTGTTTGAGTCAGGCCGACGTGCGGGGAATGGTGTCGTCTTTACGCAGGGTGAAGATCTCGTAGCCGGTAGCGGTCACCACCAGGGTGTGTTCCCACTGGGCCGAGAGTTTGCGGTCCTTGGTGATGGCGGTCCAGCCGTCGCCCAGCACTTTGGTGTCAGCGCGGCCCTGGTTGATCATCGGCTCGATGGTGAAGGTCATGCCTTCCTTGAGCTCCATACCGGTGCCGGCACGGCCGTAGTGCAGAATCTGTGGTTCTTCATGGAACACTTTGCCGATGCCATGGCCGCAGAATTCGCGAACCACTGAGAAGCCGTTCTTTTCCGCATGCTTCTGGATCACTTCACCGATGTCGCCCAGGCGGCAGCCCGGCTTGACCAGCTCAATGGCCTTGTACATGCATTCTTGGGTAACTTGCGACAGGCGCTCGGCCCAGACTGGCACATTGCCGACGTGGAACATGCGGCTGGTGTCGCCGTGGTAACCGTCCTTGATGACAGTTACGTCGATGTTCAGGGTATCACCGTCCTTGAGCGGCTTGTCGCCCGGGATGCCGTGGCACACCACGTGGTTGACCGAGGTGCAGATCGACTTGGGGAAGCCCTTGTAGTTGAGCGGCGCCGGGATCGCCTTCTGCTCGTTGACGATGTAGTCGTGGCACAGGCGGTCGAGTTCTTCGGTGGTGACACCGGGCTTGACGTGTTCTTCGATCATCTCCAGGACTTCGGCGGCCAGGCGGCCGGCGATGCGCATCTTTTCGATGTCTTCGGCGGTTTTGATGGTGACGGTCATTGCAGGCTCTCTACGGCGCATTGATGCGCAAATAAACAGGGAAAGGCCGGATTCTATCAGAGCAGCGCCTGCTCCGGCGGCTATGGCATTGATACAACCTCTATATAGAGGCATTCTGGCGCGATTATAGAAGCGGCGCAAAAGCTGCTGACGGGCGATGCTAATTCAGGTTCCGTTTGCTGCGCTTGTGTGATATAAAATGCGCCGCTTTGCGGGGATAGCCCCGAAAGCTTAAACCCACACACGTGTCGACACGATGACCTGGGTGCCTTGGATCTACGGATCCTGGGTTGGTCATTGGGATACGTGGAGGCCCAACCCGACTTATCAAGGAACTATCATGTCCCAAGTCAACATGCGCGATATGCTGAAGGCCGGTGTGCACTTCGGTCACCAAACCCGTTACTGGAATCCGAAAATGGGTAAGTACATTTTCGGCGCGCGCAACAAGATTCACATCATCAACCTTGAAAAAACCCTGCCAATGTTCAACGACGCACTGACTTTCGTCGAGCGTCTGGCCCAGGGCAAAAACAAGATTCTGTTCGTCGGCACCAAGCGTTCCGCTGGCAAGATCGTTGCTGAAGAAGCAGCACGTTGCGGTTCGCCGTACGTCGATCACCGCTGGTTGGGCGGCATGCTGACCAACTACAAAACCATCCGTGCTTCGATCAAGCGTCTGCGCGACCTGGAAACTCAGGCCGAAGATGGCACTTTCGCCAAGCTGACCAAGAAAGAAGCCCTGATGCGCTCCCGTGATCTGGAAAAACTGGATCGCAGCCTGGGTGGTATCAAGGACATGGGCGGCCTGCCTGATGCCCTGTTCGTGATCGACGTTGACCACGAGCGCATCGCTATCACCGAAGCCAACAAGCTGGGCATCCCGGTCATCGGCGTTGTCGATACCAACAGCAGCCCAGAAGGCGTTGACTACATCATCCCAGGTAACGATGACGCCATCCGCGCTATCCAGCTGTACATGGGTTCGATGGCTGACGCCGTTATCCGTGGCCGCAACAACGTTGCCGGCGGCACTGAAGTTTACGCTGAAGAAGCCGCACCAGCTGCTGAGTAATTGACGCCTGGCGTCTACTCGGCACGCAAAAAGGGGGCTAGGCCCCCTTTTTGCCACCTTGAAATCCTCTTGTCAGCATCGCCGTTGCAACCTTGTTACCGCATGAGTGCTGGTGAGTGGATTTACAGAATTGAACGCCCGTCAAGTATCGGGTGGAATGGTTGAAAACCTATCCAAGAGGAATTTGAAATGGCAGCAATTACTGCAGCGCTGGTCAAAGAACTGCGTGAGCGTACTGGCGAAGGCATGATGGATTGCAAGAAGGCCTTGGAAAAGGCTGGCGGCGACATCGAAAAAGCCATTGATGACATGCGTGCTTCGGGCGCCATCAAGGCCGCTAAAAAGGCTGGCAACGTTGCCGCTGAAGGCGCTATCGCTATCAAAGCTGACGACAAATCCGCCGTCCTGCTGGAAGTGAACTCGCAGACCGACTTCCTGGCTCTGCAAGACGACTTCAAAAACTTCGTCAACGCCAGCGTTGAAAAAGCCTTCGCTGAAAAGCTGACCGATGCCGCTCCGCTGATCGCCGCTCAAGAAGGCGCTCGTGAAGCCCTGGTTGCCAAGGTTGGTGAGAACGTCAACATCCGTCGCCTGGTGCGCGTTGAAGGCGACGTTGTCGGTACCTACCTGCACGGTAACAAGATCGGTGTTGCTGTTGTCCTGAAGGGCGGCGACGTCCAGCTGGCCAAAGAAATCGCCATGCACGTGGCTGCCAGCAACCCAGAGTTCCTGAATCCATCGGAAGTCTCCGCTGAAGCAATCGAGCGCGAGAAGGCTGTATTCATGCAGCTGAACGAAGAGAAGATGAAGGGCAAGCCTGAGAACATCGTCGCCAACATGATCGACGGTCGTATCAAGAAGTTCCTGGCTGAAGCTTCGCTGGTCGAGCAAGCCTTCGTCATGAACCCGGAAATCAAGGTCGGCGAACTGGCCAAGAAAGCCGGCGCTGAAATCGTTTCCTTCACCTACTTCAAAGTAGGCGAAGGCATCGAGAAGCCAGTCGACAACTTCGCTGAAGAAGTTGCCGCTCAGCTGGCTGCTGCCAAGCAGTAAGACAGACTTACATCTGTCGCCCCGAAGAGGCTGCCCGCTCACGCGCGCAGCCTCTTTGTCAAAGCGGGAGCGGTTTACAAGACTGCCTTTCGCTGGCGCAGTAGCTGCGCCACGCTTAGAGTTACGCGCAGGCTGAAAACAGCCCGCCAGATTTTTACAAACGCCGCAGGAGAGATTCGCAATGGCTCAGCAGAGCAGTGGCTATCAAGCTCGCTATAAACGCATTCTACTCAAACTTAGCGGCGAGGCCCTGATGGGCTCGGAAGAGTTCGGGATCGACCCCAAGGTCCTGGATCGCATGGCGCTGGAAGTCGGCCAACTGGTCGGTATTGGTGTTCAGGTAGGCCTGGTGATCGGTGGTGGTAACCTGTTCCGTGGTGCGGCGCTCAGCGCGGCTGGCATGGATCGCGTCACCGGTGACCACATGGGCATGCTGGCCACGGTAATGAATGGCCTGGCCATGCGTGATGCCCTGGAGCGCGCGAACATCACCGCTATCGTCATGTCGGCTATTTCCATGGTAGGTGTGACCGATCACTACGATCGTCGCAAAGCCATGCGCCACTTGAACGCCAAAGAAGTCGTAATCTTCGCTGCCGGTACTGGCAACCCGTTCTTCACCACCGACTCCGCCGCTTGCCTGCGTGCCATCGAAATCGATGCCGACGTGGTATTGAAGGCAACCAAGGTCGATGGTGTATACACTGCAGATCCATTCAAAGACCCGCATGCCGAGAAGTTCGATCATCTGACCTACGATGAAGTGCTGGATCGCAAGCTGGGCGTGATGGACCTGACGGCAATTTGCCTGTGCCGCGACCACAAGATGCCGCTGCGCGTCTTCAACATGAACAAGCCCGGCGCCCTGCTGAACATCGTGCATGGCGGCGCTGAAGGAACTCTGATCGAGGAAGTTCAAAAATGATCAACGAAATCAAGAAGGACGCGCAAGAGCGCATGCAGAAGTCGCTGGAGTCCCTGGCGCACGCATTCAGCCGAATTCGTACCGGTCAGGCGCATCCTAGCGTTCTGGAAGGCGTCATGGTGCCTTACTACGGTGCCGACACGCCGATCAAGCAAGTGGCCAACATCACCGTGAAAGATGCCCGTACCCTGCAGGTCGTGGCGTTTGAGCGCAATATGCTGGGTGCAGTAGACAAGGCTATTGGCAGTGCAGGTCTGAACCTCAACCCGACCAACCTCGGCGAGTTGCTGTTGATTACTATGCCAGCTTTGACCGAAGAAACCCGTAAGGGCTTCACCAAGCAGGCTCGTGATGCCGCTGAAGATGGTCGTATTGCCGTGCGCAATATCCGTCGTGATGCGTTGAGCCAGCTCAAGGATCTGGTCAAGGAGAAGGAAATCAGCGAAGACGACGAGCGCCGTGCGGCCGACGAAATCCAGAAGCTGACTGACAAGTTCGTGGCCGAGATCGAAGTTGCCGTCAAGCAGAAAGAAAAGGACCTGATGGCCGTTTAAGGGTCGGGACTTTTTTTAATGGAAAAGACCAAACAGGGTGTGTCCCCATCGGTGCCGCGCCATGTCGCGATCATCATGGATGGGAATAATCGCTGGGCGAAGAAGCGCCTGTTGCCCGGTGTTGCCGGGCACAAGGCTGGCGTCGACGCTGTGCGCGCGGTCATCGAGGTGTGTGCTGAGGCCAAGGTCGAAGTCTTGACCCTGTTCGCCTTCTCCAGTGAGAACTGGCAGCGACCGGCTGAAGAGGTCGGTGCCCTGATGGAGTTGTTCTTGTCGGCCCTGCGCCGCGAGGCCAAGCGCCTCAATGACAACAACATCAGCCTGCGCATCATCGGCGATCGCTCACGCTTCCACCCTGAGCTGCAGGCCTCCATGCGTGAGGCCGAGGCGCTGACGGCTGGTAGCAATCGTTTCATCCTGCAAATCGCTGCCAATTATGGTGGCCAGTGGGATATCGCTCAGGCCGCCCAACGCCTGGCGCGCGAAGTTCAGGCCGGCCACCTGCGTCCGGACGACATCACCCCCGAGCTGCTGCAGACCTGCCTGGCAACAGGTGACCTGCCGTTGCCCGATCTGTGCATCCGTACCGGTGGCGAGCACCGCATCAGCAACTTCCTGCTGTGGCAGCTGGCCTACGCCGAGTTGTACTTCTCCGACCTGTTCTGGCCGGACTTCAAACACGAGGCCATGCGCACAGCGCTGGCCGATTACGCTTCGCGCCAGCGCCGCTTCGGTAAAACCAGCGAGCAGGTCGAAGCTGGAGCCCGTGCTTAATGCTTAAACAACGCATCATCACTGCGCTGATTCTGTTGCCGATCGCCCTGGGTGGCTTCTTCTTGCTCGATGGCGGCGATTTCGCTCTGTTCATCGGTCTGGTGGTCACTCTTGGTGCCTGGGAATGGGCACGCCTGGCGGGCCTGGTGGCGCAAACCGTGCGTGTAGCCTATGCCGCTGTAGTGGCCGGGCTGCTGATGCTGCTCTACCTTATGCCGGACCTGGCGCCTTGGGTGCTCGGCGCGTCGGTGTTGTGGTGGGGAGTGGCGACCTGGTTGGTGCTGACGTATCCGCGTACCAGCGAACTCTGGTCCAGCGTCGCCTGCCGTTTACTGATCGGTCTGCTGATCCTGTTGCCTGCCTGGCAAGGCCTGGTGCTGCTCAAGCACTGGCCGCTGGGTAATTGGTTGATCATGGCAGTCATGGTGCTGGTCTGGGGGGCTGATATCGGTGCGTACTTCTCCGGGCGGGCCTTCGGCAAGCGCAAGCTGGCACCACAGGTGAGCCCTGGTAAGAGCTGGGAGGGCGTCTACGGCGGCCTGGCACTGAGCTTGGTGATTACCCTGGTGGTTGGCCTGAATCGTGATTGGAGTGTCGCAGAGCTGCTGCTGGGCCTGTTAGGTGCTGCGGTAGTGGTGCTGGTGTCGGTGGTCGGTGACCTGACTGAAAGCATGTTCAAGCGCCGTTCCGGGATCAAGGACAGTAGTAATCTGCTGCCTGGCCACGGTGGTGTGCTGGACCGTATCGACAGCCTGACCGCTGCCATACCGTTGTTTGCTGTGCTGCTCTGGGCAGCCAACTGGGGCGTGATGTGAGCAGCGTGCAGCGAATTACCGTATTGGGTGCAACCGGTTCCATTGGTATGAGCACCCTGGATGTGATTGCCCGTCATCCCGAGCGTTATCAGGTGTTCGCCCTGAGCGGTTACTCGCGGCTGGAGCAGTTGCTGGCGCTGTGCCTGCGCCATTCGCCGGTGTTTGCCGTGGTGCCGTCGGCTGAGGCGGCCGTGCAGTTGCGTGCAGGTCTGCTAGCTGCAGGCTCGGCCACCGAAGTACTCGAAGGCGAGGCCGGATTGTGCCAGGTGGCGGCAGCCTCTGAGGTCGATGCCGTGATGGCCGCGATTGTCGGCGCGGCGGGTTTGCGCCCGACCCTGGCGGCGGTTGAGGCGGGCAAGAAGGTGCTGTTGGCCAATAAAGAGGCGCTGGTCATGTCTGGCGCCCTGTTTATGCAGGCCGTGCAGCGCAGCGGTGCCGTACTGCTGCCGATCGACAGCGAGCACAACGCAATCTTCCAGTGTCTGCCCGGCGATTATGCCCGTGGCCTGTCGCAGGTAGGTGTGCGACGTATCTTGCTCACAGCCTCCGGTGGACCGTTTCGCGAAACGCCGTTGGCCGATCTGGCTGAGGTCAGTCCGGAGCAGGCCTGTGCGCATCCGAACTGGTCCATGGGTCGCAAAATCTCAGTCGACTCGGCCAGTATGATGAACAAGGGCCTTGAGCTCATCGAAGCCTGCTGGTTGTTCGATGCGCGCCCAAGTCAGGTCGAGGTGGTTGTGCATCCGCAGAGTGTGATTCACTCGCTGGTCGATTATGTCGATGGTTCGGTATTGGCCCAGCTGGGTAATCCGGACATGCGCACGCCGATTGCCAATGCCCTGGCATGGCCGCAAAGGATCGATTCCGGCGTTGCGCCGCTCGATCTGTTTGCGATTGCCCGTCTGGACTTTCAGGCGCCCGATGAGCAGCGGTTCCCGTGTCTGCGTTTGGCGCGTCAGGCTGCCGAAGCCGGCAACAGTGCGCCAGCGATGCTCAATGCGGCAAACGAAGTGGCGGTGGAGGCATTTCTCCAGCGGCGGATTCGCTTCCCGGAGATCGCGAGTATGATCGAGACTGTGCTCGACCAGGAACCGGTCGTGGCAGTGCAGACGCTTGACGCGGTGTTTAATGCCGATCAGCGTGCCCGGCAGTTGGCCGGGCAGTGGTTGAACCATCACGGGCGCTGAGGCTGGGCGCCTGGCTGGGCTGAACGTCATTCGGAGAAAGATATGAGTGCGCTCTACATGATTATCGGCACCCTGGTGGCATTGGGTGTGCTGGTCACCTTTCACGAATTCGGTCACTTCTGGGTGGCCCGGCGTTGCGGCGTCAAGGTTCTACGTTTTTCCGTCGGCTTTGGCATGCCATTGCTGCGTTGGCACGACCGCCACGGCACCGAGTTCGTGGTGGCAGCCATCCCGTTGGGTGGCTACGTCAAGATGCTTGATGAGCGTGAAGGTGAAGTGCCGCTTGATCAGGTTGAGCAATCGTTCAATCGCAAATCGGTGCGCCAGCGCATTGCGATCGTCGCTGCGGGGCCCGTGGCCAACTTTCTCTTAGCCATCCTGTTTTTCTGGGTGCTGGCAATGGTCGGCACTCAGCAGGAACGTCCGGTCATTGGCGCGGTCGAGGCTGGCAGCGTGGCCGAGGCCGCAGGCCTGAAAGCTGGCCAGGAAATTGTTTCCATTGATGGCAAGGCGACCAGCGGTTGGTCCGCCGTCAATTTGCAGTTGATTCGGCGCCTGGGTGAAAGTGGTCAGTTGCACATCAGTGTGCGCGAAGAGGGCGCGACCGTTGACAGCCCGCATGTGTTGACCCTGGATAACTGGCTCAAAGGCGCCGATGAGCCTGATCCTATTCGCTCCTTAGGCTTGCGTCTTTGGCGTCCAGCATTGCCGCCGGTGCTGGCTGAGCTGGACCCCAAAGGACCGGCCAAGGCCGCAGGGCTGCAGCCCGGTGATCGTCTGCTGAGCCTGGATGGCAAGGCACTCAACGACTGGCAGCAGGTAGTGGACACCGTCCGCGGCCGTGCGGGTAACAAGATTGTACTGCAGGTCGAGCGCGACGGTGCGACCCTGGATGTACCGGTTACCTTGGCCACCCGTGGCGAGGGTCAGTCGGCGAGCGGGTATCTGGGGGCTGGCGTAAAGCCAGTAAAGTGGCCGGATGCCATGCTCCGAGAAGTCAGCTATGGGCCGTTGGAGGCTGTAGGCGAAGGGCTTTCGCGGACTTGGAACATGAGTGTTCTGACCCTCGAATCGTTGAAGAAAATGCTGTTCGGCGAGCTCTCGGTAAAAAACTTGAGCGGACCGATAACCATTGCTAAAGTGGCGGGCGCTTCAGCCCAGTCCGGCGTTGGGGATTTCCTGAATTTCCTCGCCTACCTGAGCATTAGCCTGGGGGTTCTTAATTTGCTGCCCATTCCAGTGCTGGATGGGGGGCATTTGCTGTTCTACCTGATCGAATGGGCGCGTGGTCGTCCGCTTTCGGATCGGGTGCAAGGTTGGGGGATCCAGATCGGTATCAGTTTGGTAGTCGGGGTGATGTTGCTTGCCCTGATAAACGATTTGGGTCGACTGTAAAGCTTCGCTCAATTGCGAACCTGTCGCGTCCCGCGGCGGGTCGTTTATTGCCAGTTGGAATAAGAAAGGACTTCATGAAACGTCTGCTGCTAACTGCGGTTCTCGCCGTACTGATGATCGCTGAAGTTCACGCCGAGTCCTTCACCATCTCCGATATTCGTGTCAATGGTCTGCAGCGGGTTTCCGCGGGCAGCGTTTTCGGTGCGTTGCCATTGAACGTTGGCGATGAGGCCGATGACCGTCGCCTGGTGGAATCTACCCGGGCACTGTTCAAGACCGGTTTCTTCCAGGACATCCAACTGGGCCGTGACGGCAACGTCCTGATCATTACAGTGGTCGAACGTCCTTCGGTGTCGAGCATCGAGATCGAAGGCAACAAGGCCATCAGTACTGAAGACTTGATGAAAGGTCTGAAACAGTCTGGTCTGTCTGAAGGCGAGATCTTCCAGCGCGCCACCCTCGAAGGCGTGCGTAACGAACTGCAACGTCAATATGTTGCCCAGGGTCGTTACTCGGCCGAGGTTGACACTGAAGTCGTCCCGCAGCCGCGTAACCGCGTTGGCCTGAAGATCAAGATCAACGAAGGCACCGTTGCCGCCATCCAGCACATCAACGTGGTGGGCAACACGGTTTTCCCAGAGGAAGACCTGGTCGGCCTGTTCGAGCTGAAGACCACTAACTGGCTGTCGTTCTTCAAGAACGATGACAAATATGCCCGTGAGAAGCTGTCCGGTGACCTGGAGCGTCTGCGTTCCTACTACCTGGACCGCGGCTACATCAATATGGACATCGCGTCCACCCAGGTGTCGATCACTCCGGACAAGAAGCACGTCTACATCACTGTTAACGTCAACGAAGGCGAGAAGTACACCGTTCGCGACGTGAAACTGTCCGGTGACCTCAAGGTACCGGAAGACCAGATCAAGTCGCTGATGCTGGTGCAGCCGGGTCAAGTCTTCTCGCGTAAAGTGATGACCACCACCTCCGAGCTGATCACCCGTCGTCTGGGTAACGAAGGCTACACCTTCGCCAACGTCAACGGCGTGCCACAACCGAACGACCAGGACCACACCGTCGACATCATGTTTGTTGTCGATCCGGGCAAGCGTGCCTACGTCAACCGTATCAACTTCCGTGGTAACACCAAGTCCGAGGACGAAGTGCTGCGCCGTGAAATGCGCCAGATGGAAGGTGGCTGGGCATCGACCTACCTGATCGATCAGTCCAAGACCCGTCTGGAGCGTCTGGGCTTCTTCAAGGAAGTCAACGTCGAGACGCCGGCCGTTCCGGGTACCGATGACCAGGTCGATGTTAACTACAGCGTCGAAGAGCAGGCTTCCGGCTCGATCACCGCCAGTGTCGGTTTTGCCCAGAGCGCCGGTCTGATCCTCGGTGGTTCGATCAGCCAGAGTAACTTCCTCGGTACCGGTAACAAGGTATCCCTGGGCCTGACCCGCAGCGAATACCAGAGCCGCTACAACTTTGGCTATGTTGACCCCTACTGGACGGCCGATGGCGTCAGCCTGGGTTACAACGCCTTCTATCGCACCACTGACTACGACGACCTTGACGTCGACGTGGCCAGCTATGCGGTCGACAGCCTGGGTGCAGGTGTTAGCGTCGGTTACCCGATCAGCGAAACCTCGCGTCTGACCTTCGGCCTGACGGTTCAGCAGGACGAAATCAAGACCGGTAAGTACACCGTCGACGAGATTTTCGACTTCGTTAACGAAGAAGGTGACAAGTACCTGAACTTCAAGGCGTCCGCCGGCTGGTCTGAGTCGACGCTGAACAAGGGTGTGCTGGCTACCCGTGGTCACTCGCAGAGCCTGGTGCTTGAAACAACCACCCCAGGCAGCGACCTGTCGTTCTTCAAGCTGGATTATCGCGGTCAGCTGTTCAAGCCAATCACTAACGACTACACCGTGCGCCTGCACACCGAGCTGGGCTATGGTGATGGTTTCGGTGGCACCTCGGGCCTGCCGTTCTACGAGAACTACTACGCCGGTGGCTTCAACTCGGTTCGTGGTTTCAAGGACAGCAGCCTGGGCCCACGCAGTACCCCAAGTAATGGTAAGAACCCGGGCACCATCGCCGACCCGGACCAGGATCCACTGCCGTTCGGTGGTAACGTCCTTGTCCAGGGTGGTGTAGAACTGTTGTTCCCACTGCCGTTTGTCAAGGACCAGCGTTCGCTGCGTACTTCGGTATTCTGGGATGTGGGTAACGTGTTCGATACCAACTGCGGTTCTAAACCTGATTGCGAAGACATCGGTCTGTCGGGTCTGGCCAGCTCCGTTGGTCTGGGCGTGACCTGGATTACTGCGCTCGGTCCGTTGAGCTTCAGCCTGGCCATGCCGGTGAAGAAACCGGATGAAGCTGATACCCAGGTGTTCCAATTCTCTCTGGGCCAGACCTTCTAAGGTCTGCCCCTTGCTAACGACAACGGATTCTGTAGGAGTGCATCGTGCGTAAGTTGACTCAACTGGCAGTACTGGCTGCGACCCTGATCGCAACCCCGGCTTTCGCCGAAATGAAGATTGCCGTCCTGAACTATCAGATGGCCTTGCTCGAATCGGATGCGGCGAAGAAGTACGCTGTTGATGCCGAGAAGAAGTTCGGCCCGCAGCTGACCAAGCTGAAGAACCTGGAAAGCAGCGCCAAGGGCATTGCCGACCGCATCCGTGCCGGTGGCGACAAGATGGCCCAGCCAGAGCGCGAGCGTCTGGAGCTTGAGTACAAGCAGAAAGCCCGTGATTTCCAGTTCCAGTCCAAGGAGCTGAATGAGTCCAAGGCTGTGGCTGACCGCGAAATGCTTAAGCAGCTCAAGCCCAAGCTTGATGGCGCCGTTGAGGAAGTGATCAAGAAGGGCGGCTTTGACCTGGTGCTCGAGCGTGGCGCGGTGATTGATGTCAAACCTCAGTACGACATCACTCGCCAAGTCATCGAGCGCATGAACCAGTCCCGTTGAACATGACTGTGACCATGAAACTCGGTCAGCTGGCCGAGTTCCTCGGCGCCACCTTGAGTGGCCCCGAGGAGCTGGAAATCACTGGCCTGGCGACCCTTCAGGAAGCTGGGCCTGGGCAGTTGAGCTTTCTGGCCAATCCGCAGTACCGCAAGTACCTCGGTGAAAGCCACGCGGCCGCGATCCTGCTCAAAGCCGCAGATGCCGAAGGTTTTGCCGGCAACGCGCTGATCGTCCCCGACCCGTACCTCGCTTATGCGCGCGTCTCCCACCTGTTCGATCCAAAGCCCAGGGCTGTAGCGGGAATTCATCCCAGCGCCGTGGTTGCTTCTGATGCCCAGGTTGATGCCAGCGCTAGCATCGGTGCTTGTGCGGTGATTGAAAGCGGTGCGCAAATCGGCCCAGGCGTCACCATCGGTGCGCAGTGCTTCATCGGTGCCCGTTGTGTGATTGGCGAGGGCGGTTGGTTGGCCCCGCGAGTAACCCTGTACCACGATGTCCGCATCGGCAAGCGGGTGGTCATTCAGTCGGGCGCGGTTATCGGCGGCGAAGGCTTCGGCTTTGCCAACGAGAAAGGCGTCTGGCAGAAGATCGCCCAGATTGGTGGGGTCAGTATCGGTGACGATGTCGAGATCGGCGTGAACACTGCTGTCGACCGCGGTGCGCTGGCAGACACCCGTATTGGTGATGGCGTCAAGCTCGACAACCAGATTCAGATCGCTCATAACGTACAAATTGGTGATCATACGGCGATGGCGGCCTGTGTCGGCATTTCCGGGAGTACCAAGATCGGCAAGCATTGCACCATCGCTGGCGGTGTTGGCATGGTGGGGCATATCGATGTCTGCGACGGCGTTTTCGTATCCGGCATGACCATGGTCACGCGCTCGATCACCGAGCCTGGGGCTTATTCTTCCGGTACGGCAATGCAGCCGCTGGGCGAGTGGCGCAAAAGTGCCGCGCGGATTCGCCAGCTCGACGAGATGGCGAAACGCCTCCAACAGTTGGAAAAGCGTGTCGAGGTCGTGACCTCAGGCAGCCAGCCTTCATCAGAAGGCTGATACCATTTCCTGATCGAGAGTGAATAGCCACAGGCTGACTCTTTGATTTGCAAAAGGAGCGCCTGGCAAAAGCGGGCGCTCCCTATCTTTACTACAGGCTTCCCCCCGAAATGATGGACATCAACGAGATTCGCGAATACCTGCCTCACCGTTATCCGTTCCTGTTAGTGGACCGGGTAGTGGACCTGGACGTCGAGGCCCAGCGCATTCGTGCCTACAAGAATGTCAGCATCAACGAACCTTTCTTCAATGGTCACTTTCCGGCGCACCCGATCATGCCGGGCGTGCTGATCATCGAAGCCATGGCCCAGGCGGCCGGTATCCTTGGCTTCAAGATGCTCGACGTGAAACCTGCAGACGGTACGCTGTACTACTTCGTCGGTTCCGACAAGCTGCGTTTCCGTCAGCCGGTATTGCCGGGTGATCAACTGATCCTCGAAGCCAAGTTCATCAGCTGCAAGCGCCAGATCTGGAAATTCGAGTGTCAGGCGTCGGTCGACGGCAAGCCAGTGTGCTCGGCCGAGATCATCTGCGCGGAACGCAAACTATGAGTTTGATTGACCCTCGGGCGATCATCGATCCGTCGGCGAAGATCGCCGACGGCGTCGAGGTTGGCCCTTGGTCTATCGTTGGTGCTGGTGTCGAGATTGGCGAGGGGACCGTTATTGGTCCGCACGTGATTCTCAAGGGGCCGACCCGTATCGGTCGGCACAATCGTATCTACCAGTTCTCCTCGGTAGGCGAAGATACCCCAGACCTGAAGTACAAGGGTGAACCTACGCGCCTGGTAATCGGTGACCACAATGTCATCCGTGAAGGTGTGACCATTCACCGCGGTACCGTGCAGGATCGCTCGGAAACCACCCTGGGCGATCACAACCTGATCATGGCCTATGCCCACATCGGTCATGACAGCGTCATCGGTAACCACTGCATTCTGGTCAACAACACGGCGTTGGCCGGGCATGTGCATGTGGATGACTGGGCAATCCTCTCCGGCTTCACCCTAGTCCATCAGTTCTGCCATATAGGCGCCCACAGCTTTTCTGGCATGGGCACTGCCATCGGCAAGGATGTACCGGCCTATGTAACGGTATTTGGCAATCCGGCCGAAGCACGCAGCATGAACTTCGAAGGCATGCGCCGTCGTGGTTTCAGCGAAGAAGCCATTCACGCCCTGCGCCGTGCCTACAAGGTCGTCTATCGCCAGGGGCTTACGGTCGAGCAGGCGATTGCCGAGCTGACCGAGCCAGCCGCCCAGTTCCCTGAAGTCGACGTGTTCCTCAAGTCGATCCAGAATTCCACTCGCGGCATCACGCGCTGATCATGGCTGAACTCTGTGTAGCGCTGGTGGCGGGTGAGGCCAGCGGCGATATTCTTGGCGCCGGATTGATGCGTGCTCTCAAGGCACGTCATCCTCAGGTCCGTTTCATTGGGGTCGGTGGCCCACTGATGCAGGCCGAGGGCCTGGTGTCTTACTTCCCTATGGAGCGCCTGGCGGTGATGGGCCTGGTCGAGGTGCTGGGTCGCCTGCGTGAGCTGCTCAAGCGGCGCAAGGCATTGATCCAGACCCTGATCGAAGCACGCCCGGATGTGTTCATCGGTATCGATGCGCCTGATTTCACCCTTAATATTGAGTTGAACCTGCGCAAGGCCGGGATCAAGACCGTGCATTACGTCAGTCCCTCGGTCTGGGCCTGGCGGCAAAAGCGCGTGCTGAAGATCCGCGAAGGCTGCGACCTGATGCTGACGCTGTTCCCTTTCGAGGCCAAGTTCTACGAAGAGAAGGGCGTACCGGTACGGTTCGTAGGCCACCCGCTGGCCGATACCATTGCCTTGGAAGCCGATCGCCGCGTTGCCCGTGAACAGCTGGGTTTGGCTGACGGGCCTCTGGTGGCGTTGATGCCTGGCAGCCGTGGCGGTGAGGTGGGGCGTTTGGGGGCGTTGTTCCTCGACACTGCCCAGCGCTTGCGTGAATTGGTGCCGGGAGTGCGCTTTATCAGCCCGTGTGCCAACCCCGAGCGGCGTGCCCAGTTGGAGCAGATGCTCGAAGGGCGTGATCTGCCATTGACCCTGCTGGATGGCCAATCGCACCAGGCCCTGGCGGCTTGCGATGCGGTATTGATCGCCTCGGGAACGGCAACCCTGGAAGCACTGCTGTTCAAGCGACCGATGGTGGTCGCCTACCGTTTGGCACCGCTGACTTACTGGATTCTCAAGCGACTGGTCAAAAGCCCTTACGTGTCCCTGCCCAACCTGCTGGCCCAGCGCATGCTGGTGCCCGAGTTGCTGCAGGAAGCTGCCACTCCCGAAGCCCTGGCCCAGACTCTGGCGCCACTGGTCGAGGGTGGCGTGCAGCAGACTGAAGGTTTTGACCAGATTCACCGTACCCTGCGCCGCGATGCCTCTAATCAGGCAGCCGAAGCGGTGCTGGCCCTGCTGGAAAACCGATAGATGCAAATGGGACTGGACTTCAACCTGGTCGAGGACCTGGTCGCCGGCGTCGACGAAGTCGGCCGCGGCCCGCTGTGTGGCGCGGTGGTAACGGCGGCGGTGATTCTCGACCCGCAACGACCGATCCTTGGTCTGAACGACTCGAAAAAGCTCACCGAAGCGCGCCGTGAAAAGCTGTTTGATGAAATCTGCGAGAAAGCCCTGAGCTTCTGTATCGCACGTGCCGAAGTTGAAGAAATCGACGAGCTGAATATCCTGCATGCCACCATGCTGGCCATGCAGCGCGCGGTCGAAGGGCTGAGCGTTACGCCGAAACTGGCACTGATTGACGGTAATCGCTGCCCTAAGCTGTCAGTGCCCTCGGCGCCGGTGGTCAAAGGCGATAGCCAAGTGCCTGCGATTGCGGCGGCCTCGATTCTGGCCAAGGTCACCCGTGACCGGGAAATGGCGGCATTTGAGCTGATTTACCCGGGTTATGGCATCGGTGGGCACAAGGGGTATCCGACCCCCGTGCATCTCGAAGCCCTGGCACGGCTGGGGCCGACGCCGATTCACCGGCGATCGTTCGCGCCAGTGCGTGCCGCTTTTGAAGCCCGCGACGCCCAGGGCGTTGGCTTCGCCGAAGTCTGACGGCTACGGGCAAGTGTCAGCAGTCAGGTTTGCCCTGCGCTGGCTGATGTTTTGATCAAGGCCCGGTACAATCCGGGCCTTGTTGTTTTGTGCTGCTATAGGATCATCATGTCGGCTTCATTCGTTCATCTTCGCCTGCACACTGAATTCTCCCTGGTCGATGGCCTGGTGCGGATCAAGCCGTTGGCCAAGGCATTGGCCTCGATGAACATGCCGGCCGTAGCGGTCACCGACCAGAGCAACATGTGCTCGCTGGTCAAGTTCTACAAGAACGCCATGGGTTCGGGTATCAAGCCGATCTGTGGCGCCGACCTGTGGCTGGCCAACCGCGACCCGGATGCACCGCTGTCGCGCATCTGCTTTCTGGCCATGGACGCCAAGGGTTATCGCAACCTTACGGAGTTGATCTCCCGCGGCTGGGTTGAAGGCCAGCGTAACGGTCTGGTGATCATTGAACGTGAGTGGATTGCGCCCGCCAGCGAAGGGCTCATCGCCCTGTCGGCAGCCAAGGAAGGCGATATCGGCCAGGCCTTGCTCAACGGCAACCCGAATGAAGCTGAAGCCTTGCTGCAAGACTGGATGGCGATGTTCCCCGATCGCTTCTACGTCGAGGTGCAACGGACCAACCGCGCCGGTGATGAAGAGTACCTGCACGCTGCAGTCGCATTGGCCGACAAGTTCAATGCGCCGCTAGTGGCGACCAACGATGTGCGTTTCATCAAGCAGACGGACTACGACGCCCATGAAACCCGCGTCTGCATCGGCGAAGGCCGCGCCCTGGACGATCCGCGGCGCTCGCGTAACTACAGCGACCAGCAATACCTGAAAAGCCCGGAGGAAATGGCCGAGCTGTTCAGTGACCTGCCTGATGCGGTGGCCAACACCGTAGAGATCGCCAAGCGCTGCAACATCCAGGTACAGCTGGGCAAGCACTTCCTGCCAGACTTCCCGACCCCCAACGGCATGGGTATCGACGATTACCTTCGACATGTCTCTCATGAGGGCCTGGAGGAACGTTTGGCGGTGCTGTGGCCCAAGGAGACCACACCCAACTACGAAGAAAAGCGCCAGGTTTACCTCGATCGCTTGAAGTTCGAGCTGGATATCATCATCCAGATGGGCTTCCCTGGTTACTTCCTGATCGTTATGGACTTCATCAAGTGGGCCAAGAACAACGGCGTGCCGGTAGGCCCGGGCCGGGGGTCGGGTGCCGGCTCCTTGGTGGCTTACGTACTGAAGATCACCGACCTCGATCCGCTGGCCTACGACTTGCTGTTCGAACGTTTCCTCAACCCGGAACGGGTTTCCATGCCCGACTTCGACGTCGACTTCTGCATGGACGGTCGCGACCGGGTTATTGAATACGTGGCTGATGCCTATGGCCGCAACGCCGTAAGCCAGATCATCACCTTCGGTACCATGGCTGCCAAGGCCGTGGTGCGCGACGTGGCACGGGTTCAGGGTAAGTCCTACGGCTTGGCAGATCGCCTGTCGAAGATGATCCCGTTCGAAGTCGGTATGACCCTGGAGAAGGCCTACGAGCAGGAAGAAATGCTCCGCGACTTCCTCAAGACCGATGAGGACGCCAAGGAAATCTGGGACATGGCCCTCAAGCTCGAGGGTGTCTGCCGTGGTACCGGTAAACACGCTGGTGGCGTGGTTATCGCGCCCACCAAGCTCACCGATTTCTCGCCGATCGCCTGTGATGAAGAGGGCGGTGGCCTAGTCACTCAGTTCGACAAGGATGATGTCGAGGCCGCGGGCCTGGTGAAGTTCGACTTCCTCGGTCTGCGGACCCTGACCATCATCAAGTGGGCGATGGAGACCATCAACCGCGAGCAGGCCAAGAAAGGCCTGGATGACCTCAACATCGATTTCATCCCGCTGGACGATAAGAAAACCTACGACCTGTTGCAAAAGGCCGAAACCACTGCGGTATTCCAGCTTGAATCGCGCGGCATGAAAGAGCTGATCAAAAAGCTCAAGCCCGACTGCCTGGAAGACCTAATCGCACTGGTTGCGTTGTTCCGTCCCGGCCCGTTGCAATCGGGCATGGTGGATGACTTCATCAACCGTAAGCATGGTCGCGCCGAGCTTGCCTATCCGCATTCGGACTACCAGTACGAAGGCCTAAAGCCAGTACTGGCACCGACCTACGGCATCATCCTGTACCAGGAACAGGTGATGCAGATTGCTCAGGTGATGGCCGGCTACACCCTCGGTGGCGCGGACATGCTGCGCCGGGCCATGGGTAAGAAAAAGCCCGAGGAGATGGCCAAACAGCGGGGCGGCTTCATTGAAGGCTGTGCCAGCAACAACATCGACCCGGACCTGGCGGGCAACATCTTCGACCTGGTAGAGAAGTTCGCCGGTTACGGTTTCAACAAATCCCACTCCGCCGCCTATGGCCTGGTGTCTTACCAGACAGCCTGGCTGAAAACCCACTACCCGGCACCATTCATGGCCGCGGTGCTGTCGGCGGACATGCACAACACCGACAAGGTCGTGACCTTGATCGAGGAAGTGCGCAGCATGAAGCTGCGCCTCGATGCGCCTGACGTGAACACGTCAGACTTCAAGTTCACGGTCAACGATGACGGCCGTATCGTCTATGGTCTGGGCGCGATCAAGGGCGTCGGCGAGGGGCCGGTAGAGGCCATTGTCGATGCGCGCAAGGCCGGTCCGTTCAAAGACCTGTTCGACTTCTGTGAGCGCGTCGACCTCAAACGCATCAACAAGCGAACCCTCGATGCGCTGATTCGCAGTGGTGCCCTGGACCGCCTGGGGCCGTACTTCCACGACGAGCTCAAGGCCTACCAGGCCAACATCGACCGTAACCGCGCGGTATTGCTGGCCGCGATGGAAGAAGCAATCAAGGCTGCCGAGCAAACCGCGCGAACCGCTGACAGTGGTCACGCCGACCTGTTCGGCGGCTTGTTCGTCGAGGAAGACGCCGATGTCTACGCCAACCACCGTGCGGCCCGTGAGCTGACCCTCAAAGAGCGTCTGCGCGGCGAAAAGGACACCCTCGGCCTGTACCTTACCGGGCACCCGATCGATGAATACGAAGGTGAGATCCGCCGCTTTGCCCGCCAGCGCATCATTGACCTGAAACCCGCCCGCGACACCCAGACGGTGGCCGGCATGATCATCGCCCTGCGGGTCATGAAGAACAAAAAGGGTGACAAGATGGGCTTTGTCACCCTCGACGACCGTTCTGGGCGTATCGAGGCCTCGCTGTTCGCTGATGCCTTCATGGCCGCCCAAGCCCTGCTGCAGACCGACGCAATGGTGGTGGTCGAAGGCGAGGTCAGTAACGATGACTTCTCCGGTGGCCTGCGCCTGCGGGTCAAGCGCGTCATGAGTATGGAAGATGCCCGTACCAACCTGGCCGAAAGCCTGCGCCTGAAGGTGCATACCGACGCCCTCAAGGGTGACCGGCTGAATTGGCTGGGCGAATTGTTCAAGCGTCATCGTGGTGCTTGCCCGATCACCATGGAGTACACCGGCAGCGATGCCAAGGCGATGCTGCAGTTTGGCGAAAGCTGGCGAATCGACCCGGCAGATGGCCTGATTCAGGCACTGCGTGACCAGTTCGGGCGTGAGAACGTCTTTTTGCAATATCGATGAATTTTTAATCTCGACCTGAATGCGCCTGATCCCTTAAGGTAGGGCGCCAAACGGATCAACCGGCCGGCCGCCTGGCCGTAGACCCAAGACGGATGCCTATGAACCCGAATTTTCTGGATTTCGAACAGCCGATTGCTGACCTGCAAGCCAAAATCGAAGAGCTGCGCCTGGTCGGCAATGACAACTCGCTGAACATCGGCGATGAAATCGCCCGTCTGCAAGACAAAAGCAGCACCCTGACCGAAAGCATCTTCAGCAACCTGACCAGCTGGCAGATTGCGCGTCTGGCGCGTCATCCACGTCGTCCATACACCCTGGACTACATCGATCACTTGTTCACCGAGTTCGACGAACTGCACGGCGACCGTCACTTTGCCGACGACGCTGCGATTGTCGGCGGTATCGCCCGTCTGGACGACAAGCCGGTGATGGTCATTGGTCACCAGAAAGGCCGTGAAGTGCGCGAAAAAGTGCGTCGCAACTTTGGTATGCCGCGCCCTGAAGGCTACCGTAAAGCGTGCCGCCTGATGGAAATGGCTGAGCGCTTCAAGATGCCGATCCTGACTTTCATCGATACCCCAGGTGCTTACCCGGGCATCGACGCCGAGGAGCGCAACCAGAGCGAAGCGATTGCCTGGAACCTGCGAGTCATGGCGCGCCTGAAAACCCCGATCATTGCCACCGTTATCGGTGAGGGTGGTTCCGGTGGTGCACTGGCCATTGGTGTCTGCGACCAACTGAACATGCTGCAGTACTCCACGTACTCGGTGATCTCGCCAGAAGGCTGCGCCTCGATTCTGTGGAAGACCGCCGAGAAGGCCTCCGATGCGGCCGAAGCCATGGGCATCACCGCTGAGCGCCTCAAGGGCCTGGGCATTGTTGACAAGGTCATCGCTGAGCCGCTGGGTGGCGCCCACCGTGACCCGGCGAAAATGTCGGCGAACATCCGTGGCGAGCTGATCGAGCAGTTGGACATGCTCAAGAAGTTCGATAACGACGCGCTGCTCAAGCGCCGTTACGACCGCCTGATGAGCTACGGCCTGTAAGCTGAGATCAGTTGGCGGGGCTGCGTTGCAGCCATCGCCGGCTCCCACAGCAATCGAGTGCACCTCAATCGTTGTGGGAGCTGGCCTTGCCAGCGATCGAGTGCGTAGCGCTCGTAAATGAGGGCCCAGCGATGCTCGATCTCTCCCCAAGACTGACGCCTTGGCTCACCGCCCCTTCCTGGTGCGTCGCCCTCTCTGGCGGCCTGGACTCCACAGTCCTTTTGCACTTGCTGGCAAATCTGCCGAACAAGCCCCCCCTTCGTGCTATCCACATCCACCACGGCCTGCAGGCTGCGGCTGACGCCTGGCCTATTCATTGTCAGCGCCTGTGTGAGGAACTGGGCATTGAACTGCTCATCGTCCACGTCCAGGTCGCTGTAGGTGCCAGCCTTGAACAGGGTGCCCGCGAGGCGCGTTATGCAGCGTTCGCTGACGCCTTGCGCCCGGGGGAAGTCCTGCTGACCGGGCAGCACCGCGAGGATCAGGCCGAGACCTTGCTGTTTCGACTCTTGCGCGGTGCCGGTGTGCGTGGCTTGGCGGCGATGCCGGGCCAGCGTGTGCTGGGGCGGGGGCTGCTGGTGCGGCCTTTGCTGGACGTCTCCCGCCAGGCGCTGGAGGCCTACGCTCAAGCGCAGCAATTGACCTGGGTCGAGGATCCCTCCAATGGTGATATCCGGTATGCGCGTAACTACTTACGCCATCAGGTCTTCCCGCTAATGCGTCAGCGCTGGCCACAAGCGGCGCAGGCGCTGGCACGCACGGCCGAGCACCTGAGCGAGGCCCAGAGCCTGCTGGATGAGTTGGCGGTACAGGATCTGGCCCGGGCCTCGACAGCAAATGGCTTTGATTGGCTGTCTCTGGCCTCATTGGAGCTGTCGGTGTTGTGCGAGCTATCCCCGGCGCGCCAGCGCAATGCTTTGCAATACTGGTTGGCTCAGCGCACTCGCCTGCCAGACACACGGCACTGGGCTGGTTGGGAGAACTTGCGTGATGCTTTAGGCGACGGACGGCCATGCTGGCGGCTGACCGACGGTGAACTGCATCGCGCCAATGGGCGTATCTGGTGGCTGGCCGACGACTGGCTCACTATTCCCGGCGCGCTGGTCTGGGACGATCCGGCACAACCGCTGCTGTTGCCGGGTAATGGCAGCTTGCAATTGAGCGGCATGATGCCGCAGGGGCCGTTGCGCATCGCCTACCGCCAAGGCGGGGAAAGCCTGCAGGTTGCCGGGCGCGGGCGCCGCGACCTCAAGCGCCTGCTCAATGAATTTCAGGTGCCTGCGTTTGTCCGTTCGCGCCTGCCGTTGCTCTACCGTGACCAGCAGTTGCTGGCCGTCGCCAACCTGCCGCAACTGAGCCAGGGCGACTGGCAATTGCACTGGTGTGTACCGACGAGCGCGCAAGGTTTGAGATGAAAGGCACATTCGGGTAGACTACGCTCCCTTCTTGATACAACTTCTGTGGCTTCCCCGAAATCACAGCAGTTGCCGATTACCAAGCAGTTTTTTGCTGGGCGATTCTAAAAATGTTTAGCGAGCTCCTAACCGGGTATTCAACCCCCGGTGTGTCCAGACGCGGCAGTTTTTTAAGATGCACTGTGATTGACGCAGGTGATCGGGGGCTTCGGCCTTCCTTCGCTTTCCCCGGCGGCACTGACCGCTTTAACGCAGACTTCTAGGGTTTTTCATGACGCGCTACATATTCGTCACGGGCGGTGTTGTTTCTTCATTGGGGAAAGGCATTGCCTCGGCTTCATTGGCGGCCATCCTGGAGGCGCGGGGGCTCAAGGTCACCATGCTCAAGCTGGACCCGTACATCAACGTCGACCCGGGCACCATGAGCCCGTTCCAGCACGGTGAAGTGTTCGTCACCCACGACGGCGCCGAAACCGACCTGGACCTGGGCCACTACGAGCGGTTCATCCGCACGACCATGACCCAGAACAACAACTTCACCACCGGCCGTATCTACGAGCACGTGCTGCGCAAAGAGCGCCGTGGTGATTACCTGGGCGCGACCATTCAGGTCATTCCGCACATCACCGACGAAATCAAGCGCCGCATCATCAAGGGTGCTGGCGATGCTGACGTGGCCCTGGTGGAAATCGGCGGTACCGTGGGTGACATCGAGTCGCAGCCGTTCCTCGAGGCGATTCGCCAGCTGCGTGTTGAAGTCGGTTCCAAGCGTGCCATGCTGATGCACCTGACCCTGGTGCCGTACATCGCCACCGCTGGCGAGACCAAAACCAAGCCGACCCAGCACTCGGTCAAGGAGCTGCGCTCCATTGGCCTGCAGCCTGACGTGCTGATCTGCCGCTCCGACCACCCGGTCGATGTGTCCTCGCGCCGCAAGATCGCCCTGTTCACCAACGTTGAAGAACGTGCGGTGATTTCCCTGGAAGACGTCGACACCATCTACAAGATCCCGGCCGTGCTGCACGCCCAGGGTCTGGATGATTTCGTTGTCGAGCGCTTTGGCCTGCAGTGCAATGGCGCTGACCTGTCCGAGTGGGAAAAGGTCGTCGATGCCAAGCTCAACCCAGAGCACGAAGTGACCATCGCCATGGTCGGCAAGTACATGGAGCTGCTGGACGCCTACAAGTCGCTGATCGAAGCGATGAGCCACGCGGGTATCCAGAACCGCACCAAGGTCAACCTGCGCTATATTGATTCCGAAGACATCGAGAATCAGGGCACCAGCCTGCTCGAAGGCGCTGATGCCATCCTGGTACCGGGCGGCTTCGGTCTGCGCGGTGTCGAAGGCAAGATCACGGCCGTGCAGTACGCTCGTGAGAACAAGATTCCATACTTGGGCATCTGCCTGGGCATGCAGGTGGCGGTCATCGAGTTCGCCCGTAACGTCATGGGCTGGAAGGACGCCAACTCCACCGAGTTCGATCGCAACAGCGGTCACCCGGTCGTTGGTCTGATCACCGAGTGGGAAGATGCCACCGGCGCGGTTGAAACCCGTACCGAAGCTTCTGATCTGGGCGGGACCATGCGTCTGGGTGCTCAGGAATGCCAGCTGGAAAGCGGCTCCAAAGTCCATGACTGCTACGCCAAAGATGTGATTGTCGAGCGTCATCGTCATCGCTACGAAGTGAACAACAAGCTGCTGCCACAACTGGTGGAAGCCGGCCTCAAGGTTTCCGGTCGTTCCGGTGATGGCGCGCTGGTCGAAGTGGTCGAGTCCCAGGACCATCCGTGGTTCGTCGCTTGCCAGTTCCACCCTGAGTTCACCTCGACCCCGCGTGACGGTCATCCGCTGTTCAGCGGTTTCGTCAAGGCGGCATTGGCTCAAAAGAACAAGGCCTGATACATGACCCAGAAGATCATTCGCGTCGGTAACATCGAGATCGCCAACGACAAGCCGTTCGTCCTGTTCGGTGGCATGAACGTGTTGGAGTCGCGTGACCTGGCCATGAAGGTCTGCGAAGAGTACGTGCGGGTTACCGAGAAACTCGGTATCCCTTATGTGTTCAAGGCCAGCTTCGACAAAGCCAACCGCTCGTCGATCAACTCCTACCGTGGCCCTGGCCTGGAAGAGGGGATGAAGATCTTCGAAGAGATCAAGCGCACCTTCAAGGTTCCGGTGATCACCGATGTTCACGAGCCGCACCAGGCGCAAGCCGTGGCGGACGTCTGTGACATCATCCAGCTGCCGGCGTTTCTGTCGCGTCAGACAGATCTGGTGGTGGCCATGGCCAAGACCGGTGCGGTGATCAACATCAAAAAAGCTCAGTTCCTCGCCCCCCAGGAAATGAAACACATCCTGACCAAGTGCGAAGAAGCCGGTAATGATCAGTTGATCCTCTGCGAGCGCGGTTCGAGCTTCGGTTACAACAACCTGGTTGTGGACATGCTTGGCTTCGGCCTGATGAAGCAGTTCGAGTACCCGGTGTTCTTTGACGTGACTCATTCCCTGCAGATGCCGGGTGGTCGCGCCGATTCCGCTGGTGGCCGCCGTGCCCAGGTCACTGACCTGGCCAAGGCCGGTCTGAGCCAGGGCCTGGCCGGGCTTTTCCTTGAAGCCCACCCTGATCCGGACAACGCCAAGTGTGACGGTCCTTGCGCCCTGCGCCTGGACAAACTGGAGCCTTTCCTGGCCCAGCTCAAGCAACTGGACGATCTGGTGAAGAGTTTTCCGACGGTAGAAACCGCGTAACACTCAATTCTCCGGTAAAGTACCGCCCGTTCATCCCCTGACCCTCGGGTCAGGGGCTTGTCCGCGTCAGGCCTGCCCGTGTGCCAACCGCCTGTGACGGACCCGGTTTTTTCTCAGCTGCGTTGTTTTCGTCAATTCTGGAGTGCTTACAACAATGGCAAAAATCGTCGACATCAAAGGTCGTGAAGTTCTCGATTCGCGCGGTAACCCCACCGTTGAAGCGGACGTGCTGCTCGACAACGGCATCATTGGCAGCGCCTGTGCGCCGTCGGGTGCTTCCACGGGCTCGCGCGAAGCGCTGGAGCTGCGTGATGGCGACAAGAGCCGTTACATGGGCAAGGGTGTCCTCAAAGCTGTTGCCAACATCAACGGCCCGATTCGTGATCTGCTGCTGGGCAAAGACCCGGTAGACCAGAAAGCCCTCGATACCGCCATGATCAAACTGGACGGTACCGAGAACAAGGCTAACCTGGGCGCTAACGCCATCCTCGCGGTATCTTTGGCCGCTGCCAAAGCCGCTGCTCAGGACCAGGACCTGCCGCTGTACGCGCACATCGCCAACCTCAACGGCACCCCAGGCCAGTACTCGATGCCGGTACCGATGATGAACATCATCAACGGTGGCGAGCACGCTGATAACAACGTCGACATCCAGGAGTTCATGGTTCAGCCAGTTGGCGCCAAGACCTTCTCCGACGCGCTGCGCATGGGCACCGAGATTTTCCATCACCTCAAGGCTGTTCTGAAGGCCCGTGGCCTGAATACCGCTGTTGGTGACGAAGGTGGTTTCGCGCCTAACCTGGCGTCCAACGAAGACGCGCTGTCGGCCATCGCTGAAGCTGTGGCTAACGCCGGTTACAAGCTGGGCACCGACGTGACCCTGGCGCTGGACTGCGCTGCCAGCGAGTTCTTCGAAGACGGCAAGTACAATCTGTCTGGCGAAGGCAAGTCGTTCGACGCTGCCGGTTTTGCCGATTACCTCAAGGGCCTGACCGAGCGCTTCCCGATCATCTCGATCGAAGACGGCCTGGACGAGTCCGACTGGGCTGGCTGGAAAATCCTCACCGACAAAGTCGGCGATAAAGTCCAGCTGGTGGGTGACGACCTGTTCGTAACCAACACCAAGATCCTGAAAGAAGGCATCGACAAGCACATTGCCAACTCGATCCTGATCAAGTTCAACCAGATCGGCTCGCTGACCGAAACCCTGGAAGCCATCCAGATGGCCAAGGCTGCCGGCTACACCGCAGTGATCTCGCACCGTTCGGGTGAAACCGAAGATTCGACCATTGCTGACCTGGCCGTGGGTACCGCTGCCGGCCAGATCAAAACCGGTTCGCTGTGCCGTTCTGACCGCGTTTCCAAGTACAACCAGCTGCTGCGTATCGAAGAGCAACTGGGCAGCAAGGCTGTGTACCGTGGTCGTGCCGAGTTTCGCGGCTAAGCAAGAGATGGTAAAAAGACAGCAGCCAAGGTTCGCTGAACAGCCATACTGACTGTTCAGCAACTTGATGCAGCAGGTCTGTATACACAAAGCCTGGCTTCGGCCAGGCTTCGTACCATCAGTGCCCTGCAGAGGTGGCGGTCTTTTTCCACTGGATACCCTGATGCGCAGTCCCTATTGGTTGTTCCTCGTCCTGCTCCTGTTGCTTGGTGGCCTGCAGTACCGTCTGTGGGTAGGCAATGGCAGCCTGGCCCAGGTCACCGAACTCAAGCAACAGATCGCCGACCAGCACGCCGAAAACGAGCGTTTGCTGGAACGTAACCGTGTGCTTGATGCTGAAGTACTGGAGTTGAAAAAAGGTATGGAAACCGTCGAAGAACGGGCTCGCCATGAGCTGGGTATGGTCAAGGAGGGTGAAACCCTCTACCAGCTTGCCCAATGAACCAGACCTTGCCGGCCTTCTGGGCCGTGATTCCCGCCGCGGGTGTGGGTGCCCGCATGGCTGCTGACCGTCCCAAGCAGTACCTGCAATTGGGCGGGCAGAGCATTCTTGAGCATAGCCTCAACTGTTTTCTCGACCATCCCTGTGTCAAGGGGGTGGTGGTCAGTGTTGCCGCTGACGATCCTTATTGGTCTGGCTTGCGCTGCGCCAGCGACCCGCGTATCCAGCGTGCCGACGGCGGGCGGGAGCGCGCCGATTCGGTGCTCAATGCATTATTGCTGCTGCACGCCCAGGGCGCTGCCGACAGTGATTGGGTCCTGGTTCACGACGCCGCCCGCCCCAACCTGGCCCGCACCGACCTCGACAGGCTGCTGTTTGAGCTGGCGGATGATCCGGTCGGTGGCCTGCTGGCGGTGCCGGCGCGCGATACTCTCAAACGCGCCGATGCCAAGGGGCGGGTCAGTGCCACGATCGACCGCAGCACCGTTTGGCAAGCTTACACCCCGCAGATGTTTCGCCTCGGCGCCTTGCATCGGGCCCTGGCTGATAGCCTGGTGGCGGAGGTGGTAATCACCGATGAGTCCTCGGCCATCGAGTGGGCCGGACAGTCGCCGCGCTTGATCGAAGGGCGCAGTGACAATATCAAGGTGACCCGACCGGAAGACCTTGAGTGGTTGCGTCAGCGTTGGGCCAAGCGCGGTTGAATACCTGCCGAGCCTGTGCTTTCAGGTAACTCGGTATTCAGGCAATCCAGCCAGTCCCTCGCGCAGATAGTCCACCAGCTTGCGCACCTTCGGCGAGAGATGCCGCTGCTGCGGGTACAGCGCCCAGACCGCGGTATTAGGGGGTTGCTGAGCCTCAAGCAGCGATACCAGAGCGCCTGCTTTGAGGTGCTCCAGCACGTAATAGTCCGGCAACTGACACAAGCCCATGCCCTGCAACGCGGCATCCAGCACTGCTTGCCCGCTGTTGCAACGCCAGTTGCCTTGAACCCGAACACTCTGCTCGCGACCTTCGTGCTGCAGTGTCCAGCTGTCCGAACTGCCGATCAGGCAATTATGCCGCACCAGTTCCGACACGCTGTGCGGTCGGCCGTAACGCTCCAGATAGGCCGGTGAGGCACATAGGTACATACGCCGCGGTGCCAGGCGGGTGGCAACCAGGCGCGAGTCTTGTAGACGGCCCAGGCGAATGGCCAGGTCCATGCCCTCGTGCAGCAGGTCGAGGGTGCGATTGCTCAGTTCGATGTCCACGCGCAATTGCGGGTACAGCGCCATAAAGCGCGTCACCAACGGCACAATGAAGCGCTCGCCATAGGCCACTGCACAGGTCATGCGCAGCAGCCCTTTGGGTTCACTGGTGAGATCGCCCATCGCGCGCAAGGCTTCCTCGCGGCCATCCTGCAAGCGCTGGCAGTGCTGCAGAAAGGTCTGCCCGGCTTCGCTCAAGGTCACCTTGCGCGTACTGCGATAGAGCAGACGGGTTTGCAGGCGATCCTCCAGTCGGGCGATCTGGCGGCTGATATGCGAAGAGGAAACGCCCAGGCGCTCGGCCGCCGCGGTGAATTGGCCTGACTCAGCCACCGCGACAAACTCGTCGATACCTTCCCAGCGGCTGCTCATTGATTATCCCTGCATGGCAATAATGTTTTGTCTTCGTCAGGATTATTAATCAAATGATGATGAATTACACTTCGAGCTTGAACTGACCCCTTGCTGGAGAAGATTGATGATCAAGTCCCGTGCCGCTGTTGCCTTCGAGGCCAAGAAACCGCTGGAGATCGTCGAAGTCGACGTGGCCATGCCCAAGGCTGGCGAAGTGCTGCTGCGCGTTGTCGCCAGCGGTGTCTGCCACACCGATGCCTACACCCTGTCCGGTGCGGATCCTGAGGGTATCTTCCCGTCGATTCTGGGGCACGAAGGTGGCGCCATCGTTGAAGCAGTAGGTGAGGGCGTGACCTCGGTTGCCGTCGGTGACCATGTGATTCCGCTGTATACCCCTGAGTGCGGTCAATGCAAATTCTGCCGCTCCGGCAAAACCAACCTGTGCCAGGCCATTCGTGCCACTCAGGGCAAGGGTCTGATGCCTGATGGCACCACACGTTTCTCCTACAAGGGCCAGCAGCTGTTCCATTACATGGGTACCTCGACCTTCTCCGAGTACACCGTGCTGCCGGAAATCTCCGTGGCCAAGATCCAGAAAGAAGCCCCGTTGGAAAAAGTCTGCCTGCTCGGCTGTGGCGTCACCACCGGCATTGGGGCGGTGCTCAATACCGCCAAAGTCAAGGCGGGTGACACCGTGGCGATCTTTGGCCTGGGTGGCATTGGCCTCTCGGCAATCATCGGTGCAGTCAAGGCCAAGGCGTCGCGGATCATTGCCGTCGACATCAACCCGGATAAATTTGAAATCGCCAAGCAACTGGGCGCTACCGATTGCATCAACCCCAAGGACTATGATCGTCCGATTCAGGAAGTCATCGTTGATCTCACCGATGGCGGCGTGGACTTCTCGTTCGAATGCGTTGGCAACGTGCAACTGATGCGCGCAGCCCTGGAATGCTGCCACAAGGGCTGGGGCGAGTCGGTGATCATCGGCGTTGCCGGTGCCGGCCAGGAAATTGCCACCCGTCCGTTCCAGCTGGTCACCGGCCGGGTCTGGCGTGGTTCGGCGTTCGGCGGCGTACGCGGGCGCAGCGAGTTGCCAAGCTATGTGGAAATGGCGGAAAAGGGCGAGATTCCACTGGATACCTTCATCACCCACACCATGGGCCTGGAAGACATCAACAAGGCTTTTGACCTGATGCATGAAGGCAAGAGCATTCGCAGCGTCATCCACTTCTGAGGTTTGTCATGAGCCTGGAAAACATTTCCTGTCAGAAAAGTTTTGGTGGCTGGCACAAGCGTTACCGACACCGATCCCAGGTGCTCGGTTGCGATATGGTGTTTGCTGTCTACCTGCCGCCGCAAGCGGAACAGGGGGAGAAGTTGCCGGTGCTGTACTGGCTCAGTGGCCTGACCTGTACCGATGAGAACTTCATGCAGAAGGCTGGCGCGCACAGGCTGGCTGCCGAGTTGGGGCTGATCATTGTTGCCCCGGACACTAGTCCGCGTGGGCCGCAAGTACCGGGCGATGCGGACGGTGCCTGGGACTTTGGCCTCGGGGCGGGTTTCTACCTTAATGCCACTGAGCAGCCCTGGGCTCAGCATTACCGCATGCACGATTATGTGGTGCAGGAGCTGCCCGCACTGATCGAAGCGCATTTCCCTGCGTCCGATCGCCGGGGTGTCAGCGGTCACTCCATGGGCGGCCACGGCGCACTGGTGTGCGCGTTGCGTAATCCGGGGCGTTATCAGTCGGTATCGGCATTCGCGCCGATCAGCAATCCGATGGATTGCCCCTGGGGTCAGAAGGCTTTTTCGCGTTATCTGGGTGAGGATCGGACCCGCTGGCGTGAATGGGATGCCAGTGTGCTGATTGCTGAGGCCAAGGAGCGCCTGCCGTTGCTGGTTGATCAAGGTGATCGAGATGATTTCCTCGAAAACCAGCTCAAACCTCAGGTGCTGGTACAAGCGGCAAAGGCGGCAGATTACCCTCTGGCGTTGCGTCTGCAGCCAGGCTATGACCATAGCTACTACTTCATTGCCAGCTTTATTGATGAGCATTTGCGCCATCATGGGGTGGCCCTGGGTTTGTTGTAGGCACTGTCCTACAAATCAGCCAAAGGCCCGGCAAAGCAGGTAGAATCACGCCCTGACTCAATCAGGGCGTTTTTTTTATGCGTATTGGCCACGGCTACGATGTGCACCGCTTCGCGGAAGGCGATTTCATCACCTTGGGTGGGGTGCGCATTGCGCACAGGTTCGGGCTGCTGGCCCATTCCGATGGCGACGTGGTGCTGCACGCCCTGAGCGACGCTTTGCTGGGTGCTGCAGCGCTGGGTGATATCGGCAAGCACTTTCCCGACACGGACCCCCAGTTCAAAGGTGCTGACAGCCGAGTGCTGCTGCGTCATGTGGTCAAGATCGTCCAAGGCAAAGGTTGGAAAGTCGGCAACGTCGACGCCACCATTGTTGCTCAGGCGCCGAAGATGGCCCCACACATCGACACCATGCGTGAGCTGATTGCGCAAGATCTGCAGGTTGAACTCGACCAGGTCAACGTCAAGGCCACCACCACCGAGAAGCTCGGCTTCACCGGTCGTGAGGAGGGCATTGCCGTCCACGCCGTTGCCTTGTTGTTGCCAGCATGACCGAACTTGAGCTTTTAGGGCCGCGTGCATCCGGTCCGGCGTTGGGTAGCGCCATTCTCAAAGCCACCGCCGAAGACTTTCAGGTGGATGAAGTCCTCGACATCCCGTTGTCTGGCACTGGCGAGCATCTGTGGTTGTGGGTCGAAAAGCGCGACCTCAATACTGAAGAAGCTGCTCGTCGCCTGGCCCGCGCCGCTGGCGTGCCGCTGCGTAGCATCAGCTATGCTGGCCTCAAGGACCGTCAGGCCCTGACCCGTCAATGGTTCAGCCTGCACTTGCCGGGCAAGGCCGACCCCGATCTGAGCGCCGCCGAGAATGAAACCTTGAGCATCCTCAAGCGCACCCGGCATTCGCGCAAGCTGCAGCGGGGCGCCCATTCGGCCAATGGCTTCACCCTACGTCTGACCGGCCTGAACGCTGATCATCCGGCGTTGGATGTACGTCTTGAGCAACTGCGCAGCCATGGCGTACCCAATTATTTCGGCAGCCAGCGTTTCGGCCATGAGGGCGGCAATGTTCATGATGCCCGTGGCTGGGCTGAGCGCCAGGCACTGCCAGAGCAGCGCAACGTGCGTTCACGGCTGCTCTCCAGTGCCCGTAGCTATCTGTTCAACCAGGTGCTGGCGCAACGTGTGGCCGATGGCAGCTGGCAGCGTGCTCAGGTGGGTGACCTGTTGGCCTTCACCGATAGCCGTAGCTTTTTTCCGGCAGGCGAAGCGGAGTGTTCTGATCCACGCCTGGCCATCCTCGACCTGCATCCCACCGGGCCGCTGTGGGGAGAAGGGGCATCGCCCGCTGGCGGCGTCACCGCTGAACTCGAGCAACGCATTGGCGAGCAGCACGCATCGTTGTGCCAATGGCTGGCTCGCGCGGGCATGAATCACGAACGGCGCATCCTGCGACTGCCCATTGGCGGTCTGACGTGGCATTATCCCGAGCCTGATATTCTGCAACTGGAATTCGTCCTTCCGGCCGGATGCTTTGCCACCGTAGTGGTGCGCGAGCTTGTTGATCTGGTGTCGGCAGGGCAGACGGACAGCCCATGCGTATTCTGATTTCGAACGACGACGGGGTCACCGCACCCGGACTCGCCGCGCTGCATGCTGCGCTGGCGGACTATGCCGAATGTGTGGTCATTGCCCCGGATCAAGACAAGAGCGGCGCCAGCAGTTCGCTGACGCTCGACCGACCGCTGTGCCCGCAGACTCTGGCCAATGGCTATATCAGTCTCAACGGTACGCCGACCGATTGCGTGCACCTTGGGCTCAATGGCCTGCTGGAGCACACGCCGGACATGGTGGTGTCGGGGATCAACCTGGGAGCAAACCTGGGCGATGATGTGCTGTATTCCGGCACTGTGGCCGCCGCTCTTGAAGGACGTTTCCTGGGCGGAACCTCGTTCGCCTTTTCCTTGCTCTCGCGCTTGCCTGACAACCTGCCGACTGCCGCGTATTTCGCCCGCAAACTGGTGGAGGCGCACAAGACGCTGGAATTGCCGCCGCGAACAGTGCTCAATGTGAATATCCCCAACTTGCCGCTGGAGCACATTCGCGGCATCCAGTTGACGCGCTTGGGGCATCGCGCACGCGCGGCCGCGCCGACCAAGGTGGTCAACCCGCGGGGGAAAGAAGGTTACTGGATCGCCGTCGCTGGAGATGCCGAAGATGGCGGTCCAGGCACGGATTTTCATGCGGTGATGCAGGGCTATGTCTCGATCACCCCGTTGCAACTCGACCGCACTTTCAACGAGGCCTTCGAGCGTTTGGATGGTTGGCTGGAGGGGCTGCTCTGATGCGTGAACAGGAGGATCTGATGCGCCATGGTATCGGTTTTACCTCGCAGCGAACCCGTGAGCGGTTGATTCAGCGATTGATTGAGGAAGGCGTCTCCAACCCCAACGTACTCGACGTACTGCGGCGTACGCCACGCCACCTGTTTGTCGACGAGGCGTTGGCTCACCGTGCCTACGAAGACACGGCGCTGCCAATTGGTAACAACCAGACGATTTCCCAGCCGTTCATGGTCGCGCACATGAGCGAACTGCTGCTTGAGGCTGGCCCGCTGGACAAGGTGCTGGAGATCGGTACCGGCTCGGGTTATCAGACGGCTATTTTGGCGCAATTGGTCGAGCGGGTGTTTTCCGTGGAACGCATCAAGGTGCTGCAGGATCGCGCCAAGGAACGTCTGACCGAGCTCAACCTGCGCAACGTGGTGTTTCGCTGGGGCGACGGCTGTGAGGGCTGGCCGGCACTGGCACCGTACAATGGCATCATCGTTACGGCTGTGGCTGCGGAAGTCCCCCAGGCCTTGCTTGATCAACTGGCCCCAGGTGGCCGGATGGTCATTCCGGTAGGCGCGACAGGGGAAACCCAGCAACTGATGCTGATTGTGCGTGAAGAGCATGGGTTCTCGCGACGGGTGCTAGGCGCAGTGCGCTTCGTCCCACTGCTGACCGGCCCGCTGGCCTGATCCAGACTTTTTTTCGCAGCAGGCGAATTCCTCCGCTATTGCTCTGTCTATCTGGCGGACTCGCCTATTCTGTCAGGGTTCACATTTTGCCAGCGCTCAGCGTCCGCAAGGCGCATGCGCTCGGTTATAATTGCAACAATATTGCATTTCACAGCAGTCACCATGAGAGGGAGCGGCGGGTGGGTCACACATTCATTCAGCAGTGCAGGGGATTTTCGCGCTTCAAGCTTCTGCTGATTGCACTTGCTGTCGGTTCGCTGCTGTCGGGTTGCTCCAGCACGTCCTCGAACAACGCCCGGGTGGTGGACCGTAATGCACCGGTTGCCAAGCGCCCAGTGGTCACCAGCGGTCAATACGTGGTACGCCCTGGCGACACCCTTTACTCCATCGCCTTTCGCTATGGCTGGGACTACAAGGCCCTGGCTGCACGCAATGGCATCGGACCGCCCTATACCATTCGCGTCGGCCAGCCGATTCGTTTCGATGGCCGCTCCACTGCACCGGCAACGGGCAGTGCGACGGTCGTGAGCCGTTCGCAGTCGTCTTCTGGCAGTAGCACCGTTACCCGTCGCCCGGCAGGAACACCTGCCCCGGCAAGCAAGCCAGCGAGCCCTGCGCCGGCTCCTGTAACCAGCACTGCGACGTCAACCCCAGCGCCAGTTCAGGTTCCCTCTGCAGAGCGTGCGGTGGGTGGCTGGGGGTGGCCGGCCAGCGGCGTGCTGATTGGTAAATTTGCTTCAAACGGTAGTTTGAATAAAGGCATTGATATCGCCGGTGATTTGGGACAGCCTGTTTTTGCTGCGTCTGATGGTTCAGTTGTCTACGCCGGGAGTGGCTTGCGGGGCTACGGCGAGTTGGTAATCATCAAGCACAGCGACACCTACGTCAGTGCCTACGGCCACAACCGCAGGCTTTTGGTTCGGGAGGGACAGCAGGTCAAAGTTGGGCAGACAATTGCCGAAATGGGTTCCACGGGCACAGACCGGGTGAAGCTGCATTTTGAGATTCGCCGTCAGGGCAAGCCTGTTGATCCGCTGCAATTCCTGCCACGTCGTTGATTGCTAGTACCCGGCCTGTTCCTCGCGTAGAGGGGACAGGCTCCAGCGTTGCCAGGGATATTGGCGCCGCTTGAGTCTGAGTTCGAACTCAGCAAAGGACTATAACAATGGCTCTCAGTAAAGAAGTGCCGGAGTTTGACATCGACGATGAGGTTCTCCTGATGGAGACCGGCATCGTTTTGGAAACGGACGCGGTGTCAGACGAACCTGCTGTATCTACGGTTCGGACCAGGGCTAAACAAGGCTCTACGCTCAAGCAGCACAAGTACATCGATTATACTCGGGCACTTGATGCAACCCAGTTGTACCTCAATGAAATCGGTTTTTCGCCTTTGCTTTCGCCAGAGGAAGAGGTTCATTTTGCGCGGCTGTCGCAAAGTGGCGATCCGGCGGGGCGCAAGCGAATGATCGAAAGTAACTTGCGTCTGGTGGTGAAAATCGCCCGGCGTTATGTCAATCGCGGGCTTTCGCTGTTGGACCTGATTGAAGAGGGCAATCTGGGGTTGATTCGCGCGGTCGAGAAGTTCGACCCTGAGCGGGGTTTCCGTTTTTCTACCTACGCCACTTGGTGGATTCGGCAAACCATCGAACGGGCGATCATGAACCAGACCCGTACCATTCGCTTGCCCATCCATGTGGTCAAGGAACTTAACGTATACCTGCGTGCAGCTCGCGAACTGACCCAGAAGCTCGATCACGAACCGTCCCCGGAAGAGATCGCCAGCCTTTTGGAAAAGCCGGTGGGCGAGGTCAAGCGCATGCTCGGGCTTAACGAGCGGGTGTCGTCGGTGGATGTGTCCTTGGGGCCAGACTCCGATAAAACACTGCTCGATACCCTGACCGACGATCGTCCCACCGATCCTTGCGAGCTGCTCCAGGATGATGACCTGTCCCAGAGCATTGACCAATGGTTGAGCGAGCTGACCGACAAGCAACGCGAAGTCGTGATTCGTCGATTCGGCCTGCGTGGGCACGAAAGCAGTACGTTAGAAGATGTGGGGCTGGAAATTGGCCTGACCCGTGAGCGGGTTCGCCAGATCCAGGTCGAAGGCCTCAAGCGTCTGCGTGAGATCCTCGAGAAGAACGGCCTGTCCAGTGAGTCGCTGTTCCAGTAAGCATTGCTTGCAGCAAAGAACGCCTCGATATGATCGAGGCGTTTTTGTTTGTGTCTTGGCGAAGCGCTGCCGACGGATATGTCCTCTTGTTACTGGGGAAACATGCAGATTTAGCCGAGAGCCCCAGCCATTGTTGGCACAGTTCTTTTCTGTGTAAGACTTCGCTTACTTGTTATGTAAGCCTTCGCTATAGGTTTTAGTAAATCGTTGTCGCTTTCAATGTGAGTTTTTTTGTATGGCATTGATAAATAACGCATTTGTTATTTGTTTCAGTAAGGTTTCTGCAGCTTTTTGAGAGCTTTGACCCGTTGCCGTAAATTCTCTGGGCGGTACTATCTAACTGTGTCTACGGACTGACACAGGCCTTCAAGGAAGAGGGTCAAGGACATCGCAGGATGCGATTCATCAGGATGATGACAGGGAACGCAGGGACTACGGAAAAAATGTGGGCGGGTTAAACCGCCCCTTTTTTTTGGGTTTTTCCCGGATTATCGGGGGAAGATGCTTTTGGGTTTGGGTTTGGGTTTGGGTTTGGGTTTGGGTTTGGGCTTGGGGGCTTATCCATTCGATGCGGCGATGCTGCCGGCCCCTTCCGCCCTTACGGCGGCCTACTTTTTTCTTGGAAAAAGTAGGCAAAACCGCTCGCTCCTGCATACGGCCCTACGCTGCGCTTCGGGTCCCCTCGCTCCGGCACCCTCCGGGGCCACGCGGCCTACGACTTGCTCCGCCAAGTCTCCGTCTCGCGTCTTCGGCTAACGCCGAAGGTGCTACGCACTGCCCCTACAGGTACCTCCACTCGGCCTCCTGAAGTCGCAGACTGCGGCGCATGAACTTGCGCGTATGAAGATCAAGTGCAGTGCAGTGCAGTGCAGTGCAGTGCGAGGTATTGCACTGTTTTGGGAGAGCTGGTCCTGCCAGCGATGCAGACACCGCGCAACACCTTTCACTGCATCGATACCATCGGTGGCAAGACCGGCTCCCACAATGGGGCCGCGGGCGTGCCTGCGATGGCGTTCAAAACGTGCGTTCGAAGATAACGCCAGCCCAGGCGCCGCCCGTAACCTCGCGACTTCAGGCGCGTAGGGCCCGCAGCAAACATGAAAAAAGGCCCTCGAAGGGCCTTTTTTGTGATCTTGGCGCTTAGCGTTCCAGATCGGCGATCTTGCCTGGCTTGCCATCCCACTCTGCAGCGTCGGGCATCGAGTCTTTCTTTTCAGTGATGTTCGGCCAGATATCCGCCAGCTCGGCATTGAGCTCGATGAAGTTTTCCATGCCGCTTGGCACTTCGTCTTCCGAGAAAATGGCGACGGCAGGGCATTCAGGCTCGCACAGCGCACAGTCGATGCACTCATCCGGGTGAATGACCAGGAAGTTCGGGCCTTCGTAGAAGCAGTCCACCGGACACACTTCTACGCAGTCGGTGTACTTGCACTTGATGCAGTTGTCGGTGACGACGAAGGTCATTTCTAATTCTCTCCTCAGGCGACGGCAGCGATACCCTTCCAGACAGGGTCGCTCGGTTTGGTCGTTCGGTTGCAGACCAGGCTAGTAATCTGCAGCAGCACCAAACCGCGCGGGATTCTATCAGCTTGTGTGGGCTCGCGTTATAACAGAGTCTTTAGTGTATAGAGCATTTCGATAGCTTGACGCGGCGTCATATTGTCCAGGTCAAGCTTCCCGAGCTTCTCGATGGCCGGGTGTGGCAGGCTGGCAAACAGGTCGCTTTGATGCGGAACATCTGCCGCACCTTTGGGCTGCACGGGCATTTCATGGGGCAGGCTGGCGGTTTCCAGGCGGCCCAGGTGTTCACGCGCGCGCTGGATCACCGGTGTTGGTACCCCGGCGAGCTGCGCCACGGCCAAGCCGTAACTCTGGCTGGCAGGCCCCGGCAGCACATGGTGGAGGAACACGATGCGTTCGTTATGCTCGGTGGCGTTGAGGTGGACGTTGGCCACCAGCGGCTCGCTGTCCGGCAGCACTGTCAGTTCGAAATAGTGGGTGGCGAACAACGTGTAGGCACGCAGTTGTGCCAGACGCTCAGCCGCCGCCCAGGCCAGGGACAGGCCGTCGAAGGTGCTGGTGCCACGGCCGACTTCGTCCATCAGCACCAAGCTGCGCTCGGTCGCGTTGTGCAGGATGTTGGCGGTTTCGCTCATCTCGACCATAAAGGTCGAGCGCCCACCGGCCAGGTCATCGCTGGAGCCGATTCGGGTGAAAATCCGATCGACCAGCGACAGCTCGCAGCTGGCAGCCGGCACGAAGCTGCCGATATGCGCCATCAGCACGATCAGTGCGGTCTGACGCATGTATGTGGATTTACCGCCCATGTTCGGGCCGGTAATCACCAGCATGCGAGTATTGTCGTCCAGTGCCAGGTCGTTGGCCACGAATGGCGTGGTCAGCACTTGCTCGACCACCGGGTGGCGGCCTTGGCTAATGCGCATGCATGGCTCGTCAACGAACGACGGGCAGTTCAGGTCCAGGTTCAGCGCGCGCTCGGCGAGGTTGCTCAGCACGTCCAGCTCGGCCAGGGCGGCGGCGGTGTCCTGCAGCGGTGCCAAGTGACCGATCAGGGTTTCCAGCAGCGCGTCGTAGAGCATCTTCTCGCGAGCAAGCGCGCGGCTCTTGGCTGACAGCGCCTTGTCTTCGAAGGTTTTCAGCTCCGGGGTGATAAAACGCTCGGCGCCCTTGAGGGTCTGTCGGCGAATATAGTCAGCAGGCGCCTGCTCGGCTTGTTTGCTCGGCAGCTCGATGAAGTAGCCGTGCACCCGGTTGTAGCCCACTTTGAGGTTGGCAAGGCCGGTACGGGCTTTTTCCCGTGCTTCGAGGTCGATCAGGAACTGGCCGGCGTTCTCGCTCATGGCCAGCAGTTCGTCCAGTTCGCTGTCGTAGCCGGTCTTGAGGACGCCGCCATCGCGGATCACCGCCGGCGGGTTGTCAATAATGGCTTTTGCCAGCAGGTCAGCCAGTTCCGGGTAGGTGCCGGCGATGGCCGCCAGCAAGGCCAAGTGCGGCGCTTCCAGCTCGGCCATGGCGTTCTGCAGCTCGGGCAGGGCACCAAGGGCATCGCGTAGGCGTGCCAGGTCGCGAGGACGGGCGTTACGCAAACCGATCCGGGCAAGGATCCGCTCGATGTCGCCGATTTCCTTGAGCTGCGGCTGCAGCTTTTCAAAACGGTAGCTGTCGAGCAGGCAGCGAATCGAGCCTTGGCGCGCTTGCAGTACTTTCAGGTCGCGCAGCGGGCGGTTCAGCCAGCGGGTCAGCAAGCGGCTGCCCATGGCGGTTTGGCAGCGGTCGATGACCGACTGCAGGGTGTTGTCGCGGCCGCCTGCGAGGTTCACGTCCAGTTCGAGGTTGCGACGGCTGGCGCCGTCGAGCACCACGGTATCGTCCAGTCGTTCGTGCTTGAGGCTACGTAAGTGCGGCAGGGCAGTGCGCTGGGTTTCCTTGGCGTAACCGAGCAGGCAGCCGGCTGCGCCGATGGCCAGGGTCAGCTTCTCGCAGCCAAAGCCTTTGAGGTCTTGGGTTGCGAATTGCTGACAGAGGCTCTTGCGTGCCGAGTCACGGTCAAAATCCCAAGGTGCGCGACGGCGGGCGCCACGGCGCTTCTCGGCCGGCAGGCCTTGTGGCCAGTCATCGGGGATCAACAGCTCCACCGGGTTGATGCGCTCAAGCTCAGCCAGCAGGTTCTCCCAGCCCTTGATCTCCAGCACCGTGAAGTTGCCGCTGGTGATGTCCAGCACCGCCAGGCCGAACAGGCGCTCGTCACCGAGTACGGCCGCGATCAGGTTGTCGCGGCGCTCATCTAGCAGCGCCTCGTCACTGACTGTGCCGGGGGTGATGATGCGCACGACCTGGCGCTCCACCGGGCCTTTGCTGGTGGCCGGGTCGCCGATCTGTTCACAGATCACCACCGATTCGCCCAGCTTCACCAGCTTGGCCAGGTAACCTTCGGCCGCATGGAAGGGGATGCCGCACATGGGAATCGACTGGCCAGCTGACTGGCCACGGGCCGTCAGGGTGATGTCGAGGAGTTTTGCGGCCTTCTTCGCGTCTTCATAGAAGATCTCGTAGAAGTCGCCCATGCGGTAGAACATCAGTTGATCTGGGTGCTGGTTTTTCAGCTTCCAGTACTGTTGCATCATCGGGGTGTGTGCGGAAAGATCGCTCATTACAGAAACTTGGCTCGCAGTGTCGTTTAGACCAAAGGCAAGCGGGCAATGGTACAGGGATTTTGCAGGCGATGCCGAGGCCAAGCGCGGCGCTGCGACCATTTTTCCATGCATTTTCGTGCATATCGGCAATTGCAATTGAGCTAAACCGGTTGCATTATGCACGTTATGCAAAAACGCAACGTAGCATCCGTCTTAAGAGCATTGCTCGACCGTCACGGTATCTCCCCCACGGAGCTGCACCGGCGTACCGGCGTGCCGCAATCAACCCTGTCGCGCATTCTCAGCGAGAAGATCGTCGATCCTTCCGATAAGCATGTGTCGAAGATCGCCGAGTATTTCGGCGTGAGCACCGATCAACTGCGTGGTCGCGTTGAACTTGGCGAAAGCCGTGAGGCCACGCCCGCCCGCAGTCATGCCGAGTTGCGTGATATCAGCCTGTGGGATGATGACACACCGGTCGAGGACGACGAGGTGTCCATTCCGTTTCTTCGCGAGGTCGAGTTGGCTGCAGGATCAGGACGATTTGTCATCGAGGAAAGCGAGAAGGCCAGCCTGCGTTTCGGCAAGCGCAGCCTGCGCCACAACGGCGTGCAGTTCGACCAGGCCAAGTGCGTCACGGTGCGCGGCAACAGTATGTTGCCGGTGCTGCGTGATGGCGCCACGGTGGGGGTCAATGCCGGTAAGAGTGGTATTGGCGACATCGTTGATGGCGACCTCTACGCGATCAACCACAATGGCCAACTGCGGGTGAAGCAACTCTATCGCTTGCCTACCGGCATTCGCCTGCGCAGCTTCAACCGTGACGAACACCCGGATGAAGACTACAGCTTCCAGCAGATGCAGGAAGAGCAGATCAGCATCCTTGGCCATGTATTCTGGTGGGGCATGTACGCACGCTGATTCACCTGCTCTCCCCAAAACCCGCTTCGGCGGGTTTTTTTTCGTCTATGGAAAACCTCCCAAGCCCATACCAGACAAGGCCTACATGCATAGGTGCAAATTCTTATGCATAAATATTTCCATAAATGCATTGACTGCATATGCATCAATGCATAATCTCTGTCTCAAGCCGGTCGACACCGGCAGCAACAAAGGCAGCGATGAACAGGCCTGAACTGTTCAGAGGGTTGGCAACTGGCCCGGGTGTGCAGCGTAAAGCACCACAAGCAGTTATCCGGCGGGCAGGTGGCCGCGGCCGGAGGAACAATTAGAAGCGGAGTCGCCCAGCGCACCAGTCGTGGCGGGCGGTTCGACAACGCATTACTGAAAAGCCTGGGGAGGCCGGGCTTTTTGGAATGCCGAGTAATCGGCGCTTGAACAGTAGAACAACGCTCCGTGGCCTTAAGGCTAAGGAGCTAACAAACAAGGAGACAGGACAGTGACACATGAACAACAGACGTTGCTGGAAATACCGATCTGGTTGGTGATCGTCCTGGCATTGCTAGGCGGTGTGTCTGGCGAGATGTGGCGGGCGGACAAGGCAGGCACTTACGGGTGGGCGCTGGTTCGACGGCTGGTACTGCGCTCGGGCGCTTGCATGGTATGTGGTGTCTCGACCGTGATGCTGCTGTATGCCAGCGGCTTGTCAATCTGGACCGCCAGCGCTTTCGGCTGCCTTACCGCGATGGCTGGCGCGGATGTTGCCATCGGCCTTTATGAGCGCTGGGCGGCGAAACGATTGGGGCTGGAGCAACCGCAGGCGGGGAAGGCCGTTGATGCGCATGTGGGTAATCGGGAGGAGTGAACGTGAACGAATTGCAGACCTTGCACGAGGCCATCACCGCGACGATCAAATCCGCCATGCCTCAATTGCAAATCGTGGATGCCTATGCAATGGCGGCTCAGGATACGGCATTGCCTGCGCTGTTCCATTCCATTGCCGGTCTTAAGCCTGGAGTTGACCCAGGTGATGGTCGCTCGTGCATTGTGGCAATCATCGACGCGCGCATCCTGGTCGATGCCAGCCTTGCCCAGGCATCGTTGCAGGCAGCGACATTGGCGACTCAGTTGACGGTGCTGCTGCGCAAACAGTTCTGGGATCTGGACTTCGTCGAAGAGGCCAAAAATGTTCAGGGGCTACCGGTTCAAGCCGCGCCTGGTGCCCTCCACCCCGTTAGCTGGGTAGTGCAATGGGAGCAAACCCTGCACTTGGGCGACCCACAATGGCCATGGCCGGATGAGCCCGGTCCGATTGCCTTTGCCTTCAGCCCCGACACCGGTCCTGGTCATGAAGGCGGCTATCAGACGCCGGAGGAACTTCCATGAGTTACGCCAGTGCCATGCACGACCGCATGCTCGCCGGCCTGGTCATTCCTTGCCGAGTAGTCGCCGTTGATCTTGCCGCCGCCCGCGTGCGGGTTTCCGACGGTGCCGGCTGGACCAGCGCCTGGCTGCGCTGGCACAGCCAGGCCGCAGGCAAGGCCCGACACTGGCGTGTACCCAGTCTTGACGAGCAGGGGGTGCTGATCAGCCCGAGCGGCGAGCCTGCGCAAGGTACCTTTGTACCGGGCCTGTATGGCAATGCCGGCGCACCGCCAGACAACCGCGAGCATGTCGAGGTCTGGCGCTTCGACGACGGTGGCTCACTGACCTATGACTGGCAGGCTCGCAGCTACAGCATCGAATTGCCCACTGGCACCGTTACCGTAAAGGTCGGTGGCAGTTCGCTGGTGGTCAGTGATCAGGCTATCGACCTCAAGGCCGCCACCATAACCTTGACTGGTGCGGTACAGATCAACGGCCCGTTGCAGGTCAGTGGCGACATTCTCGGTGGCGGCAAGATCATCGATACCGGTGGCAACACCGCCAACCACAAACATTGAAACCAGCCCGCGCCGCGGGCTTTTTTTCGCCTGGAGCAAACATGGCTACTGCTAAAAAGAGCAACACCCAAGCATCCACTGCCGTGGTGTTTCGCGACACCCTCTATACCTCACGCGTCTTGATCCTGCCGGATGCCCGCTCGTTGCTCGTCAGCCGCGGGCAGGTCACTGCCCAGGCCGACGATGCCATCGCCCTGGCTTACCTGCAGGAGCATCCGCAGCTCAAACCGCAGGAGTAGCGCGATGATCGGAATGGATCGCCGGAGCGGCCAGCCGCTATCTGGCCTCGCCCATGTGCGCCAGTCCATTGAAGACATCCTCACCACCCCGCTTGGCAGCCGGCGTATGCGCCCGGACTACGGCAGCAAGCTGCGCCGCTTTGTCGACCTGCCGGTCAACGAAGGTTGGAAAAGCGCGGTGCAGGCTGAGGTGGCACGTTCCCTGGGACGCTGGGAACCGCGTCTGAAGTTGGAGCGGGTACGGGTGGTGTCGGTCATGGCGGGGCAAATTACCTTGCAGTTGAGCGGACAGTACCTGGGCAACAGCCAGATCCTGGAGGTGACGGCATGAGTAGTGTGGATCTTTCGGCGCTGCCCGCGCCGCAGGTGTTGGAAGACCTCGACTTCGAGACACTCTTCGAGGCTGACCTGGCGACCTTCCGGTCGTACATGGGCGACAACTGGGATGCAGCGCTGGAGAGCGATCCGGTTAGCAAACTGCTGGAGGTCGGCGCCTATCGCAAGCTGCTCAATCGAGCGCGGGTCAATGACGCCGCCAAGGCGCTGCTGCTGGCCTATGCCCAAGGCACAGACCTCGATCAACTTGCCGCTAATGTCCGCCTTGAGCGACTGGTGGTGCAGGCTGAAAACCTGAGCAATGTGCCGCCAACGTCCAAGGTGCTCGAAGCAGACGATGCCCTGCGTGAGCGGATTCAACTGGTCTACGAAGGCCTGACCACCGCAGGGCCACGCAATAGTTACATCCTGCATGCGCGCAATGCTTCCGGACAGGTGGCTGACGCCACCGCGCAAAGTCCTGCGCCTGCGCAGGTGGTGGTTACTGTACTGGCGCTGGAAGGCAACGGCAGCGCCGGGGCAGCGCTATTGGAGACGGTACGTCTCAAACTTAACGACGACGATGTGCGCCCAGTCGGCGATCGACTCACGGTGCAAAGCGCCGAGATCCTGCGCTACCGCATCGATGCCGTGGTGCACATGAGCGGCAGTGGCCCGGAAATCGAGGCGACTCTGGTCGAGTGCAAGCGTCGCTTGCAGGCCTGGGTCAATCCTCGACGGCGCCTGGGCGTTGAAGTGGCGCGCTCAGGGGTGGACGCTCAATTGCATATCAATGGTGTCAGCCGGGTTGATTTGAACAACTGGACTGATATCCGCCCGAGCATGGCGCAAGCAGCCTGGTGCGAAGGCATCAGCGTGACGCGGGGTGGCTGACATGAACAGCCTGCTCCCGCTCAACAGCACCGTCCTGGAACAGGCCGTCGAGGCCGCCGGTGTTGAAACTACCGACATTCCCCTGCGGGCGCTGTACAACCCTGACACCTGCCCGCCCCATTTGCTGCATCAACTGGCCTGGGCCTGGTCGGTGGACCGCTGGGACGAAACCTGGCCCGACACTATCAAACGCTCGATGATCCGCTCGGCGTTCTATGTGCATGCGCACAAGGGCACCATCGGTGCATTGCGGCGGGTGGTGGAACCGTTCGGCTATCTCATTGAGGTCATCGAATGGTTCGACAGCGTGCCCCAAGGCGTGCCGGGCACCTTCGCCCTCAAGGTCGGGGTATCCGACGCAGGGATCAGTGAAGAAACCTACCAAGAGCTGACGTGGCTGATCGACGACGCCAGGCCCGTCAGCCGCCACATGACCGGGCTGACCATCAGCCTGGAAACCGCCGGTGCCATTTACATGGCCAGCTCGATCCAAGACGGCGACACCCTCGACATCTACCCGCCAGCCGCCATGGACATCGTGGCGACCGGACGCATTGGGCGTGGTGGACGAGAGCACAGCATTGACTATATGGACATCTACTAATGGTCGACCAGACATCTCAGTTCTACGCGATCCTCACCAATGTGGGCGCCGCGAAACAGGCCAACGCCGATGCGTTGGGTATCCCTTGGAAAATTACGCAAATGGCCGTCGGTGATGGCAACCCGAGCGGCGTGGAGAATCCAGCGCTGCCTCAACCTGATGCGAGTTGGACCAGCTTGCTCAATGAGTGGCGCCGCGCACCGTTGAATCAATTGAAGGTCGACGATAAGGACAATTCAGTCATCGTCGCCGAGCAGGTGATTCCGGCCGAGGTTGGCGGGCGCTGGATTCGTGAGGTAGGCCTATACGATGCCGACGGCGATTTGGTGGCGGTGGCCAACTGTGCGCCGACTTACAAGCCGTTGCTCAATCAGGGCTCAGGTCGTACCCAGGTGGTGCGCATGAACTTGGTGGTGAGCAGTTCCAGCAATGTACAGCTCAAGATTGACCCCAGCGTCGTGTTGGCAACACGGGAGTACGTTGACGGGCGGACAGTGAGAGCGAGTCAGCCCGAGGCTGAGGCCGGTGCCGAAAACAGCAAAATCATGACTCCGCTGCGGGTATTTCAGGCGATTGCCAAAGTAGTGAGGCAAGCGACCGAAACCGCATTTGGCTGGGCCAAGGTGGCCACCCAGGCGCAGGTCAGTACGGGTACGGATGACGCCACGATGGTCACCCCGAAAAAGTTCAGGGTGGCGATGGCAGATATCGGATTGCTTACAGATGAAGCCCCTCACCTTGATACCTGTTTGAAGCATGTGACTACGGCCACTTACCGAGGCTATGGCTGGGGCAACCCGCTGAAAACGCTGGGCATCCCAGAAATGTTTACCGATCCGGCGCGGAACTCGCTGTTGGCTATCGCGGCCGAACGGGTCAGGGCAGACGCCACCATGTATCGGGTGTACGAGTTCACAACCGGGCATGAGTTTGAGGGCTATTACGGTACCGGCATGACCGAAATCAACTGGCGCAAGGTGCTCAGTGATGGTTACTCGGCCACTGAATCGGCCGTTGGCGGCGCCAAGCTGGCGAGCCAGGCGCAGGTAACAGCCGGAACGGATGACGCCACGATTGTTACGCCTAAGAAGCTACGAGCGGCTCAGGCCACTCAGGCCGAAGCTGAGGGTGGCACCGACAACACCAAGGTGATGACACCGCTGCGGGTGTCCCAGGCCATCGCCAAGGTGGTGAAACAGGCGACTGAAAGTGCCTTTGGTTGGGCCAAGGTGGCCACCCAGGCGCAGGTCAGTACGGGTACGGATGACGCCACGATAGTCACCCCGAAGAAGTTTAGGGTGGCGATGGCAGGTATCGGGTTTTTCACTGAGGAAGCGCCTCACCTTGATACCTGTTTGAAGCATATGACTACGGGTGTTTACCGTGGCTATGGCTGGGGCAACCCGCTGAAAACGTTGGGCATCCCAGAAATGTTCACCGATCCGGCGCGGAACTCGCTCTTGGCTATCGCTGCCGAACGGGTCAGGGCAGACACCACCATGTATCGGGTGTACGAGTTAACAACCGGGCATGACTTTGAGGGCCATTACGGTACCGGTATGACCGAAATCAGTTGGCGCAAGGTACTCAATGATGGTTACCCGGCCACTGAATCGGCCGTTGGCGGCGCCAAGCTGGCGAGCCAAGCCCAGGTGAACGCCGGAACCGACGATGCTTCTTTCGTAACGCCCAGGAAGCTTCGCTTCGGCTTCGCTGCGGGCCTGGCACCTAATGGCTACATTATTTTCCCGTCCTGGCTGGGCGGGCTGATCATCCAGTGGGGCGGCCATAACCATGGTGAGGCGGTTAACTACTTGGCTGTTAGTGTCCCCTTCAACATTGCGTTTCCCGAGGCCTGCTACAACGTGCAGTGTATTTCTGACGCGGGTACGACTACCTCCGACTTGAACGGGTTCAACCGTAACAATGTCGGCGTGACCATCGCGGGTCGGGATCCATCGATCAACGTTGTGGCGGGGACTCTGTACTGGTTCGCCATTGGTAAATGACTGGAGAGAATTATGCGGCTTTATAGCGCAAGTACCGGCTGTTGTTACTTGTCGGATATCCATAACGAGATCCCGGCGGACGCCAAAGAGATCGACGATGACCGTTATCAGGCGGTGATTGCCAACCCCGAGCGGGGAAAAGTCCGAGGCCATGATGCTGAGGGGCTGCCGATTCTGATCGATCTTGAAGCTGTAGATCTGTCGCCGGAGTATCTCGCTGCCCGTGAACGCGCTTGGCGTGATGCTCAAGTGAGCGCTACTGAATGGCTGATAACGCGTTACCGCGACGAACAGGACATGCAGTTGGCCACCACGCTGACCGCTGAGCAATTTACTGAACTGCTGACCTACCGCCAGGCGTTGCGCGATTGGCCCCAGTCCGGTCTGTTCCCCGACACCGAGCAGCGTCCGGTGGCGCCACCCTGGATCGCCGAGCAAGTCCAATAAAGCCCCGCACCGCCGGGGCTTTTTCTTACCTGTAAAAAACCCATCAAAGGCCCCGCACCGCGGGGCCTTCGTATTTCTGGAGATTTATCTATGAGTGGATTCTTCCACGGCGTTACCGTCACCAACGTCGACACCGGCGCACGCACCATCGCACTGCCGTCGTCCTCGATCATCGGTCTGGTCGACACCTTCACCCCCGGCCCAGGCGCCAGCGCCAAGGCCAATGACCTGGTGTTGATCACCAGCGAGCGCGAAGCGGTGGCGGCCTTCGGTGCTGGCTCGGCGATCACCAAGGCCTGTCAGGCTATCTACACCCGCGCCAAGGCGGTGATTGTCGCCTGCGGCGTGGCCAAGCTTGAAGACGCTGCCGAGCAAACATCGGCCATCATCGGCGGCGTTTTGGCCGACGGCACTCGTACCGGCCTGCAGGCGCTGCTCGACGGTAAAAGTCGTTTCAACGCCCAGCCACGGCTGCTGGTGACACCCAAGCACAGTGCCACCCAGGCCGTCGGCACCGCCCTGGTAGCGCTGGCCGATAAGCTACGCGGCCTGGCCATCATCGACGGCCCCAATAGCACCGACGAAGCCGCTATCGCCTACGCCGAGAACTTTGGTGCCAAGCGCGCGTTTCTGGTCGATCCGGGAGTCAAGTATTGGGACACCGATGCCAGTGCCACGGTCGACGCACCGGCATCGGCCTGGGTCGCCGGGCTGTTTGCCTACACCGACAGCGAGTACGGCTTCTGGGCTTCGCCGTCGAACAAGGAGTTTGTCGGCATCACCGGTACCGGCCGTGCCATCGAGTACCTGGACGGCGACGAAACCTGCCGGGCCAACCTGCTCAACAACGCCAATATCACCACGATCATTCGCGACGACGGCTACCGCCTGTGGGGCAACCGCACCCTGAGCAGCGATCCGAAATGGGCCTTCGTCACCCGCGTGCGGACCATGGATATCGTCATGGACGCGATCCTCTACGGCCACAAGTGGGCGGTCGACCGTTCGATCACCGCCACCTACGTCAGTGATGTCACCGAAGGCCTGCAGGCGTTCATGCGTGATCTCAAGGCCCAGGGCGCAATCATCAATTTCGAGGTGTTCGCCGATCCCGAGTTGAACACCGCCAGCCAGCTGGAGCAGGGCAAGGTCTACTGGAACATCCGTTTCACCGACGTGCCGCCCGCCGAGAACCCGAACTTCCGTGTCGAGGTCACCAACCAGTGGTTGACCGAAGTCCTCGACCAAGCCGCTTAAGGAGCAATAACCATGGCAATGATTCCCGAAACCCTGGCCAACCTGAACCTGTTCGTCGATGGCGTCAGCTTTCAAGGTGACGTCCCCAGCCTGACCCTACCGAAACTCACCCTGAAGATGGAGGAGCACCGTGCCGGCGGCATGGACATGCCGATCGAGATCGATCAGGGCATGGAGAAGCAGGAAGCCGGCTTCGTGACCACCGGCGTGCGCCGCGAGTCGCTGAAGTTCTTCGGCCTGGCCGACGGTTCAGCTTTCAACGGCACCTTCCGCGGCGCCTTCAAAGGCCTCAAGGGCCAAATCACCCCAGTCATCGTTACGCTGCGTGGCGCCCTGAAGGAAGTCGACATGGGCGACTGGAAACCCGGCGACAAAGCCGAGATCAAGCACAACGTTGCAGTGACTTACTACAAGCTCGAAGTCGACGGCCGCGTGGTCTACGAAATCGATCCGCTGGGTATGAAGCGTGTCATCAACGGTGTCGACCAGCTCGCCGCCCAACGTTCGGCCCTGGGCCTGTAAGGAGCAGTCATGACACAAACTGCGAAAACGCCGAGCTGGTTGACTGTCAGCGCCGAGCGCGTGGTCGTCCATCTGAGCAAGCCCAGCGAGGCCAACGGCCTGCAGGTCGACAATCTGTCGATGCGCGCACCCACTGTGCGCGACATTCGCACCGCGCAGTCGGCGGCCAGTGGTGATGACGAACAGCGTGAGCTCAACCTCTTCGCTTCCCTGGCCGAAGTCGGAGTCAAGGACTTGGAAGGCCTGTCGCTGAAGGACTATGGCCGCTTGCAGGCGGGCTATTTTCGTCTGGTGCAAGACGACGAGCTTTGATCCTCGGCTGCAGAAGGCGGCGGCAAAACGGCTCGCCAAAGAGCTGAATTTTGCCGCTACCGAGATCATGACCATGTCGTACAGCGACATGGTCTGGTGGCTCACGGACTGAGCCGAGAGCCCATGCAAAGGGGAGATCAGATGGCGAGCAAACTGGCTGTTGAGCTGGTGATCGGTGCCGCCGTCAAACCGACGGTAGGTGCCGTTTTCAACACGGTCGAAGACCGAATCAAACAAGTGCAACAGGAGGGAAATCAACCTCGGGTGCTGAGGAACGCCATCGGTGATGTGATGCGCCTGGACGAGGCCGTCAGGGCCGCGCAGAGAAGTGGTTCAAGTGCTGCTTCAGCCATGCAAAGCAGACTCGACAAAGCGCGTAATAGCCTGCGTAGTCAAGGCGTCGATGTCAGCAAATTGCGAGAGCAATACCAGGCGCTGGGTCGTGCGCTCGAAGGCAGCGAACTGCAAGCCAAAGGCAGGCAACAGTGGGCCGACGGCAAGGCCGGTATTGGCCGTGCGGTCACAGGTGTTAAGGCCATTGCGATACCGGCAATGATCAGTGCGGACTTTCAAAGCATCGTCCGCGATATTGCGATTAAGGCCGGGGTGGCTGGCGAGCCACAGGAAAAGCAGATGGCTCGTACCTTCATCACCACCTCGCAATCGACCGGGATGGCGCGTAACGACGTGGCCAACATGGTCAGAAGCCTGGTTGATGGTGGCATGAAGGCAGACACGGCGCTGGCTTACGCTCCGCTGGCAGCGAAATTTGCTGTCGGTCAGGGCGTCAGTGGCGCTGATACTGCGGGCATCATCAACGCGTTACAGGCGAACGCCAAGATCACTGATCCTATGGTCATGGAAAGCGCTTTGGAGGTGATCGCAGCGCAGACCAAGGCCGGGGGCTTCGAAGCGGCCGACCTGGCGACGTCGTTGGCACCGTTGCTGGAAAAAATGAGTGGCCTGGGTACCACTGGCCTGAGTGCCGTCAGTCAGGTGGGGGCGATGTTGCAGGTGCAACGCAGCGCCACAGGCAGTTCCGATCAAGCGGCCAGCAATCTGGGCAGTTGGTTATCGAGTCTCGCCAGCGCGCAGATGAGTAAGGAAGCTGATCCGCAGAAGGCCCAGGCACAGCTCGATGTGCCAGAGCAGATTAGCGCTGCCTTGATGGGATTTGCCCCGAACCAAACGCTGTACACGCAATATCGGGACATTGCGCCACAAGCCAAGGGTGGGCTCGACAGCGACCTGCGCGCGCGTCGAGAAACGTCGGTGCAAATCTGGAACGAGGCCTACCAGGCGATCGATGAGTCGATGCGAAGTATGGGGGACGCTATCCGGCCGCTGACCGACAACACAGCCAAGGTCATCACCTTCGTCGCCCAAGCCTTTACCGCATTGACTGACAAAGCCCAGCCACTGGTGCTCGGCATTGCCGCAGTCGGTGCGGCTATTTCTGCACTGACGGCGGTTGCCAGTGTGGTGCAGATGGGTAAGGGGGTGCTGAACGTCGGTCGAGGTTTGTTCAAGGAGGTCACTGCGAAAGACCCGCCCGGTGCCAAGCCGGGCAGGGTGTCGAGGTTGATGAATATCGGTCTCAAGGTACTGGGCTTTGGTGGCGAGGACAGCCCGCAAGGTGCGGGTATGGGAACCGAGCCGTTGAAGGTGTTCGTGGTCAATGCCGGTGACTTTACCGGTGGCGGTGCCGGGCCAGGTAACCCCGGAGGGCGACGTACCTCACGGCGTCGTCAGGGCAATTCGCGTAATGCACGACGCAGCACTTCATCCGCTCGGAGCACACCTGCTCCCGCGTCAACACCGGGAGTTGGCGGAGGTGTTGCGCGTCTGGCCAGTGGTGCAAGCAAATTCGGTGGGCTGCTCAAGCGAGTGCCAGGCGGGAATCTGATCGGCGCCGGTCTCGGGGTTGTCGACACCTACCGAAACGCGCGCACCGTCGATGAAAAGGCCAAAGGTTACGGTGCTGCCGCCGGCGGCTTTGGCGGTGCCTTGGCCGGTGCGGCCGCAGGTGCGGCATTGGGCTCGGTAGTGCCGGTGTTAGGTACCGCCGTTGGCGGTGCAATCGGCGCGATGATCGGTGGCATGGGGGGCGAAAACCTGGGCGGATGGCTGGGCAAACGCCTGTTTGGCTCGGACGCTTCAGGCAACGCCTCTGCCCAGCCCGCTGACAACGTGCCGCCGCAGACATCGGGACCGGGGGACGTTGTGCGCGCTTTGGCTGGCCAACCTACAACGCAGTCCAGCATGGCCAGCCTTGCCGGTGCGCCAGTGCAGGAACGAGGACCGGCGCCCCAGATCAACCAGCAGTTCACGTTCGCACCCAACATGCCATTTACCGTCCAGGGCGGGCTGAGCGACCCCATGCAGCTTGCCCAGGAAGTGGGCGCGATTGTCCGCCGCGAATTCGATGGGCTTGTCAGTCAGGCTACCAGCCGTCAGCTGTACGACGCTCCCCATGTTGTCTAAGGAGGTGCCATGACCTACATGGATCAACTGCAATCGGGGCTCGGCGCCCTGGTGGCCGCAGGCGAAGCGGGGCGGCGCAGTGCCGATGAGATGCTGGCGCCGGTCAATGACGCCATCGGCGAGTTTCGCGGTGCTGCTGCCGAGCTTGAAGGCTTGCCCTTCGTCGGCCCGGCGATCGGCGCGAAATTGCAACGTAGCCTGCGGGCCATCAACACGGCGCAGGCCCACGTCGACAAGGTTCTGGCCAAGTACGATCAGGCTGTAGCGGTGGTAGCGCAGGTGCGCGATGGTGTCGCCACGGTGAAAACCCAGGTGGGCAGGGTCAGCGCCGCGATCAATCGGGTGGCGGGCAAGATCAGTCCTAGCCTGGCCAATATTCTGCCGACCAGCAGCTTCGCCCCCGAAGCAACGCCGGCGGCCGAAGCGGTCAAACCCTTCCCGCACCTGCTGATCCTTCAGCCGTTCAAGGCTGAGGCGCCAGCGTACTACTTCAACCTCGACACGGCGGCCTTTGATGAACTGCGCAGGCAAACCAGTTTTCGCTGGGCGGGGCAGGAGCGTCTGACCCGCAGCAGCGCGCAGCAGGCGGTGGGCCTGGGCGATGAGAAGATCAGTATCAAGGGCGCGATCTTCCCGAGTTTCAAGGGCGGGCTTGGGCAGTTGCAGGCCTTGCGCAGCATCGGCCGACAACTTCAACCACTGACGCTGACCACCGGCTACGGTGAAGTGCTGGGACGCTGGTGTTTGACCAGCGTTGATGAAGACCAGAGCAATCTGCTGGCCGGTGGTATTCCCCGTAAACAAGGTTTCTCACTGGAGTTTGTCAGCTATGGCGATGACTTGCAGAACCGCTGATGGTGACGTGCTAGACACCTTGTGTCAGCACTATTACGGGCACCTGAACGGCTGTGTCGAGGCGGTGCTGGCCGCCAATCAGGGCCTGGCTGAGCACGTGCAGCCGTTTCGCGCAGGTATACAGATTGTGCTGCCGGATCTGCCAGCGGCGGCTGAGGCCATGGTGCAGCTGTGGGATTGACCCCCGCCGTCACCGGTATCAACCAGACCCCGCCGTGTGCGGGGTCTGCCTTTTCTGGAGCATGAGCCATGCAACCTGTATTTCGCCTTGTCGCTGACGGCAAGGACATTACCGCGTTGATCAATGACCGCTTGCTGTCGCTGCGTACATCGGACAAACCGGGTATGGAGTCCGACGAGTTTGAGTTGCGTATCGATGATCGTGACGGTGCCGTGACGCTGCCCGCGCGCGGTGCCATTGTTGAAGTCCATCTGGGGTACGCCGGTCAGACGCTGACCCGTCTGGGGCGGTACACCGTGGATGAAGTCGAGTTGTCTGGGCCGCCCGACAGCATCGTCATCCGGGGCAAGGCCAGCGACATGCGCGGCACTGGCAAAAGCACCCGCAGTGGTAGCTGGGAGAATGTCGCATTGCAACAGATCGTGGCTGATATCGCTGCGCGCAATGGCTGGCAACCGGCCTGCCCGGTCACCCTTCAGGTGCCCCGGGTCGACCAGCTCAATGAGTCAGACTTCAACTTTATCACCCGCCTGGCGCGGCAGTACGACTGCACGGCCAAGGTGGGCGACGGCACGTTGCTGGTGTTGCCGCGCCAAGCTGCGCAAAGCGCCAGCGGCAAGGTACTGGGAACGATCACGATCAGCCGTGGCGACGTGAGTCGCTGGCAAATTCGTCTGGCTGACAAGGGTACGCACAAGGCCGTACAAACGCGCCATCAAGACCCTAAGAGCGGCGCCCTGAAAGTAGTCGAGCTGGGGAACGACGCGGCGCCCGAGGGGCTGCAACCGGTGCACAGCGATCGCCACATCTATCCCAACAAAGCCGCTGCTGAACAAGCCGCCAAGGCACGTCTGGCGGCCTTTAACCGCAGCACAGCCAACGTGCGTCTGGACATGGCCGGGCGCACAGACCTGTTCGCCGAACGGCTGATCATCGCCCAGGGATTCAAGCAAGGCCTGGATGGCGAGTACCTGATCGAGTCGGTCGAGCAACAGTTCAGTGCCAGCGGTTGGACCACATCTATTGAGTGCAATGGCGGCAAGCAAGGCAAGGCCAAGCGCAAAGGCAAGCCCGTCAGGCGCCAGCAAGCGTTGCGGACCATCACGCTCGAACCCTTTTGAACGTCAAGGAGGAGAACCCCACATGACACTGGAGCAACTTGCTGCGATATTTCCCAACGCCCGCCTGAATGCGGGCGTTTTCTTACCGGCATTGAACCTTGCCATGGCCCGTTGGGAGATCGATAACCCACGGCGCATGGCGGCCTTTCTCGCTCAGGTCGGCCATGAATCCGGCCAGCTTCGCTATGTCAAAGAGCTGGGCAATGACCGTTATCTGTCGCGTTACGACACCGGCAACCTGGCCCTGCGTTTGGGCAATACCCCTGAAGCCGATGGTGATGGCCAGCTGTATTGCGGTCGCGGCCTGATTCAGGTTACCGGACGCAACAATTACCAGGCCTGCAGCATGGCGCTGTTTGGCGACGAACGTCTGCTCACGCAACCGCAACTGCTTGAGCACCCCCAGTGGGCATCGGAGTCGGCTGCCTGGTTCTGGCATTCACGCGGGCTGAATCAGTTGGCTGATCGCGGCGAGTTCAACCGCATCACCCGGCATATCAATGGTGGCCTTAACGGCCTGGAAGATCGTTTGCAGCTCTGGGCGCGGGCCCGCGAGGTGTTGGGTTGAACCGTGTGCAGCTCGGCGTTTTGCTGGCGCTGATGCTGCTGGCCTGTGCGCTGACCTGGCACGTGCAGGGCTGGCGCATGGGGCGCCAGTTGGCGCAGCAAGCCGAGCAGTATGCGCGGGAACGTCAGGCTCTAGCTGAGTCCGCAGCCACGCAATTGCACACTGAGCGTCAGCAGCGCCAGGAACTGACTCAACAGTTGCACGCCAACGAGCAGCAGCATTATCAGGAGCTTGTCGATGCCCAACACAATCAGGCTCGCCTGCGTGACCGTCTGGCTACTGCTGATCTGCGCCTGTCAGTCCTGGTCGAACGTGACGCCGCCGGCTGTGCCGGCCTGCCTGCCGCCGCCGCAACCGGCCGCTTGGATCATGACCCCGTACGCGCCCGACTTGACCCCGCGCATGCTCGACGAATTATCGCCATCACCGACCGCGGCGACCAGGGATTGATCGCCTTGCGCGCCTGTCAGGCCTATGTGCGGGCGCTGCAACCCTGAGGCTGTGTGCCAGGTGGTAGCTGGTGTAGGGTAGACAGCTGACTTTCAAGGAGTTTGCCATGGACCCCATCACAGCACTTTCCGCCCGCCTGGGTGAACACCTGCGGCGCTTCAATGCCCAGGTGACCACCGCCGAATCCTGCACCGGTGGCGGCATTGCCGAGGCCATCACGCGGATTCCGGGGAGCTCGGCCTGGTTCGAGGCCGGATATGTGACCTATTCCAATGCGCAGAAAACCCGCCAGTTAGGTGTGCCCGAGGCCCTGTTCGCTCATGTCGGAGCGGTCAGCCAGGAGGTGGTCGAGGCCATGGTCCGTGGCGCCCAGGTCGCCAGCGGTGCGCGCTTTGCCGTGGCGGTCAGCGGCGTGGCCGGGCCGGACGGTGGATCAGCGGCCAAACCGGTGGGCACCGTGTGGCTGGCTTGGGCCGATGGCAGCCATGTGAGCAGCGAGCGCCGGCACTTCGATGGCGACCGTGATGCGGTGCGCCGACAAACGGTAATCGCCGCGCTAGAGGGCTTGTTACACCTTGGCGCAGAGTAAATCGCACATCGGGGGTAGGCGGGAAGAAAAGCCTGTGGAATAATACTGGCTACTTATACAGGTGTTCAGGCCGTCAGGCCCTATCGATTACGTGAGGACTTCAATGGACGACAACAAGAAGCGCGCCTTGGCTGCGGCCCTGGGGCAAATCGAGCGTCAATTCGGTAAAGGCGCGGTCATGCGCATGGGCGACCACGAGCGTCAGGCGATCCCGGCCATTTCCACTGGCTCCCTGGGCCTGGACATTGCCCTGGGCATTGGCGGTCTGCCAAAAGGCCGTATCGTCGAGATCTACGGCCCTGAGTCGTCCGGTAAAACCACGCTGACCCTGTCGGTTATCGCCCAGGCTCAGAAAATGGGCGCTACCTGTGCCTTCGTCGACGCCGAACACGCGCTGGATCCCGAGTACGCTGGCAAGTTGGGCGTCAATGTCGACGACCTGCTGGTCTCGCAGCCTGATACCGGCGAACAGGCCCTGGAAATCACCGACATGCTGGTGCGCTCCAACGCCGTAGACGTGATCATCGTCGACTCCGTTGCCGCCCTGGTACCCAAGGCCGAGATCGAAGGCGAAATGGGCGACATGCACGTCGGCCTGCAAGCCCGCCTGATGTCTCAGGCGCTGCGTAAAATCACCGGTAACATCAAGAACGCCAACTGCCTGGTGATCTTCATCAACCAGATCCGTATGAAGATCGGCGTGATGTTCGGCAGCCCGGAAACCACCACCGGTGGTAACGCGCTGAAGTTCTATGCTTCGGTCCGTCTCGACATCCGTCGCACTGGCGCGGTGAAAGAAGGCGACGAAGTGGTCGGCAGTGAAACCCGCGTCAAGATCGTCAAGAACAAGGTGGCACCGCCGTTCCGTCAGGCTGAATTCCAGATCCTCTACGGCAAGGGCATCTACCGCAACGGCGAGATCATTGACCTCGGCGTGCTGCACGGCTTCCTGGAAAAATCCGGTGCCTGGTACAGCTACCAGGGCAGCAAAATCGGTCAGGGCAAAGCCAACTCGGCCAAGTTCCTCCAGGAGAACCCGGAGATCGCCGCTACCCTCGAGAAGCAGATCCGCGACAAGCTGCTCAATGCCGGTGCTGTTGAGGCTGCTGCCAAGGCTGCTGCGGTCACCGCCGAGCCTGAAGACGATCTGGCTGACGCCGAAGCCGGCTACTGATTGTCCCCATGTCCGTCGTACTCGACACCCCCGTCGCCGTAAGGCGGACAGCCATGGACCTGCTCGCACGCCGCGAGCACGGTCGAGTCGAGCTGACGCGCAAATTGCGTCAGCGTGGCGCTCCCCCCGAATTGATTGACCAGGAACTCGACCGTTTAACGGAAGAGGGCCTGCTCAGTGAAGCCCGCTATCTGGAAAGCTTCATCAGCTATCGCTCACGTTCTGGCTACGGCCCTGCACGTATTCGCGAAGAGTTGGGCCAGCGTGGCCTGCAACGCGGTGACATTGATCAGGCGCTGCGCGAAAGCGGGGTGGATTGGGCAGGGCAGTTGCAGAATGTCTGGCAGCGCAAGTTTGCCGGTCAGTTACCTACCGATCCGCGCAGTCGCGCCCAGCAAACCCGTTTCCTGGTCTACCGTGGATTTTCCATGGAGATGATCGGCCGCCTGTTGAGCGGCCGAGGGCTGGACGACTAGCCGCGTACGGGATTTATGTGACCCTGAGTGCTTCGCGGGCGCGTTGAGTGGTGTGCATGGGTTCGGGCTTGGCCCAGTTTTCCGACAGGTTGATGAAGTCTACCAGCTCGCGCAGGCGCCCCTGGTCACGGCCGTTGAAGGCGAAGGTCAGGCGCGTCAGGTGGCTGAACCTGGGCTCATCGTGGTGTTCCCCTGCGTAGGCGTGCTGGTGGTATTGACCGCTTAGGCGTAGGTCGGCAAAACCCTCCTGTAGATCGAGTAACGCGCCCTCGCTGAGCGGGTGGTGCATGCGGATCACAAACTGGTTTTTCAGCCAGCGGCTGGAGTGGTAATTGCTATAAAACTGGTTGATCTCCTCAACCGCTTCCTCGGCACTTTGTACCAGTCGCAACAGCTTCAGGTCGCTGGGCAGGATATAGCGGTTTTCTTCCAGTTGGCGGGTAATGAAGTTCAGTGCGTCCAGCCAGAAATTACCCCCCGGGGAGTCCAGCAACACCACCGGTACCAGTGGGCTCTTGCCCGTCTGGATAAGGGTGAGGACTTCCAAGGCTTCGTCCAGTGTGCCGAAGCCGCCTGGGCACAGCACCAGGGCATCCGCTTCCTTGACGAAGAACAGCTTGCGAATAAAGAAAAAGTGAAACGGCAGCAGCTTGTCGGTGCCGTCCACGGTGGAGTTGGCATGCTGCTCGAAGGGCAGGGTAATGTTGAAACCCAAGCTGTGTTCGACACCTGCGCCTTCGTGCGCGGCGGCCATGATGCCGCCGCCAGCACCGGTGATGACCATCAGGTTGGAACGTGCCAGGGTCGCACCAAGCTCCCTGGCCAGTGCATACATGGGGTGTTCGATCGGGGTGCGGGCGGAGCCGAATACGGTGACCTTGCGCCGTCCCTTGTACTGTTCAAGGGTGCGGAAGGCATGGTCCAGTTCGCGCAGGGCCTGCAGGGTGATCTTGGCGTTCCAGCGGTTGCTGTCGTCGTGGGCCATGCGCAGGACGGTCAGCATCATGTCGCGGTACAGCGGCAGGTTGGGGCTATCGGGCGCAACCAGCGTCAATTGTTCTTCCAGCTTGCTCAGGTCGATTCCATTGTTCTTGAAGTGGCTCGATAGCAGTTCGCTCGGTTGGTAAGGCATTCAACGTCTCCTTCTGCAGCAAAACCTCTGACCGGACCTGATCGGTACCGGCCGCGACACTGCGTGTGTCGCTGGCTGCCGTGGCTCGAGTGTGCGCCTCGAGCATTGCAGTAGACCTGCAAGGTCTTAGTGCAGTGGTGATGGGCTCTTTGTTGTTCTCGCTGGGCATCCCCCGGTGCGAGCCCTGAAACGGGCGGGCGCTTGCTTTCAATCTAGACCCTGATGGGACTTCATGCTGAATCTTCGTTGTCGCCGCTGCCGCCAGGCTGCGATCGGGCGCGAAGCGGCCGCAACTCACCGATGTAGGTGGCAGGGTGCCGACTGCTCTGCAGTCGATCGCAGCCTGGCGGCAGCGGCTACAAGGTTCGGGGGCTGGAATAACCGCTCGTCAGCCGGGATCCAACGCAGACGTGGGTCTGGTTAACTGGAAACCTGAGCGATTGCCGCAGTGCAGGGAGGCTGTCACATGCAACGGCTTAATCTGGAGCTCGATGCGCAGCTGTTCGAGTTGCTCGAGCGCTCGGCTCAGGCCAATAACCTGAGCCTTGAAGAAGAGTGCCTACGTCGCTTGGGGGGAGGGGTAAGGCACTCACGTTACGTCCAGGCCCTGGTGGCTGAACTGCGCGCCGATGAAAAGCAGCGGCGCGACAGTGAACAGGTGGCCTAGCGTTATTTGGCGACTTTCAGACCACAGCTGGCAGCATTGAAAGCTTGCTCGCTCACCGGGCGGTTGGTTTTGTACTCGGTGAAGCGGTAGGTCAACACCGCGCCTTTTTCCAGCAGTTGACGAAAACCGGTGTTCTTGCAGACGCTGTCACCCAATTGGCTGCGCACCCGATTCGGGTCGGCCTTCATCTTTTGCGCGTGGCTGGGAAGCACGCTCAGGTGATTGATCAGTTGCTTGCCTTCGACGGTGTAACCCTGGTCGAGGATGTCTTCATTGATTGCTCGCGGCGTGCCCACGCTGCTTTGTGCAGCAACTTTTTGCAGCATCTGGCCCAGCTCGTATTCCTGTTTGGAGGCAGCATTGGCGGCCAGCGGCAGGGCGAGCAACAGGCTCAGGGACGGGGCGATGAAACGCAGCATGAATTTCTCCAGGTTCGGTAACTGGCGGTTGGACCGGCAACTGTGCACGGTGTTCCCTCACGCGCGTAGTCGTGGTGCCAGCGGGTAGCGACAGGCTGAGGATTATAGGGGAGACGGTGCTGCGCCTGCACGGCAATTACCGTCTACCGTCCCTCTGGCTCTGATAAACTGGCGCGGATTTCCTGTCTTGCCGAGTCCGTGCAGTGCCATCCTTTTCCTGCCTCTATAGTCTGCTGCCATGAGCCATGCCGTATCGCGCCTGCGCGCCGAGCGCCTGGCGCGCAGTGTCAAACCTTTCGTTGCACGCGGATCACGGGCACCACGCTGCCCGCAGTGCCGGGTGATCTTCAGCCATTGCCTGTGTGCCTGGCGTCCGCAGGTGCCGTCCGATTCGGCCATGTGCCTGCTGATGCACGACACCGAACCATTGAAACCGAGCAACACCGGTTGGTTGATCGCTGACCTGATTGCCGACACTTCGGCCTTTGGCTGGCAGCGTACTTCGGTCGATGAGGCACTACTGGCCTTGCTCGATCAGCCGCAGTGGCAGCCGTATATCGTCTTCCCCGGTGAGTTCGTTGCGCCGCAAAGGGTGGTCAGCGAAGTGGCCCGCGAGCCCGGCAAGCGGCCATTGTTCATCTTGCTCGATGCAACCTGGACCGAGGCGCGCAAGATGTTTCGCAAGAGCCCGTACCTGGATCGCTTCCCGGTGCTCAGCCTGCAGCCCGAGCAACTGTCGCGCTACCGCTTGCGGCGTTCCAAGCGTGACGACCACTTCTGTACCGCCGAGGTCGCGGCCATGTGCCTGGAGCTGGCGGGCGATCAACGCGCTGCCGAGGCGCTGGATGCTTACCTGGATGTGTTCAGTACGCATTATCTGAGTGCCAAGCACCAGTGGCCGCTGGATGAGCAGGATGCGGTTCACCAGCGTTTGCATACCTTCCTATAGTACAAGGGGCAGACGTTGCACAATCGGTCATAATAGCCAGGCTGGCGACCATCGCTTGCCTGCCACGACCGGGCAATCAACTTGACCACCCGGTTCTGGCTCGGCATCCTTGGCGCCGATTCGGGCATATACAAGGCTTGAAACTGCGTTTTTCCTGGCCTTGAAGTGCCTTTTGGGTGTGCGGCCGTGCCGTCAACACCTTGAGTTGCCCGCCAGGCGCCTATTCTTCCTCCCTGCGCCTGCACAGAACAGGATCATTAGATCGATGGCCACGTACGAAATCCTGATTGCCGATGACCACCCGCTGTTTCGCAGTGCCCTGCGTCAGGCTGTAACCCTGGGCCTGGGGCCCGATGTTCGCCTAGTAGAAGTGGCGAGCATTGCTGAACTGGAAACCCGCCTTGCCGAGAAGTCCGACTGGGACCTGGTGCTGCTGGACCTCAACATGCCAGGTGCCTACGGTTTTTCCGGCCTGGTGCTGCTGCGCGGACAGTACCCACAGATTCCGGTCGTCATGGTTTCGGCTCAGGAAGAAGCCGCCGTCGTGGTGAAGTCGCGTGAGTTTGGTGCCAGTGGCTTCATTCCCAAATCCAGCTCACTGGAAGTCATTCAGGATGCGGTGAAAAAGGTCCTTGAGGGTGATGTCTGGTGGCCACCGCAAGCCTTTGAAAAAGTCGACGTGTCGGCTGAAGCCAAAGCCGCCAGTGAAGGCTTGGCTAGCCTCACGCCCCAGCAGTTCCGGGTGCTGACCATGGTCTGCGAAGGCTTGTTGAACAAACAGATCGCCTACGAGTTGAGCGTTTCTGAGGCGACCATCAAGGCCCATGTCACGGCAATTTTCCGCAAGCTTGGTGTGCGTACCCGGACGCAGGCCGCATTGCTCTTGCAACAACTGGAATCGGTTTCAGCGAGCTGAGGCTTATGCCTTCACGCTTTTTTGACCCGATTTACGCTAGGCTTTAGCGCATTTTCAGTGGACGAAGTGACCTTCTATGTCATCGCCTTTCAAGGGCCAGACCGGCCTTAAACGTATTTTCAACGCTACCGGTTATTCGTTTGACGGGCTGCGTGCAGCCTTTACCGGCGAAGCGGCGTTCCGCCAACTGGTGCTGCTTAATGTTGTGCTGATTCCGCTGGCGTTCTGGCTAGAGGTCAGCCGAGCCGAGCGAGCTATCCTGATCGCTGTCTGCCTGTTGGGCCTGATCGTTGAATTGCTCAACTCGGCAGTCGAAGCGGCAATCGACCGGATTTCCCTGGATCGCCACCCCCTGTCGAAAAACGCCAAGGACATGGGCAGCGCCGCTCAATTCGTCGCCTTGACGATGGTGGGGTTGGTCTGGGCTGTGATCCTGCTTTAGGCAATGGTTGGCAGCACGATCTCGTCGCTGCGGCTGACGCCGGCCGTAAAGCTACGGCACAACTCGAGAAACTCGCGCATGGCTGAGGTCTGGTACTTCTGCTTGTGCCAGATGAAGTAAAACTGTCGGGCCAGGTCCAGCTCCGGCGTTTCTACCGCTACCAAGCTGCCGCGACGAAATGCGTCGCGCAGGGCCAGGCGGGAGATACAGCCGATACCCAAACCTGACTCGACGGCGCGCTTGATCGCTTCGGTATGCTCAAGCTCCAAGCGGATGTTGAGGTGGGAGCGGTGGTGACGCATGGCCTGATCAAAGGTCAGGCGGGTGCCGGAACCCTGTTCGCGCAGGATCCAGGCTTCATGGGTCAGCTCTTCAAGGCTGGCCTGGCCACGCTTGGCCAGCGGGTGCTGCGGTGCACAAAAAACCACCAGCTCGTCTTCAACCCAGGGTTGGACTTCAAGATCCGGATGGTTGCAGTCGCCTTCGATTAGACCCAGATCAATTTCATAATGAGCAACCTGTTGCACGATGTGCGCAGTGTTCTGTACATGCAGCTTGACCTGACTCTCCGGGTGGATCTGCATGAAACTGCCGATCAGCAGGGTGGCCAGGTAGTTACCGATGGTCAGAGTAGCGCCCACTGCCAAGGAGCCAAAGCCGGACTTGCCGTTGAGCAGGTCTTCGATTTCTTTGGCCTGATCGAGCAGTGCCACGGCCTGGGGCAGCAGTTGATGACCCAAGGCGTTGAGGCTCAGACGTTTGCCGGCACGGTCAAACAGCTGACAGCTGGACTGGCGCTCAAGTTCGGTGATTGAGGTACTGGCGGCCGACTGCGATAACGCCAGTATCCCTGCGGCTCGTGAGACGCTTTGATACTGGGCTACGGCGACGAACACCTGGAGCTGACGGAGCGTAAATCGCATATCTATATAACCGATAAGACATATCTTGATAATTCATTTAACAGATATTGTCGCTCGCACTAAACTATCGCGCAATCGCGCTCTAGGTTAGCGCTGCGTTTTATTTCAGGAGCCCGTACATGAGCAACATGAACCACGAACGTGTCCTCAGTGTTCATCACTGGAATGACACCCTGTTCAGCTTCAAGTGCACCCGCGATCCGGGCCTGCGCTTCGAGAACGGTCAGTTCGTGATGATCGGCCTGCAACAGCCTAACGGCCGCCCGCTCATGCGTGCCTACTCGATCGCCAGCCCGAACTGGGAAGAGCATCTGGAGTTCTTCAGCATCAAGGTGCCAGACGGCCCGCTGACCTCGCAGCTGCAACACCTGAAGGAAGGCGATGAGATCATCATCAGCAAGAAGCCTACCGGTACCCTGGTACTGGACGACCTGAACCCGGGCAAGCACCTGTACCTGCTCAGCACCGGTACTGGCCTGGCGCCGTTCATGAGCGTGATCCAGGATCCGGAAACCTACGAGCGCTTTGAAAAGGTGATCCTGGTTCACGGTGTGCGTTACGTCAATGAAGTCGCCTACCGCGAATTCATCACCGAGCACCTGCCGCAGAACGAGTTCTTCGGCGAAGCGCTGCGTGACAAGTTGATCTACTACCCGACTGTGACCCGTGAGCCGTTCGAGAACCAGGGGCGCCTGACCGATCTGATGCGTAGCGGCAAGCTGTTCAGCGACATCGGCCTGCCGCCGATCAACCCGCAGGACGACCGCGCAATGATTTGCGGCAGCCCGAGCATGCTCGACGAAACCAGCGAAGTGCTGGACAGTTTCGGCCTGAAGATCTCGGCACGTATGCGTGAGCCGGGTGATTACTTGATCGAGCGTGCATTCGTCGAGAAGTAAGCAACGCAGAAACAGAAAAAGCAGGCCTAGGCCTGCTTTTTTCGTTTCTGCCATAGGATGGTGGCTCTTTAAGGTCGCCTGGGCGCCTGTGGGAGCCGGTCGTGCCGACGATGGCTGCAGAGTAGCCGGCAGGAGTCAGGCCTCAGTCACCACTTCCAGCACCCGGATCTGATCCGGCTGCGGGTAGTGCCAACGCACCTGCACATCCCAAAACTTAACGCCGTACACACGCTCCGCTGGCGGAACCTGATACGCCGGACGTGGGTCCTGCGCCAGGCACTGTTCAATCAGCTCAACCAGTGGCTCGCCCAGGCGCAAGGCGTGCTCGCGCGCCTGCGGCAGGGCGCTGTCACTCCAGGCCACCGCAATCGGTGCCGGTGCTGCACTGGCCATCTGGTTGGTCGCGCCACTGACCGCGTCGGCGTAGGGCACATAGGGCTTGATGTCGAGCACCGGGGTACCGTCGAGCAGATCAATGCCCGAAAGCAGCAAGCGCCCAGCCTCAACCCGCTCCAGCCGCACCACCGATTGACCGATACCATTGGGACGATGGGTTGCACGGGTAGCGAACACCCCCATGGAGGTATTGCCGCCTAAACGAGGCGGGCGCACCTTGAGCCGTGGCTTGTCCTCCAGGGCCTGGTGGAACAGGAACAGTAACCAGACATGGCTGACCTGTTCGAGCCCAGCTACCGCGTCGCCGCTGTCAAACGGCGGCAGCAGTTCCAGTACACCGCGCGCTGCGGGCGCCAACTGCGGCTGGCGCGGGATGGCAAACTTTTCCTTGAAGCAGGAGCGGACGAAGCCAATCGGGGCGACGCTGTAGTTCATCGACGGCTCAGCCACGCACTCGCAGGGTCAGACCCTTGAGGAAGTTGCGCAACAACTGGTCACCACACGGACGGTAGTTGTTGTGCCCGACCTTGCGGAACAAGGCGCTGAGTTCCGGCTTGGACACCGGGAAGTCGGCAGCTTTGAGGATCGCGTGCAGGTCATCTTCCTTGAGTTCGAAGGCTACCCGCAGCTTCTTCATGATGATGTTGTTGGTCACCGGCAGTTCTACAGGCTGTGGAGGACGGCTGTCGTCCTTGCCACGCTTGAAGATCACCAGACCATCGAGGAAGTGTGCAATGACTTCGTCAGGGCAGCGCACGAAGCCTTCTTCGTCATCTTTTTTCAGGTACGAGACGATATCGTCGGTAGCGACGTCGAAGCCGCTGAGCTTGATGATATCGGTCAGCTTGGCGTCGTTGACGTCCAGCAGGTAGCGCAGGCTGCGCAGTACATCGTTGTGAATCATAGTGACAATCCTGTTCGGGGCGCTGCCTGAGTGACAGCGCCTTGTTGCTAGAATTTTTCGCTGGCCGCCAGATAGCGCCACTGGCCCAGGGGCAGCTTGCTCATCGACACGCCGCCGAGGCGAATCCGTCGCATGCTCACCGGGGTGACCCCGACGCTGCTGCACAGCAGGGCGATCAGGCCGGGCTGCGGGTTTTTCATGACCATGCGTAGGCGCGTTTCGTTCTGCCAACTGGCCTTGATCTTCGGCAGCTCCTTGCCTTTCCAGGTAAAGCCGCGGTTCAAGCGCTCCAGGCCGTGGGCGATCATGTCGCCGCTGACCTCAACCACATATTCCTGCTCGAGTTTGGCCAGGTCAGATTCGAGCTTGCGGGTTACTCGCCAGTCCTGCGTGAACACTTGCAGGCCACTGGCGCCTTGCTGCAACGGTGCCACGTTGTTCAGGCGGGCGAAGTGGCCTTTGAGCGGGCGACGGTCTTGGCTGAGCTCTGCACAAAAGCTGGCAACGGTAATGCTGTTGCAGGCGCTGTCGATGTCTTGGTCGGCGGGCTGGTTGAGCAACAGGGTTGCCGGCTCCAGGGCTTCGGCACGGGCCCCGGTCAGCAGCTCGACCTTCTGTTCGGTTACCTTGAACTGCGGCTCATCGATGACCGTGCCATCGACGGTGACCCAGCCGCCTTCGATGTACAGCTCAGCCTCCCGTCGGGAGCAACCGACCAGTTCGATAAGGCGTTTGGAAAGGCGAATGGGTTCAGACATGACGACAGCCGTAGGTACAGGGAAAGATGTCCATTGTAACCGCGTGGACAGGCCCAGGTCCGGCAACATTCGTCCATCGGGCCATTATTCTGTGATTTCGCTGCATTTCAGAAAGGTACGACGCTTTCTGTCAGCCGGTTTGCGCGGCTTTTGTCTGAATAAGCCTCAAATGCAGTAGGGGGTAGGGCTGCCCCATGCCATCCGTTTCCGAGCGGCCGACCACTTCGAAGCCTTGGCGCAGGTAGAAACCCAGCGCCTGGGGATTCTGTTCGTTGACGTCGAGTTGAATGGCATTGAGTTCGTCGATGGCGTAGCGCAACAGGTGCTTGCCCAAGCCTTGACCGCGCGCTGCGGGGTCGATGAAGAGCATTTCCACGCGCCCGGCAGCCACACCGGCAAAACCGCTGATGCGCTGCTTGGCATCCTTGCAGCAGATCAGCATCACCGCGTCCAGGTACTGACTGAGTAGCAGCTCACGCAGCAGGCAGATGTAGCTCTCGGGCAAGAAGTCGTGGGTCGCTCGCACTGAGGCTTCCCAGACGTTCGCCAACTCCGGGTAATCGCTCAGGCTGGGGGTCTGTACACGGCTGTGGTTGTACATTATTTGCTTTCCTTTCCTTGGCCGACAAAGAAAACGATAGTTGCAAAAAAAGGTTCTTCACGGAATCTCGGGAAGATGTTTATGGTGCTGGTGCTGGGTGCTCAGAGCCGGACACCATCGCGAGCATGCTCGCTGGCCCATTGTGGGAACCAGTCTTGCCGGCGACAGCATCGCCACATTGAATGGATAAGCTCCCAGCAACTTCAACCGCTAATCCTTGAAGAACCAAAAAAAAGCCCCGCCATAACTGGCAGGGCTATTTTGCGCAGAGCCGGCTTAGATCGGTTCAGCCCACATGTCGTACTCGTCAGCGTCGGTAACGCGGCAGCGGACGGTGTCACCAGGCTTGAAGCCGTGGTTGCCATCGATGAACACGTTGCCGTCGATTTCCGGGGCGTCGAAGTAGCTACGGCCTACCGAGCCTTCTTCTTCCACTTCATCAATCAGTACGTCGATTTCGCGGCCGATGCGCAGTTGCAGGCGAGCAGTGCTGATTGCCTGCTGATGGGCCATGAAGCGATCCCAGCGTTCCTGCTTGATGTCATCAGGGACGACATCCAGGCCCAGGTCGTTGGCCGGGGCGCCTTCGACAGGCGAGTACTGGAAGCAGCCGACGCGGTCGAGCTGGGCTTCGGTCAGCCAGTCGAGCAGGTACTGGAAGTCTTCTTCGGTTTCGCCAGGGAAGCCGACGATGAAGGTGGAGCGGATGATCAGCTCCGGGCACTGCTCGCGCCATTTTTTGATGCGCGCCAGGGTGCGGTCTTCAAACGCCGGACGCTTCATCGACTTGAGCACTTTCGGGCTGGCGTGCTGGAACGGGATGTCCAGGTACGGCAGGACCTTGCCGGCGGCCATCAGTGGAATGATGTCGTCGACGTTCGGGTAGGGGTAGACGTAGTGCAGGCGCACCCAGGCACCCAGGCTGCTCAGCGCTTCGCACAGTTCGAGCATGCGCGTCTTGACCGGTCGGCCATTCCAGAAATCGGTCTTGTACTTGACGTCGACGCCGTAGGCGCTGGTGTCCTGGGAGATCACCAGAATTTCCTTGACCCCGGCCTTGACCAGGCGTTCGGCTTCGCTGAGTACGTCACCGACCGGGCGGCTGACCAGCTTGCCGCGCATCGACGGGATGATGCAGAAGCTGCAGCTGTGGTTGCAGCCTTCGGAAATCTTCAGGTAAGCGTAGTGGCGCGGGGTCAGCTTGACGCCCTGCGGTGGCACCAGATCGATCAACGGGTTGTGATCCTGACGCGGCGGCACCACTTCGTGTACGGCGTTGACGACTTGCTCATACTGCTGCGGGCCGGTTACAGCCAGCACGCTTGGGTGCACGTCACGGATACTGCCTTCTTCGACACCCATGCAGCCGGTGACGATGACCTTGCCGTTTTCTTTGATCGCTTCGCCGATCACTTCAAGGGATTCGGCCTTGGCGCTGTCGATGAAGCCACAGGTATTGACCACCACCACATCGGCATCCTGATAGGTGGGCACGACTTCGTAGCCTTCCATGCGCAGTTGGGTCAGGATGCGTTCGGAATCGACCAGGGCTTTGGGGCAACCCAGGGAGACGAAGCCGACCTTAGGCGTGGTGGGCGTAGGAGTGGTGGACATGACTAACCTCGGTGTAATGGGGACAGTCGTGCCACAAGCCCGCTGTCCTGTTGGGCGCTAGCAGCGCCTCTGATCAAAAAGTGCGCAATTCTAGCGGTGCGCAACGGAGTTGACCAGCTTTAAACAGGGAAAAACGACGAGTGCTGTGCCCGGGCGTTCTCTCCCCAAGCCGCTGGCTGCCGCGCTCTGGAGCGTGCAAGGGCATTGCTGATGCACGTAGGCGCTACAGCGCCTTGAACGTTGCCTGCGCCTTCGGGCAGGTAAGAATCGAGTAGCGAGTTGTGCGAGAGACTTTTCCATTGAGAAAACGCTCGTATACAGGCATGAAAACGCTACGTTGCAAGGTCGGTTGCTCGGCCTGCAAATACTGCTCGCAGCACGCCCGGTAGTCGTCCAGCGAGATGAATCGTTTGATCCAGTAATGGAAAAAATAGCCCATCAAAAATCCCAGGCTGAAGTCGCGATCCAGCACTGAGTGAGCGCAACATTCGAAGTCGATCAAACGTAGTCCACCATCAGGGGCGATCAGGATGTTCTTGGGGTGAGGATCCATGTGCACGAAGCCTTCATCAAGCATGCGTGCAAACAGCCGGAAGACTTCAGGCAGCAAGGTTGCGGCCTGCTCGGGATGTGCAGTCAACCGCTCATCAACGCTGCAGTGGTCTTCCAGAAAGCCAACCAGCAGGTATTCCTCTTTGAGGAACGGAAATCGTCCCTTGTAGCCGAAGGCGGCAATGCTCGGGGCACAGGCGGACTTGGCGGACACTGCCCAGAGATTGATGAATTCGTTGGTCAGATCATGCAGACCGAAGGCCTTTTTCAACCCCAGGTAGTTCTGCAACTGCTTTTTCCAATGGGTCAGACGATTGTGTTTGAGCACCCATTTACGCTCACCGTGCAACAGGAAAACCCCGCGGGTCGCTTCCGGCACGTCCAGGGCGGTGTGCTGTTGCGGTGCGGTAATAAAGCTTCGCACGGCAGTAGCCAACGCTTGATGCTGCTGCGGATCAAGATAAAAGGTAATGCCCTCGATCTGCTGTTTATGCAACGCCCGGGTCAGGCTCCTGAGATGGCGCATGCACCGCTCCTGGTGAAAAGCGCGCAATGCTAAAGACGGTGGTGTCATTTGGCCAGCAGAAAAGCGGCAAACCCTGGGCTATGCTTCGCGGCACTGTGCCTGTGTTTCTATCGGGTCCTGATGGCTCCAGCGGTGCGGTAACAGAGCACTCAGTGTCTGGCGTGAATTTTACCGGCCCAAGGGTCTTGGTTGCGGGAGTGGCGGATGGTTCAGGCAAGCGAGCAGGCAGATTCCGGGCATTCGGCAGCGAAGCCGTTGAGCTTGCTGGTAGCGGCGGTAGGGGTGGTTTACGGCGATATCGGTACCAGTCCGCTGTACACCCTCAAGGAGGTGTTTTCCGGCGACTATGGTGTGCCGGTCAATCACGACGGGGTACTGGGCATCCTGGCGCTGATCTTCTGGTCACTGATCTGGGTGGTGTCGATCAAGTACATGCTGTTCATCCTGCGTGCCGACAACCAGGGTGAAGGCGGCACCATGGCCCTGACCGCCCTGGCCAGACGTGCGTCTGCGCCTTACCCCAAGCTGCGCGCAGTCATGGTGGTCTGCGGCCTGATCGGCGCAGCGCTGTTTTATGGCGACAGCATGATCACCCCGGCGATCTCGGTGTTGTCGGCGGTGGAGGGGATGGAGCTGGCCTTCGATGGCATCGATCACTGGGTGGTGCCGGTGGCTCTGGTGGTGCTGGTGGGGCTGTTTCTGATCCAGAAGCATGGCACCGCACGCATCGGTATTCTGTTCGGGCCAGTAATGGTGGCCTGGTTTTTGGTGCTGGCGGCGCTGGGCGTGCATGGCATTGCCCAGAGCCCGGAAGTGCTCAAGGCGATCAATCCGCTCTGGGCGGTACGCTTCTTTATTGTCCATCCGGGCATGGGGGTGGCGATCCTGGGGGCTGTGGTGTTGGCGTTGACCGGTGCCGAGGCACTGTACGCCGACATGGGCCACTTCGGCCGCAAGCCGATTGCCCGGGCCTGGTTCATCCTGGTGCTACCGGCGCTGGTGCTCAACTACTTCGGTCAGGGCGCCTTGTTGCTGCAAAACCCTGAAGCTGCACGCAATCCCTTCTATCTATTGGCACCGGGCTGGGCATTGATACCCCTGGTCGGTCTTGCCACCTTGGCGACAGTGATTGCCTCTCAGGCGGTCATCTCCGGGGCCTTCTCCCTGACCCGGCAAGCCATTCAGCTTGGCTACGTGCCACGCATGCAAATCCAGCACACCTCAAGCGACGAGCAGGGCCAGATCTATATTGGGGCGGTGAACTGGGCGCTGATGGTTGGCGTGGTCTTGCTGGTGCTGGGCTTCGAGTCGTCCGGGGCACTGGCCTCGGCCTATGGGGTAGCCGTGACCGGGACAATGCTGATGACCACGCTGCTGGTGTCCACGGTGATGCTGTTGCTGTGGAAGTGGCCACCGGTATTGGCGGTGCCCGTGTTGCTGGGCTTTTTGTTTGTCGATGGTCTGTTCTTTGCTGCAAACGTCCCTAAAGTGGTGCAAGGCGGCGCCTTTCCGGTATTGGCGGGGATTGCTCTGTTTGTGCTGATGACCACCTGGAAGCGCGGCAAGCAGATCCTGGTAGAGCGCCTCGATGAAGGTAGCCTGCCGTTGCCACTGTTTATTGCCAGCATCCGTGTGCAACCACCGCACCGGGTCGAAGGCACGGCGATTTTTCTGACTGCGCGACCAGACGCCGTCCCCCATGCTTTGCTGCACAACATGTTGCATAACCAGGTGTTGCACAATCAGGTGGTGCTGTTGACGGTAGTCAGTGAGGACATGCCACGGGTGCCAGCGCAGCAACGCTTCGAGGTCGAAGCCTATGGGGAGGGGTTCTACCGGGTACTTCTGCACTTTGGTTTCATGGACGAACCGGATGTGCCGGCAGCGTTGAAGCTGTGTCATCTGGAGGGGCTGGATTTCAGCCCCATGCGCACCACCTTTTTTCTCAGCCGTGAGACCGTGATCCCTTCGCGGCTGGTGGGCATGACGCACTGGCGGGCGATGTTGTTTGCCTTCCTGTTGAAGAACGCCAACGGTAACCTGCGCTTTTTCAAGCTGCCGCTGAACAGGGTCATTGAGCTGGGTACCCAGGTGGAAATCTGATGTCCGGTGGGAGCCGTCGTGGCGCGGCTCCCACCGGAATGTGTCAGTTCTGCTCGGCAACGCTGGTCTTGCCCTGGCGACTCTCGATATCACCGATCAAGCGCTTGGCCAAGGCCGGGTAGTTTTCGTCGAAGTGATGTCCACCCGGCAGCTTCAGCCGCTCGCCAACCGCCGTGTGATCCGTGCAGCCGCTTTCATCAGCCTCTTCCTCGCCATAGATGCACACCACTTTCGCTGCCGGCAGTTTGGCCATTTCCGGCCCGGTAGGCGCTTCTTTGCCGGCATTGCCTAGCCAGCCTTCAACCTCGATCTCAAAGCTGCCACTGCGGGCAAAGGCCAGCAGGATAACGGCGTCGATACGCTTCTGGTCTTCGGCGGGCAGGCGGTTATAGATAGCGGGCAAGACATCGGCGCCGAACGAATAGCCGGTCAGCACAAAGCGCTTGGTGCCCCATTTCTGCCGGTAGTGCTGCATTAGTTCCGACAGGTCGACGGCACTTTGTTCCGGTGTCTTGTGTTGCCAGTAGTAGCGCAAGGTGTCGATGCCGACCACCGGATAGCCAAGCTTGGCCATTTCACCAGCCACATCGCGGTCCAAATCGCGCCAGCCGCCATCACCGGAGAGAAACAGGGTCACGGTATCGGTGGTCTGCCCGGCCGGCACTTCAACCACTGGGATGCTCAAGGCGTTACCTTCTTCGCCCAGCAAGGCTTGGCTCAGCTGAGCTTTGAGTACTTGCGGCAAATGAATGTCGTAATCGCTGATGCTGGTCTCAGCATTGGCTTGGTCTCGAACAAATGCCGCACTGGCGTCATCGGGGTTGTCATTCCAGGCCACGTTCCAGTGGCCGTGGGTCGCCGACTTGGGCAGCGCTGTGGTGCAACCGGGACGCTCGACACTGAAATCCACCGAGATAGCCTGGGCCTTGTCGTCTGTCTGGGTGGCCAGCCATTCCCAGGCCTGGGCGGCACCTGGGCCGATACCGGCAACCAGGGTCGCCGGGCCTTGCAGTTGTTGCAGGGCATGGTTCAAGGCGGTGTGTTGCAAGGTGCAATCGGTGGGCGGCAGGATCACCTGGACCATTTGCGCCTCACTGCTTTGGCTCAGGTTCAGCAGTTGCTTGTCGGTCAGCGCCTGATCTTGCAGCACGGCAACGGCTACCCGTGCTTTGGGGTGGGTGCCAGGGGTCACCCGGGTCAGGCTGCTGCCATCGTCCAGGGTCAGGTGTTCCAGGCGCGCCTCAGGTGCGGGGCGGGTCCACAGCCAGAAGCCCAAGGCCCCAGCCAGTAGAGCCAGTAGAAGGGCCGCCAGCAGGTGCAGCCAGTAGCGTCGAATCATCAGCGTTTCACCAGTCCGGTCAGGCCGCCTGCGATCAGGGCGGCGGTGTCAGCCAGTGCCACCAGTGGATCGAGTCCGGCGGGCACAGCCATGTAGCGGGGTTCCCAGTCCGGCTGGAACTTGTCTTTGAACCGGCGCAGGCCCTGAAAGTTATAGAGCTGCTCGCCACGCTGGAACACCATCGAGCCCAAGCGTTGGGTCAACGGCGCACCACGGCGGGGTTGCAGGCCGGAAAGTGGCACCATGCCCAGGCTGAAGCGGGTGTAAGCCTGACTTTTATAGTGCTGGATCAAGCCGATCATCATGAACTCCATGGTCAGCTTCGGTGCTTGTGGGTGGGCGCGCATCAGGTCGAGGCTGGCAAGCTCTCGGCTATGGGTTTCCAGCAAGTTGGCAAAGGCTACCGGGCGCCCTTCGAAGCGAATCAGGGCGATGCGAAAGTGTTGTAGGTACTCGGGGCTGAAGCGGCCCAAGGAGAAGCCTTTCTCGCGGACGTTCTTGCCACTGAGCCAGGCATCGGAAATGACCTTGAGTTCATCAAGGGGCGCTTGTCCCGGTTCATGCACTTCCAGGCTCAAGCCATCGCGGCCACCCCGATTCCAGGTGTAGCGCAGGTCCTTCATCTCTTTGCCCTTGGCGTCCAGGTCGAAGCGCTTGAGGTCGACCCGTGCCTCTTCGCCGAGCTTGATCGCCGTCAGGCCGATGTCCATGTAGAACGGCAGGTTCTCTGCGCGCACCTGGTAGAACACTGGTCGAGCGTGGTGCACATCACACAGGTCGCGAAACTGCCAGATCATCTCGGCTCGCTTTTGTGCCGGGCCGATCGGATCGTACAGCGCGACCAGGCTGCGGCCGCGATGGGCGTACATCAGGAAGGCATCGCCATCGGGATGAAACAGCAAGGCCTTGTCGCCGGTCAGCGCCAGACCGCCATCCGGTTGGTCGGAAGCCTGCAGGATCACGCTGGCTCGTTGCAGTTCTTGCGCGTTCGGTAGGTGAATCACCGGGCGTGCGGTGCGTAACAACCACGTCAGGGCCACTGCCACCAGCAATACCGCACTCCCCAAGGCTGAGCGCAGGCCGCGCGGGGCGTCGGCATCCAGGGTGAACTGCCACCAGAGTTGATGGCTATAGGGCACGTCCTGATAGGCGAACAGCAGCAACCAGATCGATGCTCCCAGAACACAGGCGCTGGCGGCCAGATAGACCGGCGAGAAGGGCAGCTCCAGCAGGCGACTGGGGCGGTAGAAGGAGCGGCGGAACAGGGCCAGCAGGCAGGCCGTGAAGGTCAAGATGCTGGCCTCTTCCCAGTCAAACCCCTTGAGCAGCGAGAGTAGGGCGCCAACCAGCAGCAAGATGGTCGTCAGCATCCAGGCGGCGGACAGGCGTCGGCGCAGGCCTTGAGCCAGCAACAGGCATAGCACGCCAATCAGGCTGGCGCCGAAATGCGATGCGTCGATCAACCGATGAGGGATCAGAAAGCCCAGGTGTTGCAGGCGCTCGTCGATCTCCGGGGTTGCTCCGGAAAACAACAGTACGACACCGGAGAGAAACACCAGGACGGCCAGTACCGGCGCCGCCAATCCAGACGCGGCCCTGATAGCCTGACGGGCAAGGATGAAGCGCCGTGCCTCACTGGCCAGCAATAGGGCGCAAGCCAGCAGCAGCGGAAGCACTACATAGATCAGGCGATAGAGCAGCAGGGCGGCAGCCAGCGGCGCCGCGCCCAGCTGATCGGCAAAGGCCGCCAGCAGGACTGCCTCGAACACCCCGACGCCGCCGGGCACATGGCTAAGTACACCCGCAGCAAGGGCCAGTAGGTACACCAGTAGGAAGGCGCCGAAGGGCGGCGCATCCGGTAGCAGGAGGTACAGCACGGTCGCCGCTGCCGCAACATCCAGCGCAGTAATCAGCAATTGCAGGAAAGTCAGGCGTGCTCCAGGCAGGCGCAGGGTGCGGCGCCCGATGCGCACCAGTAGATTGTCTGCCAGGGGTTGCTCCGGCAGGCGGCGACGGTACAGGCCGTACATCAACAGCAGTGCCAGGCCCAGTACAGCCAGGGCTATAGCTGCCAGCAGTGCTTGGGGAAGATGCAGCGCTGCCGCTGCCGCCGACAAGTTGCTCAAGGTTGCCAAGGCTGCTAGCGGCGGCAGCGCACAGCCCAGCGAAAGGCTGGCGAACAGGGTCATGCGTGCAACTTCAGCGGCAGCAACACCCTGGCGGGCATACAGCCGGTAGCGTACCGAGCCACCGGAAAGGAGCGACAGGCCTATGGCGTTACCAATGGCGAACGCGCTGAACCCACCCATGGCCAAGGTCTGTAGCGGCAATTGAACGCCGGCATAGCGACTGGCTGACCATTCGTAACCAAGCAGGATGATGAAGCCGACGACGGTGGTCAGAACTGCGCCGGTCAGGGCTGCGGGCGGTACAGCGAGCAACGAGTCATGCAGTACATAGATGTCCAGTTCGCTGAGCAGATGGCGACAGGCGATCAGGGCAATGGTGAACAGCAGCAAGGTCACGGCCAGGCTGATGGGCTGACGGTAGCGGCTCAAGCGGTCAATCCAGCGCAAATGCTGGGCGGCGTTGGGCAAAGCGGAGGTAACGGGCGCTTCTGTTTCGGATCTCTGGCTGCGCATCAAGCACCTCGTTGATGGTGCACGCCAGGAGGAAAGTATCCAGCCAAGGTAGCAATCCCTATGGAGAGTAGTGGCGCCTATGATCGGGCCGCTGCCTGCCTAGAGGATAGTTAAACAAAATTCATATTGCCGCGCGGGCTGGGGGAGGGGGATGACCGAATTGCAGATGCAAAAAAGGCCACTTTTTTCAAAGTGGCCTTTTCTGTTGTTTGGTTGCGGGAGCCGGATTTGAACCGACGACCTTCGGGTTATGAGCCCGACGAGCTACCAGACTGCTCCATCCCGCGTCTGTGGGGCGGATTCTACAGCGTTTGACTAGGCTGTCAACGCTTAATTATTGATTTTCAATAAATTTATGCCTGAGTACTTATTTCAGGCAAAGAAAAAGGCCACTCCGAAGAGTGGCCTTTTCTTAATCTGGTTGCGGGAGCCGGATTTGAACCGACGACCTTCGGGTTATGAGCCCGACGAGCTACCAGGCTGCTCCATCCCGCGCCTGTGAGATGAATTCTACAGTTTTGCGCTGGGGTGTCAAGCGCTCATTTTAAGAAATCCTTTTTTGTTCAAATGCTTAGCGCTTCCCATTAGCCCCGCAGGGTAGCTGTGCTGGGGATTGAGGGTAAAGGCGTGGATGTTTATCCAGTGCTTGTGGTGCGCAGGCGCGGTGGAATGAGATACTGCCTACACGATTGTTCATCTCTACCAACGGTTGCCGATGTCCCAGCGCAAGATCATCCATATTGATTGCGATTGCTTCTACGCCGCTATTGAAATGCGTGACGACCCGCGCCTGGCTGGACGGCCGCTGGCGGTAGGGGGCTCGGCTGAGCGGCGTGGCGTCATTGCTACCTGCAACTACGAGGCTCGGGCGTATGGGGTGCGTTCGGCGATGTCGTCCCGACATGCACTTCACCTGTGCCCCGATTTGTTGATCGTCAAGCCACGTATGGATGCTTATAAAGAAGCATCTCGGGAAATTCACACGATCTTTCGCGATTACACCGACCTGATCGAGCCGTTGTCGCTGGACGAAGCCTACCTGGATGTTTCCGACAGCTCCTGGTTCGCCGGCAGTGCCACGCGCATAGCCGCCGATATTCGCCGTCGGGTAGCCCAGCAACTGCATATCACGGTGTCGGCTGGGGTGGCACCGAACAAGTTCCTGGCCAAGATCGCCAGTGACTGGCGTAAACCCAATGGCTTGTTTGTGATCACCCCCAATGAAGTCGAAGCCTTTGTTGCCGCGCTGCCGGTCAGCAAGTTGCACGGTGTGGGGAAGGTAACCGCCGACAAGCTCGGGCGCCTGGGTATCACCCACTGCCTGGAGCTGCGCGACTGGAGTCGGTTGGCGTTGGCACGCGAATTTGGCAGCTTTGGCGAACGGCTGTGGGGGCTGGCGCGGGGTATCGATGATCGCGTGGTGCACAATGACAGCCGTCGTCAGTCGGTCAGTGTGGAAAACACCTACGACACGGATCTGCCTGACCTGGCCAGTTGCCTGGAAAAACTACCGGAACTGATGGAAACCCTGGCGGGACGAATGGCGCGTATCGATGACAGTTACCGACCGGGCAAGCCCTTCGTCAAAGTGAAGTTTCACGACTTTACCCAGACGACTCTGGAACAGGCCGGTGCCGGACGCGACTTGGGCAGTTACCAGTTATTGCTCAGCCAGGCGTTTGCCCGGGGCAGCAAACCGGTACGGTTGTTGGGGATTGGTGTGCGTTTGCAGGATTTGCGGGGTGGCCATGAACAGCTGGAGCTGTTTAGTCGCGATTGAGACCTGACCCTGGGGCGATCCCAGCGCCAGCAAGGCTGGCGCCTACAACGGATCGATGTTCAGTAATCAATGCACGCCAGGATCAGCAACCAGGCGGCCGGCATCCTTGGTCAGCGACTGCAGAAACTCCTGTTGCAGCTCAGGATCATTGCGGGTGAGCTCAATCAGGCTTTGTTCCAGCTCACTGGCTTCTTCTTCCAGGCCCAACTCCGACAGACGCTTGACCCGGTGCACCCACTGACTGACTTCATCATCTTCAAGATCATCGAAGATCAGGTCGTGGGCTTCCACCAGCTTGTTGCGCAAGTTGCTGCTAATCAACAGGCTGGCATCACCACGGACATTGTTGTCTTCATCGGCGACTTGCAGGTGCAGGGTGCCGATGTGCGTCAGGTTCTGCTCAGAGAAGGGGCTGTCGAGCAAATTCAGCAGCAATACCCCGTTGCGGTCCGTGGTCAGGCTATGGCTGACCTTGCCAGCCTTGACCTCGACCGGACGATCACTCCACGGCAGGCTGGTGTACTCCTGGCGTTTGTCCTTCTGTACCTCGGTGATCCCGGCAAGGTTCTGCTGGGAGCGACCATTGGACTGGGCGTTCATAAAGGGATTGAGGCCGTCGACGCCGTAGCTGAACCAGTCACGGGTGACGCTATCGGGCAGGTTGCCCAGCGCAAAGATGTTGACCACGTTGGCGCCGACACCGGCGACCACGGCCACCGCACCCAGCGGAATCTCGTAGACTTCCCGCCAGGGCTGGTAGGGCGTGTAGCGATCGTAACGACGGGTGACTTCGAACTCAGTGACTTCGAAGTTCTTCTGTTCGTTAATACGCACACGCCGCTGCGGCAGCTCGAGTACCTTGGGGTCCCCGACATCGATCTGCAGGCTATGTTCGAGCAGCTTGCGCTCGATGCGTTCCTCATGCTCGCTGCGCTGGGACATCTGGTTGGCGCAACCGCTGAGCAACAGGGCGCCGCTTAGTGCGGCGCCCCCCAGGGTAAAGGTACTTCGCTTGAACATGATTACTCTTGCGTTGGCTTAGCGGCGGATGCGAGCTTGCAGGAAGGACACCACCTCGGCCAATGGCAGCGGTTGTGCGTCACGCTCCTTACGGTGTTTGTATTCCAGGTTGCCTTCAGCCAGGCCGCGGTCGCTGATCACGATCCGGTGTGGAATGCCGATCAGTTCCATGTCAGCGAACTTGATGCCTGGGCTGGTTTTCTTGTCGCGGTCGTCCAGCAGCACTTCAAATCCGGCAGCAGTCAGCTCGGCGTAGAGCTTGTCGGTGGCTTCACGCACCTGTTCGGTTTCGTAGCGCAGCGGTACCAGGGCGATCTGGAACGGCGCCAGGGTGTCGCTCCAGATGATGCCGTTCTCGTCGTAGTTCTGCTCGATGGCGGCAGCCACCACGCGGGACACGCCAATACCGTAGCAACCCATGCTCAGGGTCACCGGCTTGCCGTTTTCACCCAGGACCTGGCACTTGAGCGCTTCGCTGTACTTGGTGCCCAACTGGAAGATGTGCCCGACTTCGATGCCGCGCTTGATCACCAGAGTACCCTGGCCATCTGGGCTTGGGTCGCCTTCTACGACATTGCGCAGGTCGGCCACTTGCGGAACGGGCAGGTCACGTTCCCAGTTGACGCCGAAATAGTGCTTGTCGTCGATGTTGGCACCAATGCCGAAGTCGCTCATCAGTGCAACCGAACGGTCGATGATGCACGGCAGGGGCAGGTTCAGTGGGCCGAGCGAACCGGCACCGGCGCCAATGGCGTTACGCAGTTCGTCGTCGGTGGCCATGACCAGCGGGCTGGCAACCTGTTCCAGGTTGGCGGCCTTGATTTCGTTGAGCTCGTGGTCGCCACGGACGATCAGGGCAATCAGCTTGCCTTCTTCGGCGGCGTGCACGATCAGGGTCTTGACGGTCTTTTCGACCGGCAAGTTGTAGTTTTCCACCAGCTGCGCAATGGTCTTGGCATCCGGGGTGTCGACCAGGCGCAATTCTTCGCTAGGCGCCGGGCGCACGGTTTCCCGTGGAATGGCCTCGGCCTTTTCGATATTGGCGGCGTAGTCGGAGCTGTCGCTGAAGATCACGTCGTCTTCACCGGACTCTGCCAGTACATGGAATTCGTGGGAGTAGCTACCGCCGATCGAGCCGGTGTCGGCTTGCACAGGACGGAAGTCCAGGCCCAGGCGGGTAAAGATGTTGCTGTAGGCCAGGTGCATGCGGTCGTAGGTTTCCTGCAGGGAAGCCTGGTCGGCATGGAAGGAGTAGGCGTCCTTCATGATGAACTCGCGGCCACGCATCAGGCCGAAGCGCGGACGGATTTCGTCACGAAACTTGGTCTGGATCTGGTACATGTTCAGTGGCAGCTGTTTATAGCTGTTGAGCTCGTTGCGGGCCAGGTCGGTGATCACTTCTTCGTGGGTTGGGCCCACGCAGAAGTCACGACCGTGGCGGTCTTTCAAGCGCAGCAGCTCTGGGCCGTATTGTTCCCAACGACCGGATTCCTGCCACAGCTCGGCAGGCTGGATGCTCGGCATCAGCACTTCCAGGGCGCCGGCGGCGTTCATTTCTTCGCGGACCACGGTCTCAACCTTGCGCATTACCCGAAGGCCCATCGGCAGCCAGGTATAAAGGCCGGATGCGAGCTTGCGGATCATGCCGGCCCGCAGCATGAGCTGGTGGCTGATGACGACCGCGTCGGAAGGGGTTTCTTTCTGGGTGGCGAGCAAATATTGACTGGTGCGCATGGTAGGCCGTTGTCGGTTGCTTAAGACTTTAAATGACCCCGCATTGTACGGGGGCGATTCGGTGGCGTACAGGATGCCGGAGCACGAAGGCGTTGTCAGCCCGAATCGAGACAAGAAAAAGCCCGGCAGTGCCGGGCTCTTTCGTACTGGGGATACTGAAAGCGCGGGGCTTACAGGATGCTCAGCGGGTACTCGACGATCAGACGCAGTTCGTCCAGCGATGACGAACCGTAGTAAACGCCGTCGGCGGAACGGTAGGTGGCTTGGCGAATACGGAAGCTCAGGTCCTTGGCAGCGCCTTCTTGCAGGACGTACTTGGCTTCGATGTCACGTTCCCACTCTTTACCATTGCTGGTGCCTTCGACGTTGGCGCCTTCACCGGTAACGTAACGGGTCATGAAGCTAAGGCCTGGAACGCCGTAGCTGGCCATGTTCAGGTCGTAGCGAGCCTGCCAGGATTTTTCGTCTTCGGCGTTGAAGTCAGAGCGGGCCACGGAGTTGGCCAGGAAGATGGTACCGCCACCGTCGACGCCATAACCGTAGTCACCGTCGCCGGTTACACGCTGGTGAGCCAGGGTGAAGGTGTGAGCGCCAATATTGTAGGCAGCCGACAGGCTGTATGCCTGGTTGTCCAGTTTGTCGCCGTCATAGGCGGTATACAGCGCAGCGCCGTCGCTCTTAGTGTCATAAAAGTTAACGTCGAACACCAGACCTTGGTCATCATTGATTGGCAGCGCCCAGTTGACGTTGGCGTAGTACTTGCGCCAGTAATCTTCAACTTTGGAGTAATAGAGGCTGGTGCTCAGGTTGTCGGTGAAGGAGTAGCTACCACCGAGAACGTCGGCACTGGTCAGGCCTGGTTTCTTTTGGCGGTTTTCGTCAAGGCCGCCGATACTGTCGTGATATGACTGCGACTGGGCATTGAGCGAGGTGAAGTGACCGGCATTCAGTTCCAGGCCTTTGATTTCCTGGCTGGTGAGCAGGAAGCCTTCAACGGTTTCTGGCAGCAGACGGCTGTCGTCAGTGGCCAGGACAGGCATGGCAGTGAACTGAGTGCCGTATTTCAGGACGGTGTCGGAGATGCGCATTTTGACTGCACCGCCGCCTTCGGAGAAGGAGTCTTCGGAGCGTCCGTCGGAGCCGGTAGGGAACTGGCCGGTACCGGCACGGCCCTTGCCGCTGTCCAGTTTCAGGCCAAGCATGCCAATGGCATCAACACCGAAACCGACAGCACCTTGAGTGAAGCCGGATTCGTAAGTGCCGAGAAAGCCCAGGCCGGTCTCTTCGGAACGGCTTTTTGGATCATCGTTGTTACGGAAGTCGCGGCTGAAATACAGCATGCGAGTTTTGACGTTCAGTTGGCTGTCTTCTACAAAGCCCTTGGACTCACTTTGGGACGAGGCTACTGCCATCTGCGAGGCGCCGGCTGCAACAGCCAGGGCGATCATGCTCCACTTCATCACGCGCATCGTGACTTGCTCCTTTGGTTTTTAGGAAGAGTACTGCCGTCGCCTTTGATTTTTTTTTACGGCGCGGCTCTTTCTTTTTGTGTCGGCGGAAATGTATATCACGCAGACTGTAGTTGGCGATATGGGGGAAAAGAACCTTTCGGTAACTTTACGGTCATGTCGCTAACGGTTAAGTCCCTGTCGCAAATCACGTCCCGTTTCTGCGGGGCGTACAACTCCAGCGCTGGTCCGGGCGGCTTAAGGTTAGGTAAAAACAATCTAGCCTCTTGGCCCCCCAGTACTCCCTGGTTTACCCATGCAACTGTGTTATTTGTCGCGCTCCACCGCATGAGTGCAGGTGTCGTGCCGACTGTGGCGGATGTGAATGCAACAAGCGTGCTCAAAAGAGGGCGCAGTTCACAAAATTTTCACGACTGCCTGAAAAAAAACCTTTCGGTGCCGTAAATCCGGGGGGCTAAGATCCGTTGGTTCGTTTGGCCAGCTTGTTTTGGAATAAAACTAAAAGCTGTCCTTTAGGTCAGATCGTTACCGTAAATCCTGCGTGCTGAGTAGTTTACGGATACTTTGGGTGCTGTTCGTGCGGGGCAAGCCTCATTTTGGTGCGAAAAGTAGCGTTTCGTTACCGTGGGTCCTGTTACCTGCTCATTTTTCGCCGGTGTGGCGTATGAACGTGGCTGAATGAGGTGCGTTTGTCGACTTTGCTGACAGGCTGACCATGCTCCGCCAAGCAATCGGAGGTATCCTGCAGCATTCGGTCTGCGGTGCGTTGCGTGGACAAAGTATTAAATGGGTGTAGGAGATTCCCCTGTGTTTAGTTTGGATCCGCGTCTTCAAGAAGACACTTATGTACTGGGGGACTTTCCTCTCTGCCGGCTGTTGCTGAGCAAGGATGCCAACTATCCCTGGTTTATTCTGGTGCCGCGCCGCGCTGATATCAGTGAATTATTTCAACTTGATGACAGTGATCAGGCGCAACTCTGGAAAGAAACCACGTTCCTCGCTGAAACGCTTAAAGACAGTTTTGCCGCTGATAAAATGAATGTCGCGACCCTGGGCAATGTGGTTAGCCAACTGCATATGCATGTCATTGTCCGCCGACGTAATGATCCCGCTTGGCCTGCGCCGGTCTGGGGGACCAAGCCGGCTGTGGCGTATGACGTCGAGCACATTGCGCAGATCCGCCAGCGTTTGGCGACGGTGTTGGACGACGACTTTACATTCGCCGAGGTGTGAAAAATGACACTTGAAGCGCGGGTAACCGAGCTGGAAAGCCGCCTGGCCTTTCAGGACGATACAATTCAGGCGCTCAATGATGTGCTGGTTGAGCAGCAGCGGGTGGTGGAGCGCCTGCAGCTGCAGATGGGCGCTTTGCTCAAGCGTTACGAGGAAATGGTCGGTCAGTACTCGAGCAGCGAAGAAGAGGCGCCACCGCCTCACTATTAATAGGCGCTTGATGCAGACGTAAAAAAACCGCGGTCGCCCAGGCGCCGCGGTTTTTTATTGCCGGATCAGCGCCGTGGGGCGGCGATCACGTCTTCAGCTTGCAGGCCTTTGTCGCGGTTCATCACGGAGAACTCCACGCGTTGGCCCTCGACCAGTACGCGGTGACCTTCGCCGCGAATGGCGCGAAAGTGCACGAAGATATCATCGCCTGAATCGCGGGAAATGAAGCCAAAACCTTTGGAGGTATTGAACCACTTGACCGTGCCGGTATCGCGGTTGCTCATGTCGTATTGCGTGTGCTGGCTGCGCGCGCTGGTGGTTTTGAGCAAGCCAGCGACCAGATGCAGCGCGACAGCTAACAGCGAACTGGCCAGCGCAGGCAGGTTGCCCAGCTCCGGGCGGGCCAGCAGGGTCAGGGTCTGCAGTACCACGGCCAGTACCAGCAGAGCACTGGCAAGGCGTTGCAAATGCAGGCGTGCGCCTTTGTAGTGCTGAGGCACGACGGGGGCAAGGAGCAGGTTGAGCAGGCCGAAGAGCGCCAGGTAAACGGCTTCCGGTTGCTGCAGCAGGGGAACTGCGTCGGTTCTTAGGCTCGGGATGAAGGACAGCAGCAAAGCTGCAGCGCCCGTCAACAGGTGGACGATCTTGAACATGTTGGTTGGCTCACATTGATAAGGCATATCACAGGAAGAGCTGACATCACGGCGCGCATTGGCTTGAGAAGCGCAAAAACGTGAGAAAAGGTCAGCCTATACGCCCCTGCGTTGACAATCTTCAGGGGCGGCACGCCGCCTATTTAACAGCAAAGCCCCTGGCTTCTCAAATCATCGGCAAACCGTGTGTCGCTTGGCTCTCGGCCCGAGCCCTCGGTGCCTGCAGCGTTGTGTCGCAGGGGCAAGGCTGCAGCCAGCGGCAAGTCTTGATACAGTGGGGTGTACCTACTTGATCATCAAGCATCATAGAAAGGGGAATCGCATGGCTATTGATATCGGTATTAGCGAAGAAGATCGCAAGTCCATTGTCGATGGATTGTCGCGTCTCTTGTCCGACACGTATGTACTGTACCTGAAAACCCATAACTTCCACTGGAACGTCACGGGTCCGGCATTTCGCACATTGCACTTGATGTTTGAAGAGCAATATAACGAACTGGCGCTGGCGGTAGACTCCATCGCTGAGCGTATCCGTGCTCTGGGGTTCCCAGCGCCAGGGGCTTACTCGATATATGCACGCTTGTCGTCAATCAAGGAAGAAGAGGGCGTGCCGCCCGCCAATGAAATGATCAAGCAGTTGGTGGAAGGGCAGGAGGCCGTGACCCGTACGGCGCGCAGCATCTTCCCGCTGCTCGATAAGGTCAGCGACGAGCCGACGGCAGACCTGCTCACCCAGCGTATGCAGGTGCATGAAAAGACGGCCTGGATGCTGCGCTCGCTGCTAGAAGAGAGATAAGTCCGTTACGCGGTAATCGGAAAAACATAAATACCTGGATTTATCGAATGTCCAGGTATTTATCGTTACTAGGGAAAGCGTTCTATTCGTTATTCGATCCCTGGCAATTTGCTGAGCAATCCTACAGCGAGCGTTAAGTAGGTCCGCTGGAAGCCATCAGTACTACAGCGCTTTATTAGGGCCTGTCTCTGAGTGAATAACATTACTCAGGGTTATTTCCCTGTTAGTTAAATCGCGTGGTGCTTGTATGTCTTCATGGAAGAGTCGCGGAGGGCGTGTGCCCGGCAAGGAGGGTGTCGATCCGTTCGAGGCGAATTTCAATATGGGTCTGGCTCAGCCGTTATCCCGCTCGGTGCGGTTGAATGGGTTTGCCACCTGCCTGCGTCTGGAGGAGGTCTACTGGCGCATCCTTGAGCGTATCGCTGAGGCCAACCAGTGCTCAGTCAACGCGGTGTTGTCCTACGTAGACCGCGAGGTGCACCTGCGCCATGGCGGGGTGAAAAATTTCAGCGGCCTGATTCGGGTGGTCTGTGTCGTCTATCTGCTCGGCACACAGGTATGACGCTAGTCGGTTGCCGGGCTGCACAGCACTCCTTAACCATATATAATCCCGCTCTTTACTGCCTGAACCCGCCCGCGCTGTGGTTAACGAGACACGCCTATGCCCCTGTACGACTATCAATGTGCTTCCTGTGATCACCAGATGGAAG